>JAJXVG010000037.1 GCA_021782315.1 Pseudomonadota bacterium | reverse complement strand
CTACCGAACTACATTTTTTTGAGCATATCAACGGAGAGAACACCGGATACCTTTTCTTGCCGCCCCGAACCGTCAAACAGGAATGTGCGCGGCAACTCGCCGCCCCAATTCGGATCAATTGCGTAAGCAATCGCATCCGGACTGTCGTTGCCGTAGGCATAGTGAGGCCCGGCCAGCGCATAGCGCTTCAGGATCGGGCCGAGTTGGGCATTTTCCGGCTCTGCTGCGACAGTAATCACGCGCAGGCGTTTGTTGCGTTTGGCCAGACTCGACAGCAGTTCGAGGTTTTTCCTGCAGTAATTGCAATCAGACGACCACAGCGCCACGATGGTCGGCTGCTTGTAACTGGCCGGATCAAACAGGCTCCGCGCCGTATTGCGATCAAGCAGGGTAAAGTCTGCGGCGGCCAGTGAGCCGGTCACCAACAGCAGGCACAGCGGAATCAGGCGGCGCATCATGGCGTTGGGAAAAGGCCGAAACCCTCTTTTTCAGTTCGCCAGAAGACGAAGAGTTTGTCCTTGCGGCGAATGACGCGCGGTTGGTCTGAGGCCCCTTCCGTCGCAGCGAGTTTCAATTCGTCAAAGCTTTTGCCGTCATTGCTGGAGACCATGACACGCAGTTGCGTCCGCTCGCCATCGAATTCCTTCCAGGCTATGGCCAGTTTGCCTCCGGCGGCAGCGATATCGGCATGAGCCGCACGCGGGCCACCGACCGTGCGCTGACCGTCGACATTTATTTCGGTCGAATTTTCCAGCCGACCGTAGAAGACGCGACCTTCACCATCTTTCTGGTTGAACCAGACTGCGTGACGGACACCTTTTGCATCAATGGTCAATGATGGGCCGTGATGCGGGCAGGCATCGATGCGCCAGTGGTCGTAAGTTGCACGCAGCACCGCTTCAGCTGTCCCGTCGGGCTTGATCCGGGTCAGTGCGTGATCACGCTCGTTGGGCGCGAAAACCTGCCGCCACATCAAGACCGGGCTGCCGTCGCGGTCGACGGCGGCAGCGATGCGGCAGCATTCGCAGGAATGATCGGCAACTTTCTTTTCCGGCTGGAAGCTGCGGCCACCGTCAGTCGATATCGCGGCATAAATCGCCGCCCCGCGGTAGGGGATTTTGCCGGCCGTGGCCGCTTCCAGGTCGCGCTTGTCAACCCAGGCGAGGATCACGCGGTTATCCGGCAGCGGCAGCAAAGATTCGAAGCGGTGGGTAATCACCGCCTTGTCCTGATGCACGGTTACCGGCGCCGCGAAATGTATGCCGTCGTCGGAACGGGCCAGGCGGATTTCGCCGCTGTACGGCTTGGCCAGCGGATGCGTCCACGAAACCAGCAGACCACCATCGGTTGCCAGGGCGATCTTGGGCCAGTTCTCGCCGTCAGCCGAAATGGCCTCAGCTTGCGTATTGACCACGGAGGGCGCCGACCACGTCCTGCCTTGATCGGCGCTGCGGTAAATCATCACATGGTCCCCCTGCCTGGCCGCCGCCAGCAGGCTACCATCGGGTGCGAACAGGGCGGATGAACCCAATTCCAGCCGTGGCGAACCCTTGGTCATTTCATGCATGGCATCGGCGGCCAGCGCGCTGCCACTGGCTGCTGCGCCAGCAAGGCAGGTCAGCAATAGGGCCGCGCGGACCAGATGGAAGATGTCGCGGGATATGAACATGGATATCTCTGGTTCCGGGGTGTCAGAGGTCAAATTTCAGGCTGCCAAACACCGTACGCTGTGGATAAGGATGGGGTGAAATATAGGCCTTCTCGTTCCCGATGTTATCCACACCCAGAGCCGCACTCCATTGTTTGGCAAATTTATAGACAAGCTTGGCGTCGGCAATCAGGAAAGAGCTGGCACCACCATAGGTATCCGGATTGATATCCGTATTGGCCAATGAATTGTACTGACGGCCGCTGTAGCGCACAGCCAGGCTCAACGATAGGTGTTCCGTTGCGTGGTAAACCCCAAGGAGGGTTGCTCGCCAGTCCGGAATGCGCGGTTGCTGATTGCCGTTGTAGGCAGGATTCTGGATATCGCTCAGAATTTTCGAATCAGCGTAGGTCACGCTGCCGGATAGATCCAGGCCACTTAGCCAAAGATTCGTCAGTTGAATCGCCATTTCGATGCCAACAGTCCGAACCTTGTCGACATTCTGGTAACTCGTGATATTGGGCGTCACCGTCGTGTTGGTCTGCGAAATCAGTGCGTCATTCTTGTCTTCCTGAAATAGGGAAACACGCCACAGCCCGTTTGCCAGCGCGCGTTCGGCGCTCAATTCGCCCGACAAGACCCGCTCAGGCTTGAGGTTGGGATCATTGGTGACGATACCTGCCCCATAGTTGATCGATTGGAACATCTCGGTGACGGTCGGAAAGCGAACTGCCTTGCCAACAGAGCCGCGGAACATCCAGTCCGCTGACGCCTGATAGGCGAGGGCCAGTTTTGGCGAAAATGCACTATCTGATCGGTCCGCATACGACATATTGCTCGTGCCGTTATAGTTGCTGCCTTGCGAGGCCCGCCAAAACTCCTGCCGCCCACCGGCAACCAACTGCCAATCGGGGGCAAAACGCCAGGCATCCTGCAGGTAGATGGCCTGCGTTTCCGTCTCCCCCCTCGAATTGCTGGTCAGCGCACCTTGAGCGCCGTTCAGCCAGTTGCTGGTGCTGTAGGTGTTGGATTTCAATTGATAATGATCATCATGGAAACCGAAGCTCACTTGATGCTCGCTTTTCAGCGATCCGCCCGGACGCCACTCACCACGCAGATCAACCGTTTGCCAGCCGGTTCCACCCATGTCGGTGATGGTCCCGGTATTGTTGTTGCCGTAGTTGCTCGCCGAGCGGGAAATGTCCGTGCCGTAGTCATATGAGCTGAGCGATACATCCCAGTCCCACACGCCCTGGGTGTTCGACCTGACCGAAAGCCCCTGCATCCAGTGTTCACTCTCGGCGCTCCCAGGATTGATCCCCGATACGCTGTAGCGCTGGCCATTGATGTTGACATACTGGAGGGCGCCGCTGGAGGCCGTGTTATAGATCGTATTGCCTGCGGCGTTCCGCAAGTAACTCTCAACGCCGGTGTCCGAGTTGTTCTGCCAGTAGCCGAGCGAATAGGTGGCGCGGACGGTCGGACTGAAATCGTAAGCCAGCTTGATCTTGGCATTATCCTGCACGGTGTGATCAATGCTGTAGGCGCCGGTGATGACGCGCGGACTGCCATTTTGGTCCCGATCGATGAACGCGCCGGTTACCGGGGTGCTGACGCCAGCCCCGGATTTTAGTGTGGCAGTGCCGAAACTCATCGGCTGGCCATGGGTATCCAGGTGATCAGCACTCAGCCAGAACGACCAGTCCCCCATCTTGTTACCGATCGAGACACTCGCATGTTGGCCCGGATTACTTTCATTGGTGCCGTACAGCTTGAAGTTCTGCTGAAACGCCTGCACTTCGGCATGCGCCTCCAATTTCTCCGGCATGCGTGTCGTCATCACCACGATGCCGCCCATCGAATTGCCCGGATAGAGCGCCGAGAACGGGCCATAAATCACGTCCACCCGTTCGATCTCATTGGGTGAAACCATGCCCCATCGGGGTTGGTAGCTATAGGTATTGCCCAGGAGGTTCGACAACAACAGATCGTCCGCATAGACGACCGATTGCGCACTGGAAACCGTGCCGGTGGTCCGGGTCGATACGATCGCATTTCGATCACCAATGTAGCGCTCGCGCACCACGATGCTGGGCAGGTATTTGATGGTCTCAGCCGAAGTGACCGCGTTGATGCTTTCGCTGATGTTCGCCGCCGTCACGCCTTCGCTCGTTGCCGGAAGATTGGCAGGAACAGCAGGTTTATCGGCCTGAACCACCATCTCCCCCAGGGTTTTATCGCTTGCCTCGTCGGCTGCAAGTGCCGGGTTTACTGATACAAAAAGTGAAGCAATGGCCAAAGCAAGGGGATTGAGCCTGAAGCAGCCTGTCGCGATTGAAGTTGCCCTGAGCAAGTTTTTGGCCTCTAGGCTTTCGATACCGGATGGAAGCAAGGCAGCAACGACAGCTCGGAAATGCGCGTTTAACCCAGAAAGACAGTGACCCACTTCTAAAACCCCCAAAATATTCGCCCACCACGGAGCGATGGAAAATCGCGGCGTCTAGTGCGCCGAGTCGGTGAGAAATGCAATTTTTACGATGCTGGCGTGCTGCGCGGCAGCCATGACATCGGCCACTTTTTCATAGGCCACCTTGCGATCGGCACGCAGGTGCAGTTCGGGCTGGTGCGGACTGGCAGCAAGCAAGCGGCTTTCCAGCGCTTGGCGGTGAATGGCCTCGCCATTCCAGAAAATCTTGCCTTCTGCATCGATGGCGAGTTGAATGACTTCCGGCTTGTCATCCAGCCTGGTCGAATTGACCTGAGGCAGATCGATCGGCACCGCCTGATGAAAGAGCGGTGCGGTGATGATGAAGATGACCAGCAGTACAAGCATCACGTCGACCAGCGGTGTCGTATTGATTTCGGCCATCGGCTGGGTAAGGCCGGCTTCGTCGAAACTTCCGAAGGCCATGATCAGGCCTGCCGCGCGCGAGAAGCGCCAATGTCGACCAGATTGACTTTGCCGCCGACGCGCACGCCAGTCGTCAGGTAAGCATGCAGGTCATGTGCAAAGCCGTCGAGTTGCACTGCAACCAGCCGGTTGGCCCGTGTGAAGGCGTTGTAGGCGAGCACGGCGGGAATGGCGACGAAGAGGCCGGCAGCGGTCATGATCAGCGCCTCGCCAACCGGACCGGCCACCTTGTCGAGTACCACCTGCGTTGCCCCGGAGAGGCCGACCAGCGCGTGGTAAATACCCCAGACCGTGCCAAACAGGCCGATAAAGGGAGCGGTCGAGCCGACAGAAGCCAAAAAGGTCAAGCCACGCTCAATCCGCGCCTGCGTATTGACCATGTGCGAGCGCATCGAACGCGTCACGAATTCGCTGGCATTGACCCCGGCACCGATACCGCGCGCTGCATTCTGCTGGTGGGCCTGAGCCGAGTGGGCACCGGTCAGCGCCAGGCCGGCAAATATCCCCGAGGGATCCTCGCGGCGCAAGGTTTCGAGCGCTTCGGGCAGGGAATTGGCATGCCAGAAGCTGGCCAATGAGCGTTCCAGCGAACGCGAAGCCCGCCATACCGATAACAGCTTGCTCAGGATGATGGCCCACGAGGCCAGCGACAGCAGCGCCAGAATGATTGCCGTGCTGTGTGCGACCAGATCGCCCTGGCTCCAGAAATGGGCCAGGCCCAGTTGCGAATTCATATCTTTCCTTTCCTACCCAAGTGCAAAGGTGATCGGAACGATCACCGAAGAATCAACTGGCTCATCACCCCGCCGCGCCGGCACGAAACGCCAGTGGGTCACGGCATCGGCGGCAGCGGCATCAAGCCGGGCAAAGCCGCTCGATTTCGAAACGGTCACATCCAGCGCCATGCCTTGCGCACTGACGCGAACCTTCAACAAAACCTTGCCTTCTTCGTTCATGCGCCGCGAAAGCATTGGATAAACCGGTTTTGGGTTATGCAGGTAATCGGCATCGAAACGGGCAGCCACCACGGCCTCCGGCGCCGGTGCAGGCGGTGGTGCAATCATTGGCTGCGGAGACGGTTGCTGTGCAACAACAAAACTGCTCGCCGCCGTCGGATTGGCAAGGGCTAACACTGGCTGGGGCGGAACAAGCGGCGGTCTGCGCACCTGCGGCACTGGCTTGGGTGGTTGTGGCAGCGGCTTGGCTGGCTCGATTTTTTCTTCCATCATCGGCAACAAGCGGACACTGATACTTGGCGGCAACTCGATCAGATCGTTCCTGATCGAGACATACAGCATGGCGTAAGCCAGCATGACGTGAAGCAATATGACGAGCACTGCATTGGCCAGGCGTTCACTGGGCCTCAATGGTCTTTCCTGGCAATCCAGTGGAGGCAACACAGCTGCAGTCATGAGGCAAACTTGATCCATGTCAAAAATCGTTGAAAATCATAAACTTAACAAGTTGCGGATTCTAGGCATTCGGCTGCGGCTTGCCGATGTGACAAATTGTCGCAGACGGCTGAATTGCATTCGATAGTGCTGGTTGGGCCTGTGATGGCACTTGGCAAGCTCGCTGAGCAATTGCCCCAATTGGAGTAGCTAAAAAATTATTTCAGCAAACAAATGATTTGAAGGGGGCTCCATGTTTCAGGAATCAATCGGCAAGATGCCACCCGAAATTCCCGCTTCAACGGCCGATCAGGCAAACGATTTGAGTGCCGGGCATCGGTGCCGGGCAAGTGGTCCCGAATTGGCTTTCTGCCATGCGCGCCCGGACATATGTCGCTGTTCCTCTTGGCCGGAGTGAGGTAGTTAGAGCATCAATTGTTCGCCGAATACCGAATATCGAGCAGGGTCTGACGAAGCCTTCCGTATTGGAGTTGGATAGTCGCCTCAACTGGCCGTTTGTGGCCGGTCTCGGCCCTGGCTTGTTGCGATATCGTAGATGACATATGAGTTTGCGGTGCACAAAGTTTAACTTTTTATCGCAAGATCGGCTTTGAACTGGATAATCCTTTCGGCGAACAATCGCTTGCCAAAACCTCGATACGCATTGCCTAATTGTCGCCATTCTTTTTTTGCTCCAGTGCGCCCGAAATGCGCCCGAAAATCAGTTTGTTTATAGTGCAATACAGAAAAATTGGCGTTAAATGGTACTTTCGGTGATTCTGTATTTTCCGCCTTATAGGAAGCAGGTCGCGGATTCGAGTCCCTCCGGGCACACCAGTAATACCGAATCATGTTTTCCTCGGGGCCTGGCGTAATGGGTTGGCGCTTCATGCGCGATGGCATTGGCATGACTTGATCATGTAACAAAATTATATTAAAACCGTCATTTCGATTGTCGGTGCATAACGGCCCGATGAAGGTGCCGGGCCGGGTCGAAGCAACCAACAAACAGAGAGTAGCCTTGCATGGATCAAGTCGTTCACAGTTTTGAGCATGGAGTCGAAGTTCCGCCAGGAATGGTCGTGGCGCGGGGAATGTTTGCCTTGCTTTGCGGCCTGTGGCTGCTTGTGCCGGTGGCTGGCTGGGCGGCGGGCGATGGCCAGCCCTCTCCGGTTACGGCCATCGCCGCCGATGCAGAGCCGGATCAGGAAACATGGGCCGTGCACGGCCAGTTCACCAACGTCAATCAGTACCACCCGGCCTTCAGTTCGCCCTACAGGGGTGAGAACAGCCTGGACCCGAATGCGCGGAGCGCCGCAACGAACGACGTGACGCTGTCGCTCGGCGTTCGTCCGTGGCAGGGAGCGGAACTGTGGATCAGCCCGGAATACGACCAGGGCTTCGGCCTGAGCAATACCTTGGGCATGGCCGGCTACGCCAGCGGCGAGGCCTACAAGGTCGGCGCCAACTACCCCTACCTGCGCCTGCCGCGCGCCTTTTATCGCCAGATAATCAACCTGGGCGGGGAAGATGAGGCGATCGCCGCCGGCGCCAATCAACTGGCCGGGAAGCGGACGGGTGACAATGTCACGATCACCCTGGGCAAGTTCTCGGTGGTCGATATTTTCGATACCAATAGCTATGCCCACGACCCCCGGGCCGATTTCCTGAACTGGTCGGTTGTCGAATCGGGCGCCTTCGACTACGCGGCCGATTCCTGGGGATTCACCTGGGGAGGCGCCATCGAATGGACCCAGTCCTGGTGGACCTTGCGCGGCGGATTTTTCGCCTTGTCCGATGCACCGAACAGCAAGTATATCGATACCAGCTTCGACCAATTTGAAGCGGCGGGCGAATTCGAGGCGCGTCACGACTGGCTGGGAAGGCCGGGCAAAGTCAAGCTCCTGGCTTTCGTCAATCACGGCCGCATGGGCAATTACCGGGATGCGGTCGCTCTCGCTCGGCAGGATGGCGGGGCGCCCAATATCGCAGCGGTTCGCCGCGTCCAGGACCGTCCTGGCGTCGCCCTCAACCTCGAGCAGGAATTGGCCGCCGATCTCGGATTTTTCGCACGGGCAAGCGCCAATGTCGGCAGCAAGGAAGCCTTCGATTTCACCGAAATCAATCGCTCGGTTTCCATGGGCCTGTCCCTGCGCGGTGATCGCTGGCAGCGCCATGACGATACCCTGGGCCTGGCGCTGGTCATGAACGGCCTGTCCGGCGCGGCACGTGAATATTTCGCCGCCGGCGGCATGGGTATTCTCATCGGTGATGGCGGACTCAATTACGGGGCCGAGAAGATCGCCGAGATTTATTACGCATTGCACCTGAGCAAGCAATTGACCCTGTCCGCCGATTACCAGTACGTCCAGAACCCGGCTTACAACAGGGACCGCGGCCCGTTGCCGTTGTACGGCGTGCGGGTGCACGTCGAGTTCTGACCGCCGCAGCCGGTGACAACTGCGCTGTCGCCGCCCGGAATTCAGCTTCCTTGCGCCTGCGCCGGCTCAGCTTCAAACGTCACACGAGGCCCTGCTCAAGCGCTTGCCTTGGGCGGCAAGTTCCTGCAGCAGGCGGCTGGCTTGCCGGTGCTCCGGTACATCGCCGCCTTCGGGCGAGCGGGCCGCCAGACCTGCCGCGATGGCGGGCAGCCCAATCTCGTCTGCCATGAACATCGGCCCACCTCGATGATCCGGAAATCCGTACCCGGCGACCCAGATCATGTCGATATCGCTGGCTCGACAGGCTATCCCTTCGGCGAGAATGCGTGCCCCCTCGTTGATCACGGGGTAGAACAAACGCTCGATAATTTCCTGGTCCGGGATGTCGCGGTGCTGTCCGTCGTCAATCTGCCGCGCCGGTCCGCGACGCGGAGCGCCCATAGTGTCGCGCATGCGGCATGGACCCATCGCCATGCCCAGGGCTTCAGCCGCTTGGTCGATCCGCTCGGGCCGCGCACCTTCAAGCAGCAGCGCATCAGCCAGGCGCAGATAGACCTCGGCCATGCGCGGTCCGATCAAACCGCCATTCGACACCACCGCCACCTTGCCGACGGCGGCCGCCAGTTTCATGACCGTGGCCAGTACCGCAGGCGCGGTTTGGGCACCCCGCGCAATTTCAAGTACGCGCGTGACCTGGGGCGGCTTGAAGAAATGCAGGCCGACGACATCGGCCGGTCGCCCGCAGACCTGGGCGAGGTCTTCGACAGCAAGCGTCGAGGAGCTCGTCGCCATGATGGCGCCGGGTTTGCAGATTTGGGCCAGTTTGGCGCCTATTTCGCGCAGGCGATCCTGCTTCCCGGCGGCGGCCAGGATGACCAGGTCGCAGTCGGCGAGCGCGGCGTAGTCCGGCGATCCGGTCAACAGCGCCACGCTCAATCGGCCTTTGGCGGCACTGGCGTGGTTGCGCGCCAATTCCAGGCCATGCTGCAGCGCTTCATCGGCGCCGTCGACGAGGACCACCGGGAGGCCGGCATTGGCTAACATCGTGGCGATGTCGGCGCCGACCGCCTCGGCGCCGACAACACCAACAGAGAATATCTTGCGCGCTGCCGTCTCCTTCGGCAAACCGGGAACCTGGCCGGCTAGGCGCTGGGCAAAAAACAGGTGACGCAAGGCCCGCGACGACGGCGACGGGCGCAAGGCCTCGAACTCGCGCGCTTCGACCTGCGCGCCCTGGGCGAACGGCAGGGTGGCGGCCTGCACGCAGCGCACGGCAGCGGCCAGCGCCGGATAGGCCGGTTTTTTGAGCGCTGCGCTCAAGGCCGCGGCAAAGAAATCGGCGGCAATGCCGTCCAGCGAGACGGGCTGTTCGCTGCTGCGCCGCGCCGATGCGCCCGCCGCCAGCAAGGATCGCGCATAGGCCAGCCCCGAGGCCAGCGCCTCGCCCTCGTGTACGACATCGATAATGCCGCTGGCGCGCGCGAGTTCGGTCTCGAGCATGCGCCCGGACTGAATCAAGTCCAACGCCAGGGAGATGCCAGCCAGACGCGGCAGGCGCTGCGTGCCGAGAGAGCCGGGCACCAGGCCCAGTTTGATCTCGGGCAGGCCGACACGGGTGCCAGGCAAGGCCAATCGGTAATGGCAAGCCATCGCCAGTTCCAGTCCGCCGCCGAGCACCGTGCCGTGCAGCGCGGCGACGACGGGCCGGGTCGATTGTTCCAGGCGCGCCAGAAAATTATTGAAGGGCGCGATGTTGAAGTCTGGCAGGTCGAAGGCATTGATGTCACCGCCGGCGACAAAGGTTCGCCCGGCGCAGTGCACCAGCAAGGCGCCCAACGCGGGTTGCGATTCGAAGGCGGCCAGACCTTCGATCAGCCCGGCCAGTACTTTTGGTGAAATGGCGTTGACCGGCGGATTGTCGATGCGCAGCACGCCGATGGCGCCGTGTGTTTCAAAGGTCACCGGATTTGTCATGGATGATTTCTCTTGGCAAAAAATGGATGCACGACCGACAAGCCGGCGCCTGAGTAAAGCGTCCAGGGTGGGTCGAAATCTTGATGCATCGCCGTGCATCGGGTCTTGCGGCGGGTTGGCGCAGCCCGGTAGAGGGGGTCGCGCCAAGACGCCATGAACATACTTCAGGCGGCCGGGTCAGTGAGAGGTGTCAGGGTTTTACCGGATGACCGTGCGGACCTTTACCGTCAGTTGGCTGGTAATTTGCTCGGCCGCCAGTCGATGGGCCTCGTTCCCGACCTTGATCGTCACCAGCACCCCTGCTTTGGGGTCGTCGCCGATGTCGATTTCAGCAGGCACGTCAGCGGCTTCGAGCAATTCACGGAGCGTCCGGACAGTGGCCTGCTTGCGCAAGGCCGGCTTGAATATCTTGCCGACGGCGGTCATCGGCATTTGATCGATCAACTCGACCCAGGCCGGCGCTGCGGCTCGCTCCTGAGCCTTGGCCTTGGCATATTCCTGAAGCGCCGACGCGGTAACGCTGGCCCCCGGTCGCAACATCACGTAGGCCACCGGCAGCTCACCCGCGTAAGCGTCGGGTTTGCCAACCGCGGCGACCAGGGCCACATCAGGATGGTCGACCAGGGTGGCTTCGGTTATCGACGGATCGATGTTGTGTCCGCCACGGATGATCACGTCCTTGGCCCGCCCACACAGCCAGTAGTAACCATCGGCATCAATGCGCCCGAGATCGCCGGTGTTGAGCCAGCCCGGGTGCACCCAGATATGGGCGTTGTGTACCGGGTTTTGATAGCCTGAAAACAAATGCGGTTCGGTAATGGCGACGACGCCTATTTCATCGACCTCGGCATCGCGCACATACTGTCCGTCGTTGTCCAGGATGACCACTTTCATGCGGGTGTAGGGCGCCGGCAGCCCGATGGAACCGACGCGGCGCTCGCCGTTGCGCGGATTGCCGGTGGCACCCGCGGTGGTTTCCGTCATGCCGAAGCCCTCGAGCAACTTGATGCCGGTGGCCTGCTCGAAACGCCGGAAGGTCTCGACCGGCATGGGGGCGGCGCCACAGACGCCGAAACGAAGCGACGAGATTTTGGCGTCGCCGATGGGAACGCCCAGCAAGGCGGCGTAGATGGTCGGCACGCCGGAAAATGCCGTCACTTGAAAACGTTCGACCAGACGCCAGAAATTGCCGATCAAGGCAGGATTGCGAAAACCGTTGGGCCCGGCCAGGATCACGCGGGCGCCACAAAGAAACGCGGCCAGGCCGGTCACTACCACGGCGTTGACGTGAAACATCGGCAAGCCGCAGGCAATCACATCGGTGGGCTGGGTGTCGAATATTTCACTGATCATCCAGCTGTTGCTGACCAAAGCACCGTGCGACAGCAGTGCGACCTTCGGCGTGCCCGTCGTGCCCCCGGTGTGAAAGCCTGCGGCTATTTTCCCAGCGTCATGCGCAACCGCAAATTGTGGGGTGCTGGGCTGTCGCTCGATGGCTGCAGTGAAGTCGGCCGCCTGTTCATTGGTGCCGGGACGGGTGCCGCCGACCACAAAACAGGCGCGCAGCGCCGGTATCGATGGCAGCAACTGGCTGACCTTGTCCCAGACGTCCGGCGACAGTTCCCGTGCGCAGGTGACGACGATCTTGGCATCCAGTGCCTTGATCAGATCCAGGATCTGGGCCGGCTCCAGGTAATGATTGATGGCCGCAACGCGACAGACAGCCTGGGCTCCCCATATGACATAGTGCGTTTCCGGCAGGTTTGGCAGCAGGTAGACGACGCAGTCGTCCGGGCTCAAGTCGAAGGTGGAGAACAGGTTGGCCGTTTGCACGATCCGGTCACGCAATTGCACATAGGATACGTCGATTGGCCGGTCTTGCAGATCGCCATGGGGAAGGTAGCTCAGGGCGATGCGCTGCGGCCAGTTCCTGGCAGAACGCTCGAACAGGTCCAGCGTGGTATCGAGTCCGTGCAGGCGTTGCGCCAGCGGTACCGACTCCAGGGCGCGCAAGTCATCATTGTTGCGAATGGGCGGGCGATCGATCACGAGTGAGGATTCATTGGTCATGGCGGGATGTGGGAAATATTAGTTGGTCATGCATTCACTGTAAGGAGGTAGCGTCGCATGCACTTGCGTTTAGTGGCTGAATGTGCGGCGAAGAGCAAACCGGTCTTGCTCGGGGCGGCGTAGCGCAGCGACGCCACGCCGACGCCCAGCGCTTACGCTTCATTGAACAGATTCGAGAATTGCTTGCGCAAGATCTGTTTCTGCATTTTTCCCGTTGCCGTCATGGGCAAATCTTCGACAAACTTGAAGACCTTGGGAACCTCGAATCCACTCAGCAGCGTTTTGCAATGGGCCGCCATTTCGGCTTGCGTGCAGGGCGCTCCGGCCTTCAAAACGATTACGGCGCAAATGGCCTCGGTCCAGTGCGGATGCGGCACGCCAATCACCGCAACAGCGGCTACCGCCGGGTGAGCCAGGATGGCGGACTCGATCTTGATGCTGGCGACGTTTTCGCCGCCGGTCTTGATCATGTCTTTCTTGCGATCGAGAAACAGCAATTGATCGCCATCGTCAATCATGCCGAGATCGCCCGTGTGGTGCCAGCCGAACTGCTGGGCAGCCGCGGTCGCAGCTTCATCCTTGTAATAGCCGAGCATGGTGTTGGCGCCACGATGAACAATTTCCCCGACCCACCCGCGCGGCAGCAGATTTCCTTCGTTATCCATGATGGCCGTCTCGCACGCGCCGGTGGATACGCCCCAGTAATTGGCTTCCCGTCCAGGGTGCTCCACAGGGCGGAAAATCATGGTGATGGGATAGATTTCGGTTTGTCCGGTGACCAGCACGACGTTCCTGCTCATCCTGGCGGCGATCTTGCCGACCAATGGCGCCGGCATGGGCGCCATGGCATAGACGCACATCCGCAGGGATGAAAAATCCGCTGTCTCGGCCCGAGGATCGGCCAGAATGCCCGCGTACATCAAGGGCAGGCCAACGGTGACGGTGATCTTCTCACGCCCGATGCCGTCAATCACCTCATCGGCCCGGAAGCCACGGAACATGACGATACATGCGCCGGCGATGGCCGCAGACAAGGTGACGCAGTGCTGTCCGATGTGAAACAGCGGCAACATGCAGGTCAGGGCGTCTTTTTCAGTGATCCCCAAAGATCCGATATTGGCGACCCCGCCGTGCTGGGCAGATGCGTGCGAATGCACCACCCCCTTGGGTTTGCCGGTGGTTCCGCTGGTGTACATGATCAAGGCCGGCTGATCGCTGTCAATCTCGACCTCCGGCAGCGTTTGGGGTTGTCCCTCCCGCGCCTGAGCGAAGGTTTTCCCCAGGGCACTGTTGACGCCGGTGGCATAGGTGACGATGAGCGGCAACTTCAATTCGGCCAGCAATGCGGCGAAATCGGGTTGTTGTGCGATATCTTCATCGATCACCAGACAGGAAGCCTCGGCATGGCGGATGATGTGCTCGATCTGTGTCTTGGCCAGCATGATGTTGACCGGCACCCAGACACAGCCGGCCTTGTGGATGCCGTTGATGGTCACCAGCATCTCTGCCGAATTGGCGCAGAGCATGGCCACGTGAGCCCCCTGGGGAAGGGTTTCCAGCAGGTAATGCGCTATCTGTGAACTGGCGCCATCGACCTCCGAGTAAGTCATCCGGATATCCCGGTCGACCACTGCCGGGCGGTCGCCAAATCGGATGGCTGCGCGGTAAACCAAATCGCCCAGCGCGATTCTTCTGATGCGGGATATTTCTCTTGATACGGGCATTTGAAACATTGGTAGCTCCTTTTGATGGTTTACTTCCAAAAACATTTGCCGTTGACGCTCGATGGCCGCCGTCAGATTTCCAGTTGGCGTGCCGCGAGTTCCTTCATGATTTCTTCGGTTCCGCCGCCGATGGTCAATACCTTGACTTCCCGGTAGAGGCGCTCGCTGGCGGTGCCCCGCATGTAACCCATGCCGCCCAGAATCTGAACCGCCTGATCGGCGCAGAACTGCATGGACTGCGTGGCATGGTTCTTCAACAGGCAGACCTCGGCCACCCAATCCGCGCCGGTCTCGCCCCGGTCGGCACGATCGACCACACTGTCAAGCCAGGCGCGGGTGGAAGCGATGCGCATGTGCATGTCAACCAGCTTGTGTCTGACGACTTGATGCTCTGTCAGGGTCTTGCCAAAGGTGCGGCGCTGCCTGGCCCAGTCGAGTGCTTCGTCGTAGCAGCACAGCGCTGAGCCCAGTGCCATCGCGGCGATGTTGATGCGCTCGGCGTTGAAATTGTTCATGATCAGCTTGAAGCCCTTGCCTTCCTCGCCGATCAGGTTGGCAAGCGGCACGCGCACCTTGTCGAAATGCAGCATGGCGGTGTCGGAACAAAGCCAGCCCATCTTGTCCAGTTTGTGGCGCGTCAATCCCGGTGCGTCGCCCGGCACCGCCACCATGGAAATCCCCTCAGGCCCCCTGCTGGCAGGATCGGTGCGCACGGCCAGGGTGATCCAGTCGGCGCGCATGCCGGAGGTGATGAAGATCTTTTCGCCGTCGATCACATAGTGATCCGCGTCCCGTATGGCCGTGGTGCGGATGTTCGCCACATCCGAGCCGCCGCCGGGTTCGGTGACGGCAAGGGCCGATATCTTCTTGCCCGCCAGAACGTCGGGCATGATGCGCTGCTTGAGCGCATCGCTGCCGAAGCGCGCGATGACGGGCAGTCCGATGGTGTGGCTGAAGGCGCCGGCCAGAAACCCGCCGCTGCCGGTGTACCGAGCCAGCGTGATACTGAGTGCATTCCTGAGCGCCATGGGGGCCGGCGTTCCACCATAGGCCTCGTCGAAGCCCATGCCCAGCCAACCGAGTTCGCCGAGTCGGGCATAGATCTCTTTGGGAAACTCTCCCGCTGTCTCCCAGGCTTCCAGATGAGGCCTGACCTCGGTCTGCGCGAATCGTTTCGCGCTGTCTTCGATGATGCCGATGTCGGCCGGGTCAGGTTTATCCATGGCAGTCGCTCCGGGTTGTCGGCGCCGGCGCGCGATAGGTGCTCAACAGCCCACCGGCCTGGAGCCACGCGGCGGGGACCGGCACCGGCAGGTCGAGCAGCATCTGGGCGTAACTCTTGCCCTGGGGGTCGTAGCGCAGCGACGCGATGCCGCCGCCGCCCAGCGCGCTGCCCAGCAGGAAGTTGAAGGCGTGCAGGCCCGGCAACTCCCAGCGCTGCACGTCGCCCCGGACGTAATGGGCGAAAAAGGCTTTCACCCGTTCGGGCGTCAGTTCCCTGGCAAGCACCGGCATGAACTCGGCGCGACGGGCGATGATGCCGATGTTGGCGTCATCGCCCTTGTCGCCGCTGCGCCCATAGGCCAGCGCGATCAGGGGCACCTCGACCGTGCCGGCCTGCGCCGCGGGGGGCGTGCTTCGGGCCGGCTCGGCCGCTTCGAGGACGCTGCCGGGGAAGATATCGATCGTTGTGGCGACACCGTCCACATCCATGGTCACGGCCACCGAATCCTTGGGCAGCAGGAAGGAAAACAGCCTGATCACCGGCGACGGCGTGGGACGACCGCCAAAGAAGCCGGTCGTGCCCTGTGCCATGGCCACGCCGGCCTGGGTCATCTCCTTGCCGAACAGGTCGAGCGCATTCCTGTCGTCATGGCGCAGCCCGATTTTCAGGATCACCTCGCGCGCCGCATCGTCGGGCCGGCCATAGGTTTCGTTGGCGCCGATGACCTCCAGGAGCACCTCGCGGAAATCGGCCCGACCGAAACGCTGGTTCAGGGCGCGCGTCCTGTCGACAATGGCCTGGCCCATGCGGCGCGCCTTGGCCGCGGCCTGATGGCCAGCCACCAGCATGGTGGACATGCTGCGCCAGCCATCGGCGTAGGTGGCGCTGACCTTGTAGCTGGCCGTCGGCGAGCGGCCCCTGGCGCCGCTGACCGCCACGCGGTTGTCGCCCACCTGGCTGACTTGAACCTGGGTGAAGTCGCACACCACATCCGGCAGGATGTAAGCCTGCGGGTCGCCGACTTCATAGACGATCTGTTCCGACACGGTACCGACGCTGACCAGGCCGCCCGTGCGCTCGGGCTTGGTCACGACAAAGCTGCCGTCGGCGGCGCATTCGACGATCGGGTAACCCATGTCTTCCCAACCGGGCACCTCCTGCCAGTCGGTGAAGATGCCGCCCGTGCATTGCGGCCCGCACTCGATCACGTGCCCGGCCAGGCTGCCGGCGGCGAGCAGGTCGTAGTCGCTGTCCTGCCAGCCGAATTCGTGCATCAGGATGCCCAGCGTCACCGCCGAGTCGACACAACGCCCGGTCAATACGACATCGGCGCCGGCCTCCAGGGCGGCGGCAATGGGACGGGCGCCCAGATAGGCATTGCAACTCATCAATTTGGCCGGCATCGCCTGGCCGGTGAACATTTCCACCGGCGACAGGCTGCGGATTTCATCCGAGCGCGCCAACAGGTCGTCGCCTTCGACGATGGCGATGCGCAGGGCGACCCCGGCCGCCGCCGCTGCTGCTTGCAGGGCGTCGCGGCAGGCGCGGGGATTGATGCCCCCGGCATTGGAGACGACGCGTATCCCCTGGCGTTTGATTTCCGGCAGCAGCGGCGCCAGCGCGTCGATGAAATCCTGGGGAAAGCCGTCCTGCGGATTCTTGGCCCGTGCCCTGGCCAGCAGCGACATGGTGATTTCAGCCAGATAGTCCGAAACCAGATAGTCGATGCGGCCCGATGTCACCAATTGTTCGGGGGCAAAACTGCTGTCGCCCCAGAAGCCTGAGGAACAGCCGATGGCAATTGTTTTCTTGGTCATGAGAGTGTGACTCCTGCTGAATTAGTCCTGGGCCAGGGCCCGAGGCGCCTGGTAGAGATGAAAGCCATCGAAGGGTTTGGACTTCCCGTGCTCCGGCAGCGGCCAGGTGGGGCGCGCGTTGGGCACGCCGCCATCGACCCGAAGGCATGCGCCGGTAATGAATGCAGACGCCTCGCAGAGCAGGAAGACGATCGCCGCGGAAATTTCCGCATCAACGGCCCAGCGCTGCAGCGGAACGCTGCGATGGATGTGACGCGCCGCCTTCTTGAAATCGTCGGGGTAGGTGTCGATGCCCGAGGTGGCGACGTAGCCCGGGGCGACGGCATTGACCCGGACGTTGGCAACGGCCCATTCACAGGCGGCCGTTTCGGTCAGATTGAGCATGCCGGCGCGCGCGGCGCCGGAGTGGCCCATGCCGGGCATGCCATTCCACATGTCGGCAATGATGTTGACGATGGCGCCGCCCGCGGCTTCCATGGCCTGGGTGTAGCACTCCCGGGCCATCAGGAAGCCGCCGGTCAGGTTGGTCCTGACCACCGCCTCCCAACCCTTGAGCGAGATGTTCTTGAGCGGCGTCGGGTACTGCCCGCCCGCGTTGTTGACCAGGCCATCGATGCGCCCGTGTTGAGCGAGGATGTCGGTCACCGTCTGGCGCACGGCGCCTTCATCGCGGATATCGCAGCTATGGACGCTGGCATGGGCCACGCCCAGTTCAGCCTGCACCCGCTGCAGCTTGTCGATGGCGCGCCCGACCAGCGCCACCCTGGCGCCGAGCGCCACCAGTTCGTGCGCCGTGCAGCGCCCGATCCCGCTGCCGGCGCCGGTGACGACGATGGTTTGGCCCGCGAACAGATCGGGCCGGAAAACAGAACGATAACGCATGGCAGCATTCCTGTTGGTCAACGAAAATGGGGGGCGGTCGATCGCAGCCGGGACATCCGCTCAGGACGCGGCCGGCTTGAGCGCAATCAGCAGTTGCCTGGCCTTGACCTGTTGCCCGGCCTGGGCAGCCACCGCCTCGACCACGCCAGCGACGGCGCTGCAGATCTGAAACTCCATCTTCATGGCTTCGAGCACGGCCAGGGTTTGTCCCTTGCTGACCTGCTCGCCCGTGGCGACCAGCACCGAGACCATCTTGCCGTCCATCGGCGCTGTCAGGCGGCCATCGCTGCCGGCCAATTCCTTTTCGGCGGCCGCCAGGGTCTGATCCGCGTAGCACAGGGTGAGCCCGTTCTGGCGCAGCCAGATGCCACCCGCTGCCTGCGCGTAGCTGGCCCGCGAGGCCTTGCCGTCGACCATGAACTGAACGTCCAGGGCGCCCACCGCCATCAGTTCGATGACCCGCTCAGTGCTGCCGTCCTGAACGCTGTAACGCGATTCGTCCAGGGCCTTGACCGTCACCAGATGCGTGTCCTCGCCGGCTGCGAGTTTGAATCCGACGGCGGCCGGGGCCGAGCTTTGCCAGTTCAGCAATTCGCTGTCGAGCCCGGCATCGTCGGCCAGTTTCCGGGCGGCGCAGCGGTAGAGCATGACGGCGGCCAGCGCGCTGTGCGTCGCATCCGGCCGGCGGGCGTCGCTCAGGGTGTCGGCCGGCATGTTCTCTGCGATGAAGCCGGTTGAAAAGTGGCCGTCGGCGAAGACCGGGTGGGCAATGATCTGGCGCAGAAAGTCCTGGTTGCTGTTGACGCCGAGCAACACCGTCTCGTCGAGCATCTGCAACAAACGATGCCGGGCCTGTTCGCGCGTGGCGCCGCTGGCGATCAGCTTGGCCTGCATGGAATCGTAAAACGGCGAGATCACGCCGCCCTCGCGCAGCCCGTGGTCGACCCGCATGCCGGCCCCGGTGGCGGGCCGCCAGGCCAGCAAGGGCCCCGTTTGCGGCATGAAGTTGCGGGCCGGGTCTTCGGTGCACAGGCGCACCTCGATGGCCCAACCCTGGCGCCGAGCGTTGATCTGTGCCTGGGACATGGGCAATGCCTCGCCCATGGCGACGCGCAACTGCCATTCGACCAGATCGACGTCGTAGACCGCTTCGGTCACCGGATGTTCGACCTGAAGGCGGGTGTTCATTTCCAGGAAATAGAAGGCGCCATCGGCGTCGAGCATGAACTCCACGGTCCCCGCGCCGACATAATTCACCGCCCGCGCTGCCGCGACCGCCGCCGCTCCCATGCGCTCACGCAGACTGTCATCGACGGCTGGGCTGGGTGCCTCTTCCACCACCTTCTGGTTGCGTCGCTGCACCGAGCAGTCACGCTCACCGAAGTGCACCACGTTGCCGTGCCGGTCGCCAAAGATCTGGATTTCGACGTGGCGCGCGTTCAGCACCGCCTTTTCCACCAGCAACTGACCGTCGCCGAAGGAATTGCTGGCCTCGCTGCGCGCCGACTGAATCGCGCCCAGCAGATCGGCCTCCTGGTGCACCAGACGCATGCCGCGCCCGCCACCGCCCGCCGCTGCCTTGACCATGACCGGCAGGCCGATCTTGCGCGCCTCACCGACCAGCGTCGCATCCGTTTGATCATCCCCCTGGTAGCCAGGCACGCAGGGCACGTCGGCGGCGATCATGCGCAGCTTGGACGCGCTCTTGTTCCCCATGGCGCCGATCGAAAACGGATCGGGGCCAATGAAGACCAGGCCGGCCTCCTGCACCGCCCGGGAAAAATCCTCACGCTCGGACAGGAAGCCGTAGCCGGGGTGAACGGCGTCGGCCCCACTGACCCGGGCGGCCTGCAGGATGTTGTCCACGACCAAATAGGATTCGCTGGCTGGCGCCGCGCCGATGCAAACGGCCTCGTCGGCAACGGCTACATGCAAGGCCTGACGATCAGCCTCTGAATAGACCGCGACCGTCTGGTAACCCATTTTTCTGCAACCGCGAATGAGGCGCACGGCGATCTCGCCGCGGTTGGCAATCAATACTTTCCGGAAATTCATGGTCATGCGTCGCTCCAGGCGGGATGGCGTTTTTCAATGAAGGCGCGGGTGCCCTCGGCGGCCTCCTCGCCAGCGAGGGCGATCGAAAACAGGCGGGCTGCTTCGTCGAGCACCTGCGACAGCGGCTGGTGGCCCACCGCCAGCACGATCTGTTTGGTGGCCGCATTGGCGCGCGGCGCGCAGCGTTTGATCTGGCGCAGCACGCCGGCCAACCGCTGCTCCAACGCGGCGACGTCGCCTTCGGAAAAATGGGCCAGCCCGAGGCGCAGCGCTTCGGCGCCGTCGAAGCGGGCACCACAGACGGCGAGCCGACGCGCCTGCGACAGGCCGATGCGCTCGACGACGAAGGGAGCGATCTGGGCCGGCACGATGCCGAGACCGGTCTCAGGCATGCCGAAGCTGGCATCGTGCAGCGCGATGGTGACGTCGGCCACGCAGGCCAGGCCGAAGCCGCCGCCCAGCACGGCGCCTTCGACCACGGCGACGGTGGCCTGCGGCGCGCTGTTGACCAGCTCCAGCATCTCGCCGAAGCGGCGGTTGAAACGGGCGATGGGATCGCTGCCGGGGGCGGCCGGGCGCTGGCGCACCTGGGCAAAGTCGCGGATGTCGCCGCCGGCGCAAAAGGTGCCACCAACGCCGCGCAGCACCACGGCGCGCACATCCTGGCGCTCGCGCAGGTGACTGAAGATGGCGATCAGGTCGGTCACCACCTGTTCGTTCATGGCGTTGCGGGCTTCGGGACGGTTGATGCCGACGGCCAGCACGCCTTGCGACAGGGCGGTCAGCAGGGTGGGAGTATCCGGTAAATGCATGGTGACCTCGATCAGAAGCGGGCAACGCCGAAGCTGTTGCTGTTGACCTGGCGCAGCCGGGCCTCGCGACAGATGGACAGGGTGTAAGCCAGCACCCGGCGCGTATCGCGCGGGTCGATCAGGCCGTCGTCGTACAAACGCGCCGTCCCCGCCAAGGGGTGCGAATCGCGATCGAACTGGGCGATGATGGCGGCCTCCATCGCGTCGATGCGGGCGGCCTCTTCAGCAGTGGGGGCGCGCCCTTCCTTCTCGATCTTCTCCCGGTGCACGATGGACATCACCTTGGCCGCCTGCTCGCCCCCCATCACCGCGGTACGCGCATTGGGCCAGGCAAAGATGAAATCGGGCCGGAAGCCGCGCCCCGACATGCCGTAGTTGCCGGCACCGAAGGAG
>JAJXVG010000238.1 GCA_021782315.1 Pseudomonadota bacterium | reverse complement strand
CTACGACGACGCAAACTACGACTCGATGGACAAGAAGTCGTCGTTCAAGAGCTACTACGACGACTACACCAATGGTTTCAGCATTCAGGGGGACATCAGGCTGGGCGCCGCCAACCTGTTGCGCACCTCGTACAATGCCAAGGAGGATGTACACCGCGAGTACAATGAAGGCGAGCCCGAGCGGCGTTTCAAGGACTTGACCCAGACCTTGGCGCTGGAAGACACCCATGCCTTCACGCCGCGTCTGTCGCTGGTCACGGGGCTCTCCTTCGAGCAGCGCCAAAGTCTCGAGGCCCAGGACTACAATGCCAAGACGAACGAGCTTTCCGACTTTGCTCGTGCCGACAACACCGCCACCAACGGTCAGGCGGGAGTCTTCTATCAGTTGGGCGGCGCCGATTCGCTGCACGCCTCGGCTGCCCACAAAACACGCTTTCCGACCATCAAGGACCGCTATTCCTACAGGATGGGCCAGGCGCTGCCCAACCCCGATCTCAAAATGGAAGAAGCCATGCACTACGAGGTCGGCTATAGCGGCAAGCTGGCCCCGAGCTGGACGGTCGAGCTCAATCTGTTCCACAGCGACATCAGCAACCTGATTCAGAATACGATCCTGACAGAGCTCGGTCCGCAGTGCAAAAAAGGCAGCGCCAAGGTGCTTTGCAAGCAGAATCAGAACATCGGCAAGGTGGCCGAGGACGGCCTTGAACTGGGCATCCGCGGCTGGCTCGCGAACTGGGAGCTGAGCGCCAACTATACCTATCTCGACCGCGACAACCGGTCGAGCGACGACAAGCTGACCGATGTGCCGCGTCACAAATTCTTCGCCGACGCGATCTGGCATGCCGGAAACGGCTGGCGCCTCACCGGCAGCGCCGAAGGCTACTCGCAGCGCTATTCCTCCTCGGATGGCGTGCAGGTGGCGCCGGGCTTCGCCGTCGCCAATCTGAAGGCGGGCTACCGCTTCCCCGGTGGCACGGTTGTCGAAGCCGGCGTCCGCAATATCTTCGACAAACTCTACGAATTCACCGAGGGTTACCCGGAGGTGGGGCGCAACTGGTTCGTCCAGTTCAATACGCCGTTGTAATGATGTCCCGGAAAAATCCTGAAAACCGCTTGCCGGGCCGCTGTCGGCTGGCGGCCCGGCTGGGCGTATTGGCTGCGGCGCTTCTCCTTTTCCCCGCATGGTCTCCCGCCGCGCAGCCCGAGATCAGGGTTGCCGTCGTCGGCGGCATCCAGCTGTGCGGTGTCTGGCCCATCCTGGCGAAACGGGCCGGCGAGGTTCTCGGCATGAGCGTCGTGACGGTCAGTGCCGCGCCCAAGGAGGTGGTCGGTCCCGTTTTCGAGCGGGGCGAGGCCGACCTTCTCCTCATCCATGCCAGCGACCATACCAGTGCCCTGCTGGCCAACGGCATGGCGGCTCCCTTGCGGGCCTGGGCGCAGAACGAGCATGTCATCGTCGGGCCGCCCGGGGATCCGGCCGCGGTGCGGGGCGCCGCCGATGCCGTCGAGGCGATGCGGCGTATCGCCGCGGCCGGCGCCCCCTTCATCGCTTTTCGCAACCCCGGCAGTCATTCCTTGGTCCAGGAACTCTGGCATTCGGCGGGGATCAGCCCCGGGCCGTGGGTCTTGCAGGACACTACTACGACGCCGCGCGCCATCCTTGCACTGGCCGCCGAAAAGCAGGCCTATGGCCTGGTCGGCCACATCCCCGTGGCTTTCGGAAAAATTCCCGGCGCCGGCATGGCGGTACTCCTGGCCGGCGATCCGGCCACCCGCCGGCTCTACGTCGCCGTCGAGCCCGGTCCCCGCCATCCGGCCACCCCGGAACGGCGCGCCGCCGCGCGGCGCCTGGCGGACTATCTCCTGTCGCCGACCGGCCAGCGCGAGCTTGCCATCGCCGACCGGCAGGCGGGCGGGCCGTGGATCTATCCACTTCCCGCCCCGAAGCCGTGAAACGGCATGTATCGACATCGCATCTATCGGAAGCAAACACCAGGGAAGGACGAGACACCATGCTGAAACACCTCAGGCTCATTTTGACCGTCGCCACGCTTGCCTGGGCCTCGGCCGGCGGCGCCGCCGACGGGAATGTCGAGGCCGGGAAATATACGACGACGCAACTGGCGGTTGCCGGTGCCGTCGAAAATCGCCTGCTGCTCACGGTCGACGATCTCAAGGCCTTGCCTTCCCGGGAAATGGGCAGCCTGCCGATCGTCTGCCAATCCGGGGCGACGACAAGCACCATACAGAGTCTCAAGGGCGTGCTGCTTCGGGATGTACTGGAAAAAGCAGTACTTGTCCTGAAGGACCACAACGATGCCAAGAAAATGGCGGTGATCGCCACGGCCAGCGATGGCTACAAGGTGGTGTTCAGCTGGTCGGAAATTTTCAATTCGCCGCTGGCCGAAGGCATCCTGGTTTTTTATGAAAGGGACGGCCGGCCGCTCGACGAAGCCGAAGGCCGCATCGCCCTCATTTCGGCCAAGGATACCCGTACCGGGCCTCGCCACGTGAAATGGCTGTCCGGGGTCGAGGTTCGCAAGATCGTCGATTGAGCCGAATCGACCGGCTGTGCGGCGTTACCGAACGGCCGGCGGCGGAATCTAGCGGAAGACCACGGTCTTGTTGCCGTGCACCAGCACACGGTCTTCCAGGTGATAGCGCAGGCCGCGCGCCAGGACGGTCTTCTCGATGTCCTTGCCGTAGCGCACCATGTCTTCCGGCGAGTCGGAGTGGTCGATACGGATGACGTCCTGCTCGATGATCGGGCCGGCGTCGAGTTCGCTGGTCACGTAGTGGCAGGTGGCACCGATCAGCTTGACGCCGCGGGTGTAGGCCTGGTGGTAGGGCTTGGCGCCGGCGAAGCTGGGCAGGAAGGAATGGTGGATGTTGATGATCCGGCCGGCCAGGGCTGCGCACAGATCGGGCGACAGGACCTGCATGTAGCGGGCGAGGACCATCGAATCGCCGCGCACGTCGTCGAAAATCCGCCGGATTTCGGCATAGGCGGCGGCCTTGTTGTCTGGCGTCACCGGCACGTGATGGAAGGGGATGCCGTGCCACTCGACAAAGCCACGGAAGGTGTCGTGGTTCGAAATGACGCAGGGAATCTCGATGTCGAGTTCCTTGGCCTGCCAGCGAGCCAGCAGGTCGTAGAGGCAGTGTTCCTGCCTGGAGACCATGACGACGACCCGTTTCTTGACCGCGCTGTCGTTGATCTGCCAGGTCATCGACAGCGGTTCGGCGACTTCGGTGCGGAAGCGTTCGCGGAACTCGGCGAGCAGGAAGGGCAGCGAATCGGCCTTGATCTCGATGCGCATGAAGTAGCGGGCGGTCAGCACGTCCGAATGGAAGCTCGATTCGAGAATCCAGCCGCCATTGCCGGCGATGAAACCGGAAACCCTGGCGATGATGCCGACCTGATCGGGACAGGAGGCGGAGAGCGTGTAGAAGCGGTCGCTATGCATGATGGACTCAGGCGGCCTTGGCGAAAGCCTTGTCGATTTCGGTACGCAGGTCGTCGTAGTTCAGTACGACCGGATACTGCGGGAATTCGCGGATGACGTTTTCCGGCGGGTGGAAAAGGATGCCGCCGTGGGCTTCGCCGAGCATGGCCGTGTCGTTGTAGGAATCGCCGGCGGCGACGATCTTGAATTTCAGTTCCTTGAAGCGCTTGACTGCTTCGCGCTTCTGGTCCGGCATGCGCAGGTGGTAGGCGACCAGCATGCCGTCGGCGTCGTCTTCCAGCGAGTGGCAAAACAGCGTCGGCCAACCCAGCTGGCGCATCAGCGGATGGGCGAATTCGTAGAAGGTGTCGGACAGGATGACGACCTGATAATCCTCGCGCAGCTTGTCGAGGAAGGCGCGGGCGCCCGGCATCGGGCCCATTTCGGCGATCACCTTCTGGATGTCCGGCAGGCCGAGCTTGTGCTCGCGCAGGATGTTCAGGCGATAGGTCATCAGCTTGTCGTAATCCGGCTCTTCGCGCGTCGTCCGCATCAGCTCGGGAATTCCCGTGCGCTTGGAGAATTCGATCCAGATTTCGGGGACGAGAACCCCTTCGAGGTCAAGACAGACGATTTTCACGGTGGGGCTCCTGCGCAAGATTCGGGAAAAGCGCGATTTTACCCGATGCGGGTTGGACTGGGGGTTTGGCCCGGTTCAATCGGCCGGCGGCAGGGCGTCCAGGGCTTCATGCACCTCCAGCCAGCGCATTTCCGCTGCTTCGATCTGCTCGCCGAGCTGGGCCGCCTGCCTGTGCATTTCCTCGCTCTTCGCCCGGTCGACCGTCGCATAGAAGGCGGGGTCGGCGAATGAAGCGTCCAGGCCGGCCTTTTCCCCGTTCCACTTGGCCAGCTTCCGTTCGATCTGCTCGATCTCCTTGACCAGGGGGCGGCGCTGGGCCAGCAAGGCCTGCCGGTTGGCCCTGGCGTCGGCCCGCTGGGCCAGGCGTTCGGTTTTTTCGGCCGCCGCATCC
>JAJXVG010000237.1 GCA_021782315.1 Pseudomonadota bacterium | reverse complement strand
TCCTTTTCGAGCCATTAAAGATACCGTCGGGTTCGATGATTCCGACCCTGTTGGTGGGCGACTTCATCCTGGTCAACAAATTTACCTATGGCATTCGTCTGCCGGTAATCAACAAGAAGATCATCGACATCGGCTCGCCGCAGCGCGGGGACGTCATGGTATTCCGCTACCCGGAGGATCCGTCGCTGGACTATATCAAGCGGGTCGTCGGTCTGCCCGGCGATACCGTTTCCTACCAGAACAAGCGTCTGACCATCAACGGACAGGCGGTGGCCGTTCAGAAAACGGGTGATTATCTTCATCCGGAGCGTTTGTATTACTCCCAGCAGTTCCAGGAGAAGTTGGGCGAGGTCGAGCATCGCATGCTCAACGACGCCGATGCGCCGACCTTCGTTCCGGATGCATCGCACTTCCCCTATCGCGAAAACTGTACATACAATGCCGCCGGTGTGGTTTGCAAGGTGCCGGCCGGTCACTACTTCATGATGGGCGACAATCGGGACAACAGCCGGGACAGCCGGGCATGGGGTTTCGTGCCGGAAGAGAACATCGTCGGCAAGGCATTTTTTGTCTGGCTCAATTTCAGCGATTTAAGCCGGATCGGTTCATTCAGGTAAGGTGATACAGATGAAACATCAACGCGGCATAGCTCTTTCCGGACTGTTGTTTTGGGGCATCATCCTGGTGCTGGTTTCGGTGCTGGCCATGAAGGTGGCGCCGACCTACATCGAGTACTACAAAATACTGAAGGACGCCAAGGCCACAGTCAGCAAGATCGGGGCGGATGCGACCGTCGCCGACGTGCGCCGTACCTTCGACAAGTTCGCCGAAATCGACATGCTCGAATTCCAGTCCAGCCAGTTGGAAGTCTCCAAGGACAGCGGCAAGGTGGTGATCGAATTCGCCTACGAAAAGCGTATCCCTCTTTTCTGGAATGTCAGTCTTCTCATCGACTACAAGGGGTCGACCGCTGGCTAGTGGTCTGCTGCGCAATTAAACGATCCATGAAAGCCTGCCTTTGCGCCCTTGGCGTTGTTGCCCATCCTCGCAATAGCTACGGCTATTGCTGCGGTTCGCGCCTGGCCAAGGACACAAATTCGGCGCTTTCATCCCGGCTCGCCAATTACGAAGCAGACCACTAGGCGATGACCGCGCAATCCGTTGCCCAGCGTATCGGCCACTCGTTTGCCGATTCGCGTCTCCTGAAGACGGCGCTGACTCACCGCAGCTTTGGCACGCCCAATAACGAACGCCTGGAGTTCCTCGGCGACGGGGTGCTCGACTGTGTCATCGCGGCCGCCTTGTTCGACCGCCACCCGGATCTGCCTGAAGGCGATTTGTCGAGGTTGCGGGCGAACCTGGTCAACCAGAATGCGCTGCACCAATTGTCCATCGATCTGAAGATCGGAGAGGCATTGCGTCTCGGCGAAGGCGAGTTGAAAAGCGGCGGTGCGCTCCGCCCATCGATTCTGGCCGATGCGCTCGAGGCGCTGTTCGGCGCCGTCTATCTCGATGCCGGATTCGATGCGGCCAGGCGGGTCATCGAAAGACTCTATGCGCCGCTGCTGGGCAGCCTGCAACCCGGGCAGTTCCAGAAGGACGCAAAAACACGTCTGCAGGAATGGCTGCAAGGGCGCAAGAAAAGCCTGCCGCGCTATCAACTGCTCGAAGCGACCGGGGCGGCACACGAACAGCGCTTCGAGGTTGCCTGCCATATTGAATCCCCCTCCTTGCGAACCATCGGCCATGGCAGCAGCCGCCGAATCGCCGAACAGGTTGCGGCCGAAAAGGCCTTGAAAGAACTTTCCGCATGAAAAAAATCCGTTCCGGATATATCGCCATTGTCGGTCGCCCCAATGTCGGCAAGTCGACCCTGCTCAATCGGCTGGTCGGCGAAAAGATCAGCATCGTGTCGCGCAAGGCGCAGACGACCCGGCACCGGATTACGGGTATTCTGACCGTGGACGATGCGCAATTCGTTTTTGTCGATACCCCGGGCTTCCAGACCAAGTTCTCGAATGCCCTCAACCGCGCCATGAACCGCGGCGTCACCCAGACCCTGGGCGATGTCGACGTCGTTCTCTTCGTCGTTGAAGCGGGACGTTACGACGACAAGGACAAGGCGGTCGTCCGCCTCTTGCCGAAGGATCGGCCGGTCATCCTCGTCGTCAACAAGACCGATCAGTTGAAGGATCGCACCGCCTTGCTGCCTTTTCTGGCGGAAGTGTCGGCCGACCACGATTATGCGGCCATCGTTCCGGTCAGCGCTGCCAAGGGACGGCAGACGGACAATTTGCTGAGCGAGGCCAAGAAGCATCTGCCGAACGATGGTTTGATGTTCCCGGAAGACGACCTGACCGATAAAAGCGAACGTTTCCTGGCTTCCGAATACATCCGCGAGAAGGTCTTCCGCCTGCTTGGCGACGAATTGCCCTATGCCACCGCCGTCGAAATCGAAAGATTCGAAGTCGAGGGCGAGCTGCGACGGATTTTCGCGGCCATCGTCGTCGATCGCGACGGCCACAAGGCCATCGTCATCGGCAAGGGCGGCGAACAACTCAAGCGTATCGCCACGGAAGCCCGCCACGACATGGAACGCCTGTTCGGCGGCAAGGTTTACCTGGAGGTCTGGGTCAAGGTAAAGTCGGGCTGGAACGACGACGAGCGCCTGCTGAAAAGCCTCGGTTACGAATGAACCTGCGCAGCAAAGTCGACGGCCAGCCGGCTTACGTCTTGCACGCCAGTCCCTTTCGGGAAACCAGTCTCATCGTTGAAGTCTTTTCCCGCGATTTCGGGCGCATGGCCTTGCTGGCCCGTGGCGCCCGGCGCCCACGTTCGGCCATTCGCGGCCTGCTGATGGCTTTTCAGCCCCTGGAACTGGCCTGGGCCGGCAAAGGAGAGGTGCTGAACCTGATGAAAGCCGAATGGCAGGGCGGCCAGCCCTTGCTGGCCGGAGAGGCCCTGTTTTGCGGCTACTATCTCAATGAATTGCTGATGCACCTGTTGCCACGTGAAGATGCCCATCAACGCTTGTTTGCCGGCTATGCCGAAATGCTTGCCCGGCTGGCGGCCGACCCGTCCGGCAAGGTTCGGGAGGCGGACCTGCGCAGCTTCGAAAAAGCGCTGTTGCAGGAATTGGGCTACGGACTGACACTGACCCGCGACAGCGACGGCCGGGCCATCGTTGCCGATGCCTTCTACGCCTATCGCATGGAACAGGGGCCGGTGCGCCTGGAGCACGGCGAGGCCGCCGCTCAGGTCGTCAGCGGCCGGACCTTGCTCGATATCGAGGCGGAAGATTTTTCCGATCCCCGCTCGCGGCACGAGGCCAAGGTGTTGATGCGGACGCTGATGGCTTATTATCTGGCCGGCAAGGAACTCGAAACACGCAAGATATTCAGGGAGTTGCAAGAACTATGATTGAACTGGGCGTCAATATCGACCATGTCGCAACGATTCGTCAGGCCCGCCGGACTTACGAACCCGATCCCGTCTGGGGGGCCGTCGAAGCCCACCTTGGCGGCGCCGACGGGATCACCGTCCATCTGCGCGAGGATCGTCGGCACATCCAGGACGCCGACGTGCGGCGCCTGCGCGAAACGACCCAGGTCAAGCTCAACCTGGAAATGGCGGCGACCGACGAAATGGTCGGTATCGCCTGCGGGCTCAAACCGGAAATGGCCATGCTGGTTCCCGAAGGCCGGCACGAGGTGACGACCGAAGGCGGGCTCGACGTCGTCGCCCAGGAGTCCCGGCTGCGGGATATCATTTCGCGCCTGGCCGAGGCCGGCATCGTGACCAGCGTTTTCATCGACGCGGAATTGCCGCAAATCGAAGCCGCCGCCCGGATCGGCGCCAGCGTGTGCGAAATCCATACTGGACCCTACGCCCACGCCTTTCACGACCGGGGGCGCGATGCCGAGGCGCCTGCCGTTCTTGGCGAAATCGACAAGATCTGCCGGGCCGGGCAACGGGTTCGCGAACTGGGCATGCGCTTCAATGCCGGCCATGCCCTCAATTATTACAACGTCCAGCCGATTGCCCGCCTGGCCGGTATCCGCGAGCTGCATATCGGCCATGCCATCGTCAGCCGTGCCATATTTGTCGGCTTGCGCGAAGCGGTGCGGGAAATGAAGGCCCTGATGCGCGCAGCGGCCGACTTTTCCGCCGCGCGCGGCACATGATCTACGGCGTCGGCACCGACATCGTCGCCGTTTCCCGTCTGCGCGGCATGTGGGAGAGACATGGCGACAGGGTGCTGGAAAAACTCCTCGCCCCGCGGGAAGCGGACGAATTTTCCAGGGCCGGCGACAAAGGTCGCTTCCTCGCCAAGCGCTTTGCCGCCAAGGAAGCCTTCAGCAAGGCGTTGGGCACCGGGCTGCGGCCGCCGGCCACCTTGCCGGCCATTGCTGTCGGCCATGACGATATGGGCAAGCCCGTTCTCGCTTTTTCCGGCCAACTGGAAAAAATGCTCGCCGACAAGCAGCTGAAAGCCCATCTTTCGATCAGCGACGAAGCCGAATACGCCGTCGCCTACGTCATTCTG
>JAJXVG010000036.1 GCA_021782315.1 Pseudomonadota bacterium | reverse complement strand
AGTCCGGCAATGTCCACGAATTCGACAATGGCCGGCTGCATGCGCTGCGGCTTGACGATTTCGGCCAGCGCCTTCATGCGGCGGTCGGGCACTTCGACGATGCCGACGTTCGGTTCGATGGTGCAGAACGGATAGTTGGCCGCTTCGATGCCGGCCTTGGTCAGGGCGTTGAAGAGGGTGGATTTGCCGACGTTGGGCAGGCCGACGATGCCGCATTTCAAAGACATGGGTTTTTCCTAATGGGTTGCCAACTAAACGGCTTTGCCGTGCAACTGTTGTTGGGCGCCGGCAAAGTCTCCGGCGGCGAGTTTGGGCCAGGCCAGCAGGCAGCGGGCGAGCGCCTGTTCGATGTCCGGCAATTCTTCCTTGCGTGGCTGGTGCAGGACGAAATCGACAACCTGCTGCGCCAGGCCCAGGGTGCGCGGATGGCCGATGCCGAGGCGCAGGCGCCAGAAGTCCGGGCTGCCTAGCTTGGCCTGGATGTCCTTCAGGCCGTTGTGGCCACCGTTGCCGCCGCCCTGTTTGAGGCGAATGCCGCCGGGCGGCAGGTCGAGTTCGTCATGGACGACGAGAATTTCATCGGCCGGAATTTTGTAGAAATTGGCCAGGGCCGCGACGGCCTGGCCGGACCGATTCATGAAGGTGGTCGGTTCGAGCAGCCAAGTCTCGCCGATACGTGCCGCCCTGCCGAAAAACTTGGCCTGCGGCGCCAGCGGGGCTTTCAGCTTGTCGGCCAGGTGGTCGACGAACCAGAAACCGACGTTGTGCCGGGTGCTTTCGTATTCGGGGCCGGGATTGCCCAGGCCGACGATGAGGCGAGGAGGGTTCATGAGCGGCTAAATGAAAAAGCCGCCGGCGGCAAAATGCCAGCGGCGGCCGTCACGGCTTGGGCTGCGAAATTACTCGGCAGCGGCTTCGCCTTCGGCGGCTTCTTCAGCGGCGCCGCCCTTGCCGACGATGCCGACGACGACGTCGTCAGTGGCATGGGCAACCAACTGGACGCCATTCGGTAGCTTGAGCTGGGAGAGGTGGATGCTGTCGCCGATCTTCAGCTCGCCCAGGTCGACTTCGATGAATCCGGGCAGATCCTTGGGCAGGCAGTGGACATCGACTTCGGTGATAACGTGGTTGACCAGGCCGCCGTTGAGCTTGACGCCCGGTGCGATTTCTTCGTTGACGAAGTGGAGCGGCACCTTGGTGTGCAGTTCGTGCGTGGCATCGACGCGCTGGAAGTCGATGTGCAGGACCAGCGGACGGTAGGCGTGCATCTGGTAGTCGCGGAGCAGGACGGATTCCTTCTTGCCGTTGACGACGAGGGTGACGACGGAAGAATGGAAGGCTTCCTTCTTCAGTTTGAGCAGCAGGTCGTTGTGGGCCACTTCGATGGCTTGCGGGGCGGCAGCTCCGCCGTAAACGATGCCCGGCACCATGGCAGCGCGACGCAGGCGGCGGCTCGCACCCGTTCCCTGCAGCGTACGCGCTTGCGCGATCAGTTCAAAAGTCATGTTGATACTCCAAGTTTTTCCCGGTCCGCGACCAGAACGGGAAGTTAAAAAAGCTTAGTCGATGAACAGCGACGAAACGGAGTCGTCATTGCTGATGCGGCGTATGGTTTCGGCCATGATTTCGGCCACGGAAAGCTGGCGGATGCGCGGCGAGGCGGCGGCTTCATCGCGCAGCGGAATGGTGTCGGTGACGACCAGGGCATCGAGATCCGAGGAATTGACGCGCTCGACGGCCGGGCCGGAAAGCACCGGGTGCGTGCAGTAGGCGACGACCTTCTTGGCGCCTTCGGCCTTGAGGGCGGTGGCAGCCTTGCACAGCGTGCCGGCGGTGTCGACCATGTCGTCCATGATGATGCAGGTGCGGCCGTCGACTTCGCCGATGATGTTCATCACCTCGGAGACATTGGCCTTCGGGCGGCGCTTGTCGATGATGGCCAGGTCGCATTCGAGGCGTTTGGCCAGCGAACGGGCGCGAACGACGCCGCCGTGGTCGGGTGAAACGACCATCGGGTTTTCGTAATGCTGTTTCTGGATGTCGTCGAGCAGGATGGGCAGGGCGTAGATATTGTCGACCGGAATGTCGAAAAAGCCCTGGATCTGTTCGGCGTGCAGATCCATCGTCAGCACGCGGTCGACGCCGGAGGCGACGAGCATGTTGGCGACCAGCTTGGCGGCAATTGGCACGCGCGACGAGCGCGAGCGGCGATCCTGGCGGGCGTAGCCAAAATACGGGATGGCGGCGGTGATCCGGCCGGCCGAGGCGCGTTTCAGCGAATCGACGACGACCAGCAATTCCATCAGGTTGTCGTTACAGGGCGCGCAGGTGGATTGCAGGACGAAAATATCGCGACCGCGAACGTGCTCTTGCAGTTCGACACTCACCTCGCCATCGGAAAAGCGGCCGACGTTCGCCCGGCCGAGATCGACATTGAGTTGTTCCGCGACATCGGCAGCCAGTTTGGGGTTGGCATTGCCGGTGAAGACCATCAAGCTGTTGTAGGCCATTCCAACATTCCTCCGGACCTTCTGCATGCTTACGTGCATTTGCCCGCCACAATGAAAATCGGGCAGGCTTGTGACCTGCCCGAAGGAAACTTGGCTGGGGAAGAAGGATTCGAACCTTCGAATGCCGGAATCAAAATCCGGTGCCTTGACCAACTTGGCGACTCCCCAGCGGGTTGCTCGAACGGGTTCGCGTCCGAGCGAGGCGCGAATAATACAGGAGCCTTTTCCGAAAATCCAGTCCTTCAGCAAATTTTTGCCAGCGGATGGGTTTCCAGGCCATCGGCAACCCATCCGTGCAAACGAGGCGGACACTCGGCGAGCAGGGCATCCGCCTCGTTTCGACCGGGGAAAGCGGCAAACACACAGGCACCGGAGCCGGTCATCATCGCCTTGGGGGCGCGCGCCTTGAGCCAGGCAAGGGCTTCGGCAACGGCCGGGAACCTGGCGCAGGCGACCGCTTCAAGATCGTTGCGGCCCTGGCCGACCTGCCAATCGCCCGGACTGATGGCTGGCGTATTTCGCTTCAGATCGGGGGCGCCGAATATGGTGGCGGTAGGCACCTGGACAGCGGGGTGAAGAAGGAGATAACTGGCCGGTGGCAGGGCTACATCGGTAAAAGCTTCGCCGACGCCTTCGGCAAAGGTGTTGCGGCCGTGTACGAAGACCGGCACGTCGGCGCCGAGCTGCAGGCTCAGTTCCTCCAGTTGCTTACGGGGCAGGGCAGTCCGCCACAGGTGGTTGAGGGCGAGCAGGACGGTGGCCGCATCGGACGAGCCGCCGCCCAGCCCGCCGCCCATCGGCAACTGTTTGTCGAGGTGGATGGTGGCGCCGTGCCGGCTGCCGGTGGCTTGTTGCAGCAGGCGAGCCGCGCGGACGGTCAGGTCGCTGTCGGGGGGGACGCCCGGGATGGGGGTGGCGAGAACGATTTGCCCGTCGTTGCGCGGCGAGAAACGCAGGCTGTCCGAGCGGTCGATGAAGCGAAAGACGGTCTGCAGCAGGTGGTAGCCGTCGTTGCGCCGGCCGACGACGTGCAGGAACAGATTGAGCTTGGCCGGGGCCGGCCAGAGGCTTTCCCAGTGCCAGTCGTTCATGGCTTCTCCCGCCATTCCTCGATGCGCAGGCGCAATTCGATTTCGCTACCGCGCGACAGGGTCAGTCCGCTCGGCAGGGCGTCGGGGTTGTCGTCGTCGAAACGGTAGTCGACCTGCCAGCCGTCCTCGCTCAGTCTTTTCGGACGGCCGTAGGCATCGTTCTCGATGAGGGCTTCGCCATTGGAACGACCCAGCAGCCAGGCCGGGATGCGGCTGACCGGCAGGCGCTGGCCGGTGACATCCTCGATCAGGCTGTCGGGGTCGGTCGATTCCCGGTTCTTGCCTTCTGCCGTGCGCAGGCGGGAAAGTTCGGGAGTGGTGTCAATTTCGGCCAGTCCGTAGCCGAGCGGGCTGGAGAGAAGGACGCGGTCGTCGTCGTTCCGGTGCGTCCAGCTCAGCCGCCCGCCGGTGTTTTGCCGGTCTTCTCCAGGCATGGCGACGCGCAAGGCGAAACGGCCTTCGAGGCTAAAGTCGCGGATGTCGTCGCGGGCTGCCAGACGGTCGGGCGGAAGGCTTGCGCAGCCGGCCAGCAGAGCGGCCGCGAGCAGTACGGCATGGCGCAGTCTCAAGGCAGGAGTTTCTTGATGGTGTCGTTGAGGGGCTGGCTATCCGGGTTGGCTTTGGCGGCGTCTTTCAGCAAGCGGCGGGCATCGTCCTTGCGATTCGCTGTCCATAGCACCTCGCCGAGGTGGGCGGCGATTTCAGGGTCGGCTCTCAGCTTGTAGGCGTTTTCCAGGGTTTGCAGGGCTTCCGTCAGCTTGCCCTGGCGAAACAGCACCCAGCCCATGCTGTCCATGATGAAAGGGTCTTCCGGGAGCAGGTGGAGCGCCTTGGCGATCAGGTCGTGGGCTTCCGGCAGGTGGATATTGCGTTCCGTCCACGAGTAGCCCAGGGCATTGAGGGCGTGGGCGTGCTCCGGTTTGATCTCCAGCAGGTGTTTGAGGTGTTTTTCGAGCAAATCCGGTTTGCCGATGCGGTCTGCTGTCAGGGCAGCGTCGTAGAGCAGCTCCGGGTTGTCCGGCTGTGAGGTCAGTGCGGTTTCGAGGAGGGTGTAGGCGTCGCTTTGCCGATCGGCCTCGCGTAGCAGTTGCGCTTCGGTCAGGATCAGTTGGGTGCGCTCGCTTGCCGTCGTGCTGCGCGTGTTGTGCAGCAGTTCGCGGGCCTGATCGATCTGGCCCTGCTCGACCAGGATTTGCGCGGCTAGCGAACGCGCCGCGATGTATTGCTCGCCGGTCGTCACCTGTTGGTAATGATCGAGGGCCTCTTCCGGTTTCTTTTCTTCCTGGTCGAGTTGGCCGAGGAAGAAGTGGATGCTGCTCTTGTCCGGAAAATCGGTGGTCAACAGGTGTTCGAGCTGCTTTCGGCCGACGTTCTTGTCGCCGTGTTGCAAGGCCAGCATGGCAACCGGGTAGATGATTTCCGGACTGTCAGGATTGTCCTTGAGCAGGCGATCGAAGTGAGTGCGCGCTTCGTCGTAGCGCTTTTCGGTGATCAATAGTCGGGCCAGTGCCAGGCGGGCATCGTGGGCGGCCGGGTTGTGCTCGACGAAATCGCTCAGGCTGCCGATCGCAGTCAGGACAGATTGCTGGGACTGCAATTGGGAGCGCGCAATGGCCGCTATTTCCCAGTCCGGACGAAGTTGCAGGGCTTTTTCGGTTTCGTTGAGGGCGCGCAGGTTGTCGCCGACGTTGGCGGCTGCTTGCGCCATGGCGAAATGGGCTTCGGGAACATCGTCGTAGGGCGATGCCACGCGGTTGACCAGGGATTGGATGGCCTTCTTGTCTTTAAGCTTGCCGAGCATGCGGTTGAGGTGCAGCAGATTGCTGCCGATGTTGGGCTTGTCCTGTTCGAGCAGTGCGCTCATCTGCGGAGCCAGGTCGTCGAGGCGGTTGGTCTGGATCAGCAATGAAGATTGGGCCTGCTTGGCCTTGACCGAGTCGGGGGCGACTTCCAGCCATAGCTCGGTGAGTTCGAGGGCGCGGTCGTACTGGTGGGCGAAACTGGCGATTTCGGTGGCCCGGGCGAGAACCTTCGGGTCACGTGTGCGTTGGGCGAGATCAGTCCAGGCATCCGAGCTGAGCTTGGCATCGCCGCGCTGCAGGGCGAATTCACCCAACAGGGACTGGAAGACAGTGCGGGCAAGCAGGTCTTCGGTGCCAGCCTGGGGGGGCGGTCGCTTGCCGGCTGGTTTGGCGGCTGCGTCGTCGGCGGCCAGGCCGTATCCGCCGTAGGTCAGACCCAGGGAGAGGGAGAGGGCGGCTGCGATTTGCTTCAGTTGCATGGACGGCTTTCAGTCGAAATAGGTGCGAGGTTTGCGCATTGGAACGCATAAAATCCGTTAAGCTTGCGATGTTATTGGGGTTTTGTCGGAGGAACAAGCAATGCCGGAATTGCCGGAGGTGGAAGTTTGTCGTCGCGGCCTTGCGCCGGAGCTCGAAGGCGCTCTGATCGAGGGCGTGAAAATCCGTGCCCCGAAACTGCGTCACGAGATTCCGCCGACGCTGTCGACCTTGCTTCCGGGCTGCCGGATCGTCGCCGTCCGCCGGCGCGGCAAGTACCTGTTGATCGATTGCCACCGCGCGGAGGTGCAGGGCAGCCTGATCATTCATCTCGGCATGTCGGGCAACCTCCGTTTCGTGCCGCTCGATCAGCCGGTCGGCAAGCACGATCATTTCGAGCTGGTGCTGAGCCGTTTCATTCTGCGTCTTTCGGACCCGCGCCGTTTCGGTGCCGTTCTCTGGCAAGCAGGGCCGCCGGCCCTCGCCGAAAGCCATCCGGCGCTGGCGTCGCAGGGTATCGAACCGCTCACCGAGGCTTTTACCGCGGACTGGCTATACCGGGCCTTAGCGAAAAGAAGCGGGCCGATCAAACCGACGCTGATGGATGCTCACCTGGTGGTCGGTATCGGCAATATTTACGCCTCGGAAAGCCTGTTCAGGGCGGGGATTTCTCCGTTGAGGGCGGCCAACCGGATCGGCCGGGTGCGTTACGAAGTTCTCGTGCCGGCCATCCGCTCGACCCTGGCCGATGCCATCGCTGCAGGCGGCAGCAGCATCCGCGATTACGTGCATAGCGACGGCGGCGCCGGCTGCTTCCAGATCCAGGCTGGCGTCTATGACCGTGCCGGCCAGCCGTGCCTTCGGTGCGGGCGGGCGGTGCGGCAAATTCGGCAGGCCGGACGCAGTACTTACTATTGCCCTGGCTGCCAGCATTAAAAACTGGCTGCAAGCCCCTGTTTTTATGCTAAATTGAATTTTCCGATCGTATCTGCGTATACCGCCATGTCGCTCGCTAACCAATTTGCCGCCTATTCGGCCTGGCGCTCCCGTCTCGCTAACAATATCGGCGAACTGCAGAGCTGGCTGAATCACAACGAATTATCCGATGCCCAGAGCGATCTGCGTCTGACGCAATTGCTCGACCGCTTACGGGAGGACCGCCTTAACGTCGCTTTCGTAGCCGAGTTTTCGCGTGGCAAATCGGAGTTGATCAACGCCATTTTCTTTGCCGATTACGGTAACCGGATGCTGCCGTCTTCGGCCGGACGGACGACGATGTGTCCGACCGAATTGCTGTTCGACGGCAACAAGCGGCCCTGCATCGAACTGCTGCCTATCCAGACCCGTTCTTCGAATAGCGGTGTCGGCGAATACAAGCGCTTTGCCGACGAATGGACCCGGGTGGATCTCGATATCGAGTCGCCGGACGCCATGCAGGATGCCCTGCGCCACGTCAGCGAAACGACCCGGGTGACCCCCGAGGAGGCTGGGCGCCTGGGTTTCGAGGTCGGCGGCGGCGAGGTCGAATTGTATCGTGTCGGCGACGACGGCCTGGTCGAAGTGCCGCGCTGGCGTCACGCCATGATCAATTTTCCCCATCCGCTTCTCAAGCAGGGCTTGGTCATCCTCGATACGCCGGGCCTCAACGCCATCGGCGCCGAACCTGAACTGACGCTCTCCCTGTTGCCCAACGCCCATGCCGTGCTGTTCATTCTGGCTGCCGACAGCGGGGTTACCCAGTCCGACATGGCGATCTGGCGAGAGCATATCTGCGGCGGGGGCATGGCCAGGCGAGGCCGCATGGTCGTGCTGAACAAGATCGACGGGCAATGGGACGAACTGAAGACGGATGCGGAAATCGACGCCGAAATCCAGCGTCAGGTCGATACCAGCGCCGAATTGCTCGATCTGCCGGGCAGTCAGATTTTTCCGGTCTCGGCGCAAAAAGGACTGGTTGCCAAGATCAACGGCGATGACGCCCTGCTGGCCAAGAGTCGTCTTCCCTTGTTGGAAGCCGCACTGTCGGAGGAACTGATTCCGGCCAAGCGCGATATCGTCTGCGACAGCACCGAAAGCGAATTCGGTGATGTGGCCCGCCGTGTGCGCGGCCTGCTCGATTCCCGACTGATCGGCTTGCGCGAGCAATTGACCGAGCTGACCGAATTGCGCGGCAAGAACAAGGGGGTGGTCGAATACATGATGGGCAAGGTCCGTGCCGAAAAGGACGAGTTCGAGTCCGGGCTGCAGCGCTACTATGCCGTGCGCAGCGTGTTTTCGACCCTGACCAACAATCTGTTCGGCCATCTCGGCCTCGATGTGCTGCGTCAATTGACGCACCAGACGCGCGAAACGATGCTCGACGCCGCCTTCTCCAAGTCGCTGTCGGACGCCATGGGCGGATTTTTCGCGGGGGCGCGCGAGGCCCTGGCCAAATCGAATGGCGAGATCGGCGAAATCCTCTCGATGATGGAGGCGGTCTACAAGAAATTCGCCGTCGAACACGGCCTCAAGCTGGGTTCACCGACGACCTTTTCCCTGCTTCGCTACGAAAAGGAGCTGGATCGCCTGGAAGCCTGGTGCAACGATCATCTGAACACGATGCTCAGCCTGCTGACCCACGACAAGAAGAACATCACGCAGAAGTTTTTCGAAGAAGTGGCGATCCAGGTGCGGCGTGCCTTTGAGCACGCCAATCGCGATGCCGAAATCTGGTTGCGGGCGATCATGGCGCCGATGGAAACCCAGGTGCGCGAGCACCAGATACAGTTGAAGCGCCGCCTGGAAAGCATCAAGCGCATCCACCAGGCGACCGACACGCTGGAAGACCGGATCGCCGAACTCGAAGGGGTCGAAAAGAATCTGCAACAGCAGATCGCCGGCCTCGAGGAAATCGTCGGCCAGGTCCAGGACATGCTGCTGCCGCTCGATTCGCCCCAGTTGCAGGCGGCCTGATAGCGGGCGCTGCAAGCCGGAGACAAAAAAACCCGCGAATTCGCGGGTTTTTTTGTCTCCGGCTGAACTCAGCTGCGCTTGTTGCCGGTCAGCTTCTCGTACTTGACCCACAGCATGTCTTCGGTTTCGACATTGTTGGCATCCTTCGGAATGCAATCGACCGGACAGACCTGAACGCACTGCGGCTCGTCGTAATGGCCGACGCACTCCGTGCACTTGTTCGGATCGATGACGTAGATTTCCTCGCCCTGGGAGATGGCTTCGTTCGGGCACTCCGGTTCGCAGACGTCGCAATTGATACATTCGTCGGTGATGATTAGAGACATAGCTGTTCTTCCTCTCTCGGTTAAGCTGTGGCAGTCGCCCGCAGGCGTTTTTCGACACAAGGTTGTACAAATTTGCTGACATCGCCACCCAGTCGCGCAATTTCGCGCACCATGGTAGCGGAGATAAACATGTATTGCTCACCCGGAGTCAGAAATACGGTTTCGACCTCCGGATAGACGCTGCGGTTCATTCCGGCCATCTGGAATTCGTACTCGAAGTCGGAAACGGCGCGCAGTCCACGGACGACGACCTTGGCTCGCTTCTCGTGCACGAAGCTCATGAGCAGCGAATTGAAGCCGACGATCTCGACGTTCTTCAGGTCGCCGAGAATTTCCGTCGCCATGTCGACGCGGTCGGCCAGCGGGAAGCGCGGCTGTTTCGACGGACTTTCGGCGATGGCCAGGATCAGCTTGTCGAACAGGGTCGAGGCGCGACGGACAAGATCCTCGTGGCCGCGGGTGATCGGGTCGAAAGTTCCCGGATAGATCGCTATGCGATGATTGAGCTTGTTCAATCTATGTTTCCGCCTGTGTCTCGTCGCAATAAGTGATAGTGGACCTCGCCCGCCCTGCCCCGGCGCACGCAGCGCCAATCGCCAAGCGATTCGATTTCGTGTTCTGCTTCGACGTAGATCGCCGCATCTTCGTTCAGGACGCCGGGAAGGAGTGGCTCCAGGCGTGTAATCCAGCCTTTCTTGTAGGGTGGATCGAGGAAGATCAGGTCGAATTTCGCTTTCGTCGAGGCCAAATATTGTAGCGCATCCGCGCGAATGATCGTCATTGCTGCGGGTTTTTGCAACATTTCGTGGTTTTTGTGCAACGCGGCCAGCACCTTCGGCGCCTGTTCGACCATGACGACGCCGGCCGCACCACGCGATGCCGCTTCGAAACCGAGGGCGCCGCTGCCGGCGAAAAGGTCGAGGCAACGGCGGCCGGCGAGATCCTGTCCGAGCCAGTTGAAGAGGGTTTCGCGCACCCGGTCCGGCGTCGGTCGCAGACCTTCGCTGTCGGGAAATTTCAGGACGCGGCGGCGATAGTCGCCGCCGATGATGCGGAGCGAGTTCAATCCGCAGCCACCGTCACGGTGATCAGGTTTTCCGGGCGGACATAGCGGGCGAATGCCCGCTTGACGTCGGCGATCGTGACTGCCTGTACTTTGGCCTGGTACTGGTCGAGATAGTCGAGCGGCAGGCCATAGAAGCCGATCACCGCGGCGTTGTCGAGCAATTTCCGGTTGCTGTCCAGGCGCAGGGGGAAGCTGCCGGTGAGATTGGCCTTGGCGGCGGCCAGCTCTTCTTCGCTTGGTCCGCCTTGCAGAAAACCATCGAGGACGTCACGCGCCACCTTGATGGCGTCCTTGGCCTGCGAACGCTTGGTTTGCAGGCCGATCTGGAAGGGCCCGGCCTGGCGCATCGGGGAGAAGTAGCTGTAAACGCTGTAGGCGTAGCCCCGCTTGTCGCGAACTTCCTTCATCAGGCGTGAGACGAAACCGCCACCGCCCAGCGTGTAATTGCCGACGAGCAGCGGAAAGAAGTCCGGGTTGCCGCGCTCGATGGCCGGCAGGCCGATATAGATATGGGCCTGGGCAGCCGGGTGGGGCAACTGGGTCAAGCCGCCCTGTGGTGTTCCGGGAGGGGGGGGCAGCTTTGCCGCCTCGCCCTTGGGCAGCCCGGCTGCGATGCTCTCGGCGATCCTTTCGGCATCCCGGCGGGACAGGTCGCCGACCAGGGTGATGCTGGCATTGGTGGCGTTGTAATAGCGGCCGTAAAAGGCGACCAGGTCTTCCCGGGTGAGGGCGGCGACGCTTTCCGGCGTCGCCTGCCGACCGTAGGGATGATTCGGGTACATTGCCGCCCAGAAGGCCTTGCCGGCGATGCTGTCGGGACGGGTCATCGCTTCCTTCAAGCCGGCGATGGAGCGGGCTTTTTCGCGCTCGAAAATGGCGGTATCGAAACGCGGGGCGTGCAGCACGTTCTTGAGAATGTCGAGCGCCGGTTCGAGCTTGTCCTTGGCCGACAGTGTGCGCAGCGCGACGCTGGCGCGGTCGGTGTCGGCGCCGCCGCCAAGATTGGCGCCGATGTCGGCCAGTTGTTCCGAAATGGCGGTTTCGTCCAGTTGGCCGGCCCCGAGATCGAGGGTGGCGCGGGTCAGCGCGGCGAGGCCTGATTTTCCTTGCGGGTCGAACATCGAACCGGCCGCGAAGTCGACCTGGACGTCGAGCATCGGCAGGACACGGCTTTCGATGAAATAGACGCGGGTTCCGGAGGGCGAAATCCAGTGCTCGATCTTGACACCGGCCAGCGCGGCTTGCGAGATCAGCACGGCGAGTGCTGCGATCAACAATTTTTTCATGCGAAAAACTCCAATAGGTTCGGTTGCCAGGCGAGCAGCAGTGCGAGGCCGGCGGCCAGCGCCGTCGCCGCGATTGCCCAGGACTGGCGTCGGGCGCGTTGGCGGTGGGTTTCGATTTGTGCGACGAGCTGGGTGTTTTGTTCGCTCAGCGCACGGATCAGTTCGCCGGACGCGAGCATCTGCTCCTGCAACTGGCGGATGGCGGCTTCCTGCGCAGAAAGGCGGGCCGGCAGGTCGGCGGCGGGAATGGCGGTGTCCGCCGCCCCGTCTTGCCGCCGCCCCAGGCTGCCCCACATCTTTTTAGCGCCGTCGGCGATTTTCGGGGCATTGGCGAGCACATCCTTCCACGGGACGTTGCTCAGGATCAACTGCCACGGCAGGGGCATCTTCCGGCGTCCTCAGTGGCGGGTGGCGACAGCCGGGCGATGCGGCTTGCCGTCGATCGGCTGCGGGTCGAGGATGCCGACGGTCAGTGTGTCGTCATTGAAGTATTTCCGGGCGACGGCCTGGACCTCGGCGGCGGAGACGCTCTCCAGCTTTTCCAGCATGCGGTCGAGTTGCCGGTAGGACAGTCCGACCGATTCGGTCTGGCCGATTTCCATGGCCTGGCCGAACATCGAGTCGAGCTTGTAGACCTGACCGGCGAGCAACTGCGCCTTGGCACGCTTGAGTTCCTGCTCGCTGACCCCGTCCTTCTGGACGCGGGCGATCTCGGTGCGCAGGGCGGTTTCGAGATCGGCCACCGTCCGCCCTTCGGAAGGCGTTCCCTGCAGGTAGAACAAGCCGGGGCCGCGTGCCATGTTGTCGTAGTCGATGCCGACCGACAGCGCGACCTTGTCCTCGCGTACCAATTTTTTGTTGAAGCGTGCAGCATCGTGGCCGTCGAGGATGGAGGCGAGCATTTCCAGTGCATAGGGTTCGCTGTCCTTCTCGACATCGCGCAGGATGGGTGCCTTGTAAGCCATGATCAGCACCGGCAACTCGGCCGGCGCCTTGACGGTGATGCGGCGGGGGCCTTCCTGCAGCGGTTCGATCTGCTGTCGGCGAGCGGGCAGGGTGCGTCCGGCCAGCGGTCCGTAATATTTTTCGGCCTGGGCGAAGACTTCCTTGTGGTCGACGTCGCCGCTGATCACCACGTAGGCGTTGTTCGGTACGTACCAGGTGTTGTACCAGGCCTTGGCATCGGCGGCGGTCATCGCCTCCAGGTCGTCCATCCAGCCGATGACCGGACGGCGATAGGGGTGGACCTCGAAGGCGACGGCGTTCATCTGTTCGAGGAGCTTGGCCTGGGGGTTGTCGTCCGTGCGCATGCGGCGCTCTTCCATGACGACCTTGATTTCCTGGGCAAATTCCTTGGGATCTACGTTGAGGTGGCGCATGCGATCTGCTTCGAGCTGCATCATCTCGCCCAACTTTTCCTTCGGTACCTGCTGGAAATAAGCGGTGTAATCGCGGCTGGTGAAGGCGTTGTCGCGTCCGCCGGCGGCAGCGACGCGCTTGTTGAATTCGCCGGGACCGACGGTCGGCGTGCCCTTGAACATCATGTGCTCGAGGACGTGGGCGACGCCGGAGGCACCGTCGACCTCGTCGGTGCTGCCGATCCGGTACCAGACCATCTGAACGGCGGTCGGTGCCCGGTGGTCTTCCTTGACGATAATGCGCAGGCCGTTCTTCAGCGTGGTCTCGAAGGGGTTGGCAAGGGCTGCTGTCGACAGACCGGCAGCGAACAAAACGGGGAGCAGGTATTTGAGTCGCATGGGGGCGTGAGCTGGGCTTTCTGCTAGAATTCGCGGTTAAATATGCATCGATCCGAACGGCATCTTAACGGCTTGCCGCTCGCCTGTCAGCAAGGCCTCAGATCCCCGCTCGAGACACCCCATGTTCAGTTTCCTGAAAAAATCCGGCTCCGAAAAATCGGCCGATGTCGCGGCCGATGCCGTTGCTGCGCCGAGTTGGCGCGAGCGCCTGTTCAAAGGGTTGGCCAAGACCCGGGCCCAGTGGGGCGGCAAACTCAAGACCATCTTTTCGCGCGGCAAGGTCGACGACGAACTGCTCGAAGAGCTGGAGACCCTGCTCCTGACCAGCGATTGTGGCGTCGAAGCGACCCGGCACCTGCTCGACGAATTGAAAAAAGCCGCCAAGCGCGACAGGCTCGATACGCCGGACTCCATCCAGAAGGCCCTGCACGACGCCCTGCTGGAAACCTTGCAGCCCCTGGAAAAGCCGCTCGACATCTCGACCCACAAGCCCTTCGTGATCATGATCGCCGGGGTCAACGGTGCCGGCAAGACCACCTCGATCGGCAAGCTGGCCAAGTATTTCCAGACCCAGGGCAAGAGCGTGCTGCTGGCCGCTGGCGACACCTTCCGCGCCGCCGCCCGCGAACAGCTGGAAACCTGGGGCGAGCGTAATAACGTGACGGTCATCGCGCAGGACAACGGCGACCCGGCGGCCGTGGTTTTCGATGCCATTTCTGCCGCCAGGGCGCGCGGCATCGATGTCGTGCTGGCCGATACGGCCGGCCGCCTGCCGACTCAACTGCATTTGATGGAAGAGATTGCCAAGGTCAGGCGCGTCATCCAGAAGATAGAGCCGGAGGGACCGCATGAAACCCTGCTCGTGCTCGACGCCAATATCGGCCAGAACGCGCTGCAGCAGGTCAAGGCCTTCGACAAGGCGATCCAGGTCAGCGGCCTGGTCCTGACCAAGCTCGACGGGACGGCCAAGGGTGGCGTTGTCACGGCGATCGCCCGGCAATGTCCGAAACCCATCCGCTTCATCGGCGTCGGCGAACAGATCGACGACCTGCGCCCGTTTTCGGCGCGTGATTTCGTGGATGCGATGTTCGAGCAATGATCGTCGCCAGCAACCTGAGCAAACGCTACCCGGGCGGCTTCGAGGCGCTCAGGGATGTCAGCTTCTCCGTCGAGGCAGGCCAGATGGTGCTGATCACCGGCCATTCCGGTGCCGGCAAGACAACGCTGTTCAAGCTGCTGTCGACCATCGAGCGACCGACCGCGGGCAGCCTGGTGGTCAACGGTCAGAACCTGTCGGCCATGCGGCACAGCGCCATTCCCCATGTCCGGCGTCATTTCGGACTGGTCTTCCAGGATCAGAAGCTGCTCTTCGATCGCAGCGCGCTGGATAACGTCCTCCTCCCCCTGCATATTGCCGGTCTGCCCCGGCGAGAGGCAGTCCGCCGGGGGCAGGCGGCGCTCGACAAGGTCGGTCTGCTGGCGCGCGAAAAAGCCAATCCGATCGCGCTGTCGGGCGGCGAGCAGCAACGCCTGGCGATAGCCCGGGCGGTGGTCAATCGCCCGGCCGTATTGCTCGCCGACGAACCGACCGGCAATCTCGACGCCGAATCCGGCGCGGCGATTCTCGATATCTTCGCCGACTTCCACCGCGTCGGCGTCACCGTCGTCGTGGCCACGCACGATCAAAGCTGGATCGAGCGCTACCACCCCAACGTGCTCCGCCTCGATCACGGGAGGCTGATGTGAATACCTGGCTTTCCCTGCATCGTGCCGCCCTGGCCTCGGCTTTCCGGCGCCTGTCGGCAAGCCCGCTCAACACGCTGCTGTCCCTGCTCGTCATCGGCATCGCCCTGACCCTGCCGGCTTTCGGCTACGTGGCCCTCGACAACCTGCGGGCGCTTGGCAACAACACCTCTGGTGTGCAGCAGATCAGCCTATTCATGGGCCTCGATGCGAGCAAGAAGGACCTTGGGGAGATCGAGGACCGGCTGCGCCAGTCAGCCAACGGCAGATGGCGTTTCGTGCCGAAAGAGGATGCCTTGAAGCGCATGCAGGCCAGCGAGGGCATGGCCGAGATCGTCGCCAGCCTGCCGCGCAATCCCCTGCCCGATGCCTTCATCGTTGAACCGGTCAATAGCGGGCCGGAGGCACTGGAGATTCTGCGCAAGGAAATCGCCGGCTGGCCCAAGGTTGCCCATGTCCAACTCGATTCCGCCTGGGTCAAGCGCTTTGACGCCTTTCTCCGTCTCGGCAAGCTGATGCTCTGGATGCTCGCCTGCCTGTTCGGAGCCGGCCTGGTGGCGGTCACCTTCAACACCATCCGCCTGCAGGTCATGGCCCAGTCGGCCGAGATCGAGGTGGCGCGCATGATCGGCGCGACCGATGCCTTCGTCCGCCGGCCCTTCTATTATTTCGGCGCCTTGCAGGGGGCTCTAGGCGGCCTCCTGGCGGCTACCCTGGTGCTGCTCGCCCTGCGCCTGCTGGCCGGCCCTGTCGGCGAACTGGCGGCGCTCTACGGCAGCGCCTTCACCCTGCGTCTGCCGGGCTGGCCCGAAGGTCTGGCGTTGGCCGCTCTCGGCGCCCTGCTGGGCTGGATCGGCGCCCAGCTTTCGGTCAGCCTGTCGCTGCGCAAATTCGACTGAGCGGCGGCACTGCGGCTTGCCGGCGCTATCTTCGGGTAAGGGCTGGCCGACGGTCGGTTCGAATCAATAGAGCATGAATTCCCGTGTTTCTTCCAGCCAGGCGCGCTCATCGATGCCGGCCGCCTGTTCGAGATCGTCGACCCGGCTGCTCGGGTCATCGACCCATTCGCGCAGGAGCGGGGAGCCGTTGATGAGGTCGATGGCCAGGCGGTCGTGCTCGTATTCGTAGGCAAAATCGCGCCATAGAGGGTAATCGGGAAAGAGGCGGCGGATGGCCTTGAAAGCGAGCGCCTGGATGCGCCAGGGCTTGAAGGCTGCGTGGTCGTAGCAGGGGCCTTCGCAGTGGATCTGGAGGCCGTGATTGAGCCGGCCGGCGTGCTTGTGAAAGGTCGGCTCGAACCAGCACTCGCGCAACTTGCAGCCGGCCAGCCAGTGGGTTGCCGACCCGGATGTAAGGCTGTGCATTTCGGTGAGCACGGCGCGGGCGTCGAGGTCCGGGGCGCCGAACAGTTCGAGCGGGCGGGTCGTGCCGCGACCTTCGGACAGGGTGGTGCCTTCGAGCATGACGGTGCCGGCGTAGGCGCGGGCCATCCACAGGTTGGGTGCATTCGGGCTGGGGTTGATCCAGATTCTCTCGCTGAGCGGCCAGCCGTGGCCGGGCGCCGCATCGGGCTGCCAGCCCTGCATTTCGACGACGCGATAATCGACGTTTAGGCCCAGGCTGGCGATGAACCAGCGGCCGAGTTCGCCCATGGTCAGGCCGTGGCGCATCGGCATGGCGCCGGCGCCGACAAAGCTTTCCCAGCCCTCGCGCAAGCTCAGGCCTTCGACCGGGCGGCCGGCCGGATTCGGGCGGTCGAGCAGCCAGACGCTTTTGCCGTGCTCGGCGGCCGCTTCCAGTACGTAGCGCAGGGTCGTGATGAAGGTGTAGATACGGCAGCCGAGATCCTGCAGGTCGACGAGAAGAACATCGAAGCTGTCCATCATGGCGGCGGTCGGCCGCCGCACTTCGCCGTACAGGCTGAAGACCGGGATGCCGAGCCGGGGGTCGAGAAAATCGGGTGATTCGACCATGTTGTCCTGTTTGTCGCCGCGCAGGCCGTGCTGCGGGCCGAAGGCCGCCGTCAGCCCGAGTTGGGGGCAGGCGGCCAGCGCATCGAGCGAATGGGTCAGGTCGCGCGTCACCGAGGCCGGATGGGCGAGCAGGGCGAGGCGCCGGCCGGCCAGGGGGCGCCGCAGGACGGGATCGGCGAGCAGGCGGTCGATGCCGAACAGGGTCGGGGAATGAGGCTGGGTCATGGTTGCTTGCGGTTCAAGGTCAGCGTGAAACTCTGACGAAGATGGAAATCGGCCTGGGCGGCGCAATGTGCCAGCGCCCAGTAACTTTTTTCGCCGTGGCTCGTTTCGACGACGACGCTCAGCCCGAGGTGCAGCCTTCGGCCGGGCGGGAGCAGTTCCGGCCCGAGCGAGGCGTTCAAGCGGAATCCGTCGGGCACGGTCTGCAGGTCGATGCGCGGTGCGCCGGCCGGTGTGAAAGTGGCATCGCGCGCGCGGTAGTCGGTGAAGGCATAGGCGGCCCATTGACCGGACGGCGAAAAATTGAATTCCAGGTAAGGGGCCGGGCTGTCGCCGGGGGGCGGCATTGCCATCACGAAAACTTCGCAGCAGGTGTGCCGCCAGAGATCGTCGGCAGGCCCCGGCGGCAGCGGCGACGGGAGACGGATGGCGCCCGGCGCGCCGCGTACGCGGTAAGTCAGTTCCAGTCGGCCGGCCGCGATACAGTGAGCCGAGGCTTCGACGGTGCCGACCGCGGCGCAAGGCGCGGCCGGGTGGCAGAGAAGGGCGATGGGGCGGGGTCGGATCAAATCGGTTTCGGGCAATGAAAACAGGATGCAGGCGGTACTTTAACTGCTTGTTTCGCCTGTTGCTGCGGTGTCGCCGGAAAAAGGGCCAAAATTGAGACACGCCCTTGGTCGAGCGGATCATTTGGAGTAAGTTACCGCCTTTCAGCCAACGCTTTCCGGGAGAAAAAGTGACACCGCTGCGCATCAATCTAGAACAAGAAGATATTCCGACCCATTGGTACAACGTGGTCGCCGACCTGGCCAATCCGCCGGCGCCGCCGCTCGGCCCCGATGGCAATCCGGTGCCGCCGGAAGCGATGGGGGCGATTTTTCCGGGGCCGATTCTCGAACAGGAAATGTCGGCCGAGCGCTGGATCGCCATTCCCGAAGAGGTCCGCCAGATCTATGCCTTGTGGCGCCCGGCGCCGCTCTGTCGGGCGTTGCGCCTGGAACAGGCGCTCGGCACGCCGGCCAGGATTTTCTACAAATACGAAGGGGTGTCGCCGGCCGGTTCGCACAAACCGAATTCGGCCGTGCCGCAGGCCTATTTCAACAAGCTCGCCGGCACCAAGCGCTTGACGACGGAAACCGGCGCCGGCCAGTGGGGGTCGTCGATCGCCTTCGCCGGGCAGATGTTCGGCCTGCCGGTGCGCGTCTTCATGGTCAAGGTCAGCTACCAGCAGAAGCCTTTCCGTCGCTCGATGATGCAGACCTGGGGGGCCGAGGTCTTTGCCAGCCCGACCGACCTGACCAATGCCGGCCGTGCGGCGCTGGCCGCCGATCCCACCAACCAGGGCTCGCTCGGCCTGGCCATTTCGGAAGCCGTCGAGGAAGCGGCGGCCGACCCCGGCACCTGCTACACCCTCGGTTCGGTGCTCAATCACGTGCTGCTGCACCAGTCGGTCATCGGTCTTGAGGCCAAGAAGCAGTTCGCCAAGATCGGCCTCTATCCCGACGTTATTTTCGGACCCTGCGGCGGCGGCTCCAGTTTCGGCGGCATCGCCTTCCCCTTCCTCGCCGACAAGGCGGCCGGCGACAAGCGGGCTGCCGGCCTGCGTTGCGTCGCGGTCGAACCGACCTCCTGCCCGACCTTGACCAAGGGCCACTATGCCTATGACTACGGCGACGTTTCCGGCTATACGCCGATCATGAAGATGTACACGCTCGGCCACGACTTCATGCCGCCCGGCATTCACGCCGGCGGCCTGCGCTACCACGGCGACTCGCCGCTGGTTTCGCAGTTGCTGCACGAGGGCCATGTCGAGGCGCTGGCCGTGCCGCAGGTCGCTACCTTCGAGGCCGGGGTACAGTTTGCGAGGGCCGAAGGCATCATCCCGGCGCCGGAATCCTGCCATGCCATCCGCGCCGCCATCGACGAAGCCCTGAAGTGCAAGGTGACCGGCGAGGCCAAGACCATCCTGTTCGGTCTGACCGGCCACGGCCATTTCGACATGGCTTCATACGACAAATTCTTCTCCGGACAATTGGAAGATTTCGACTACCCGGCCGAGGCCATTACCGAGTCGCTGAAGCATTTGCCGAAGGTGGGCTGAACCTGTGAAGGTCCTTGTTTTCCTGCTGTTGCTTGCCAACCTGCTGTTCTATGCGATGAGTGCCGGCTACTTCGGCCGTCCGGACAATCCGGACGCCGGGCGGGTCGAGCAGCAGGTCGTGCCGGAACGCATGCGGATCATTTCGCACGGGGAGGCGCCTGCCGTGCCGGTCAGGCGCGCGCCGCCGGCTGATAGCGCCAAACCGGCGGCGACACCGGAAAGCGAGGCGTCAACCAAGGTGGCGGACGCTCTCCAGGCCAGCGAAGTCAAGGTCGACACACCGCCCGTCTGCCTGGCCTGGCGCCAGCTTTCCGCGGCCGACGCCGACAGTCTCGGTGCCATCCTCGTCAAGCGCTTCGCCGATTTCAAACTGAGCCGAAAAACGGTTGCGACGGAAGGCAACGGCTGGTGGGTCTATATCCCACCCCAGCAGAGCAAGGCTGATGCCGACAGGAAAGCAGGCGAATTGCATACGCTCGGCGTCAAGGATTTCTTCGTCGTTCAGGAGGGCGCCAATCGCCTCGCCATTTCGCTGGGGGTTTTTTCCTCCGAAAAGGGCAGCCAGGACCGCCTGGCCGAGCTGAAAGCCAAGGGGGTTCGTTCGGCGCTCGCCGCGCCTCGCCCCGGCAAGGATAGCGTGGTCAACCTACAGGTCAGGGGGGCGGCCACCGAGAAGGCGGCCCTGCTGGCCGCCGTTGCTCAGGCATTGCCCAGGGCTGAAGTCCAGGATTGCCCGTGAGCGGTTTCGTTGTCGGCCTGACCGGCGGCATCGGCAGCGGCAAAAGTACCGTCGCCGAGCGTTTCGTCGAACAGGGAGCCGCCCTGGTCGACACCGATGCCATCGCCCGTGAATTGACCCTGGCCGGTGGCGAGGCCATGCCTGCCTTGCTGGCCGAATTCGGCAGGGAAATCGTCGGCCGTGACGGCGCCATGGACAGGGCCGCCATGCGCCAGCGGGTATTCGCCGATCCGGTGGCCCGCAGGCGACTCGAAGCCATCCTCCATCCCCTCATCCGCCGGATCTCGGCCGAGCGCTGTTCGGCTGCGACGGCACCCTACGTCATCCTGGACGTGCCGCTGCTGATCGAATCGAAAAGCTATCGCGAACGCTGCGACCGCATCCTCGTCGTCGACTGCCCGGAAGACCTGCAGATCGAACGGGTCATGGCGCGCAATGCCTTGTCGTCCGATGCGGTGAGAGCGATCATGGCGACCCAGGCGACACGCCAGCAGCGTCTGGCCGCAGCCAGCGACGTGATCGTCAATGATGGCGCCACAACAAAACTTTACGGACAGATCAAGGCTCTGCATCTAAAGTATCTGGCGCTGGCCGCTGAAAAACTTAAAGCAAGCTGTTGAGATTTGCTTGCAAATGGCTCAGAATAAACAAAATTTTCCGTTTCTTCGGACCTTTGCCGCGTGATAACCTACGAATACCCGTTCAATGAGCGCATCCGCACACTGCTGCGTCTCGAGGACCTGTTCGAGAAAAGCGCGTACTTTGCACAGGAAGACGGGCCGCTGGAGCATCACACGGCCCTGGTTTCCCTGTTTGAAATTATCGAGGTGGCCGGTCGTGCCGACCTCAAAATGGACCTGATCCAGGAACTCGAAAGACAGCGGCAAACCCTGCTTGCCTTTCGCAACAATCCCGACATATCCGAAGAGGCGCTGTCCGGCGCCCTGTACGAAATTGAGCAGTCGTCCGCCGCCCTGCTCGCGATGACCGGCAAAATCGGACAGTATCTCCGCGAAAACGACTGGCTGATGGGTATCAAGAGCCGGGCTGCGATTCCCGGCGGCGTCTGCGAATTCGACCTGCCTTCCTACCACTGGTGGTTGCATCGCCCGGTCGAGACCAGGCGTGGCGCCCTTGAGGGCTGGACCAAGCCGATGCTGCCCTTGCGTGATGCGGCGGCCATTGTCCTGCGCCTGCTACGTTCCAGCGGCCGGCCCAAGAACTATACGGCGACCAACGGCCAATTCCAGCTCAACCTGGGCGGTTCGGCGGCTCAGATGGTGCGTATCACGCTCAGCGCCGACGAACAGGTCATCCCCGAAGTCAGCGCCAACAAGTATTTCCTGAATATCCGCTACACCAAGTCGCCGACCGGTGAAATCAAGGCACGGGGTTGCGAGCGCGATGTCAATTTCGATCTGACCTTCTGCAATCTTTAGGTTGTCCCGGTCTGGTTCTTGAAGCGAGCCGCGATCCGGCTCCGTTGATGCATGGCGCCCTCCTTTTCGTGCTTAGAATCATGCGCATGGTTGTGCCCTGAGTCAAGGTTCGCTGTCCTGCAGGAAGGCGGCCGGTTTCGGGGGAAGGGTGACCAAAAACGCCCGGGAAGCGCTGCCGGGCGGCGGGGTTTCAATTTGGATGTGCCTGCCTTCGCTTCGGCAAGACCCTTGTAAATTTGCCGA
>JAJXVG010000035.1 GCA_021782315.1 Pseudomonadota bacterium | reverse complement strand
GAGGAGAATCAGGGCAAAATCGGGGAGCAGCAGGAGGGCCGTGTTCATCCGGGCATTTTATATGGAGCGCAGCTCCTGCGGCTTTTCGCCTCGGCGCTCGGTCGGCGAAATACCTGACCGCTGCCCGAGCGCAGCATGGCTAACCAGCCGCCCTATCTTCGTATTGTTTGCGCAGTCGTTCCAGGCCTTGTTGATAGGCTTCGGCATCGCCGAAATCGGCGAATCCCGGGTAATGGTCGTGAGCCGCCTTGATCCGCCGGGCATGCTTGATCGGGCACCAGTATTGCTCGGTACGGGCCGCCACTTCGCGAGTATAGGCGGCAACACCGTTACCATAGGAACAGTAGAAACAATTGAACTTCTCGACGATATTCAGATAGGGCAGGTCCTGGCGGTCGAAAACCATGTAATCGGCGCGGCGCACCTTGGGAATCCGGTAGATCGGGAAGCAGATGCTCTGGTAGAGCGTGACGAAAAGATCCATCAGCAGGAAGGGTATCCAGCCGGTGTAAATGATGGGTGCAGTCAAGGCGACCAGGAAACGACTGCGCCAGAGAAAACGGAACAGTCCGGTCTTGTAGCGCCGTTGCCGGCGCAGCAGTTCCTCGGCCAGTTCCAGTTTTTTCTGCGCCCACTCGTCGCGGGTGCGGCGATATTCGTCCTCGAGCGTATCTTCCAACTCGCGTATCCTGACCAGCAGGTCATCGATGTTCTTGTTCACGGCTTGATCTCCCGGCGCATTTTTTGAATGTCCGGGGCATCATGCCTCAAGCAAGGACGAGCGTCACCCCTCGGAGCGGCTCGCGCCGGCACCGCTTCATCTATCGCAGGCGACGAGCAGGTCGGCTTCGAGTTCGATCTCGGTCGCTTTGTCCAGAGGCTGATCGAGAAAGTGGCCGCGATACAGGCGCCCGGAATTTTCGGCCTTCCTGGCATAGGGTGTTTCCCAGTCGGTGACGCGGAGCCGAACGATGCCGAGCTGCTCGTCGCGTTCCGCCGCCTTCGGCGAAACGCAGGGATAGGCCAGCGCATGGCGAACGAATTCGGCCCGGCTGTACCGCTCGATACCCTTGTCCTGCACAGGCGGACAAGGGGCGAGGTGCCGGAGACGGATCTCGGCCGACAGCACTTCGCCCTTCAGGTAGTAGAGCGGTTCGGCGATTACCAGGCCCGCCCCGCCCTCCTCGTAACGCACGCACCGGCCAAGCTTTAACCAGTCCGGATTCTCGGCCAGGAGTCGTGCCGACGGTCGCAGCGCGGACTCGCCGGCCTGGGCGGGAAAAGCCAGCCAGGCCAGCGCGACGACAAGAATCCACATGAAGAATACCCGGATCAATAGACCCGGCTATCTTCGATCACCTTGCCGTCGTTGGGCAAGCCGCCGGGCGCGACAAATGCCACTTCGCCGCGCAATTTGGTCACCTCGCGCAGGCTGGCAACCAAGACCTTGGCCAATGCTTCATGGCCGGTCTCGATTTCGCAATTGAGCACCATGCGATCCTGGCCGCCGGGATTGTCGACCACCAGCCGAAGACGCTGGATTTCCGGATGCCGGCCGGCGATTTCGGCTAGCTGCTCGGGATGGACGAACATGCCCTTGACCTTGGTCGTCTGGTCGGCCCGCCCCAGCCAGCCCTTCAGCCGGACATTGCTGCGTCCGCAGGGCGAACGGCCGGGCAGGACGGCAGACAGATCGCCGGTGGCAAAGCGGATCAGCGGATAGTCCGGGTTGAAGGTGGTGACCACGACCTCACCGACCTCGCCGGGCGGGACCGGGTCCCCGGTCCCGGGGCGGACGATTTCGACCAGTATCTCCTCCTCGACGACCAACCCGTCCTCGGCTTCGGTTTCATAGGCGATGGCGCCGATATCGGCCGTGGCGTAACACTGGCGGATGGTGATGCCGCGCTCGCCGAGCCAGTTGCGCGTAACCCCGGGCAAGGCCTCGCCGGAAACCAGCGCCTTCTTAAGCGACGAAATGTCGGCGCCGAGTTCCTCCGCCCTCTCGACGATGATACGCAGGAAGGACGGCGTGCCGACATAGCCGTCCGGCCGCAGGTCGGCCATCGCCTGGACCTGCTGCTCGGTCTGCCCGGTACCGCCGGGAAAGACCGAGCAGCCAAGCTTGCGCGCCCCGCCCTCCATCAGGAAGGCGCCGGGCGTGAAGTGATAGGAGAAGCAGTTGTGGATCAGGTCGCCGTGGCGAAAGCCGGCGGCGTAGAGAACGCGGGCCAGGCGCCAGTGATCCATGTCGTGCCCCTGCAATTCGTAGATCGGTCCGGGTGAGGCGAAAACCCGCCGGGCCTTGCTGCGGGCCAGGGCATTGAGGCCGCCGAAGGGTGGGTTTTTCTTCTGCAGTTCGATCAGGTCGCGCTTGCGGGTCAGCGGCAGACCGGCCAGCGCCGCGCGCGTCGCGCAATCGAAGGGATTGATGCCGGCCAGCGCCTGGAAATAATAATGGGTCGTCTCCTTGGCATGGGCCACCTGGCGGGCCAGCTTGTCCATCAAATCCGCTTCGCGCTCATCCGGATCGCGGGTCTCGAGCGGGTCGTAATAGCTCATTTCATTTTTCTCCGTTTTTTTCCGGTTGCCCCTGAAAATCAGGTTTTTTAGCCGAACACCGAGACAGCGATTGCAAAGTAGCCGGGCACGGCGGAAGCCGGCGCCGTTGGCTCCTGCCCACAAGCCGGCCGACAACGCCGCCGGGCGCACTGCAACCCGCTACGACAACCAGCGCTTTCGGCGCCGGTAGTGCTTGACGTCCTTGAAGGACTTGCGTCCCGCCGACGAGAGACCTAGGTAGAACTCCTTCACATCCTCATTCGTCCGCAGGTCTTCCGCCTCGCCCTCCATCACCACCCGGCCGTTCTCCAGGATGTAGCCGAAATCGGCGTATTTCAGGGCAACCATGGTGTTCTGCTCGGCCAGCAGGAAGCTGACCTGTTCACGGCTGTTGAGGTCTTTGACGATCTCGAAGATCTCCTCGACGATCTGCGGCGCCAGGCCCATCGACGGCTCGTCGAGCAGGATCATTTCCGGCTTGGCCATCAGGGCCCGGCCGATGGCGCACATCTGCTGCTCGCCGCCCGAGGTGTAGCCGGCTTGCGATGCGCGCCGTGTCTTCAGGCGCGGGAAGTAGTGATAGACCTTTTCCAGGCTCTCCTTCAGTTCGCCGCGCGAGATCGAGCGGGTGTAGGCGCCGGTCAGCAGGTTCTCCTCGATGGTCAGGTGAGCGAAACAGTGCCGCCCCTCCATGACCTGGATGACGCCGCGCCGGACCAGTTCGTTCGGGGTCAGCTGGTCGATGCGATCGCCCTTGTATTCGACCGATCCCTTGGTCACATCGCCACGTTCGGCCCGCAACAGGTTGGAAATCGCCTTCAGCGTGGTCGATTTTCCGGCGCCGTTGGCCCCCAGCAGGGCGACGATCTTTCCCTTGGGAACGCTGAGCGACACCCCCTTGAGCACCAGGATCACATGATCGTAGATGACCTCGATGTTGTTGATCGTGAGATAGCGGTCGGCAGCGGTGGAAATTGGCGTAGTCATGGCATTCCTAGCTATTGGAAGGCGGAGCGAACGGGCAAGCCGTTCGCTCCCTTGCCCTCTTACTTTTCTTTCGAGCAATCGCGCGGCGTGATGCCCTTTTCCAGGGCGTACTGCTTGGCCGATGCCTGGAACAGCGGATGGACCAGCGACTTGTTGCCTTCGATCCAGCCGGAAACCGGCACCCACTTGGCGCCGTCCCATTGCTGAATTTTCACCTTGCCGGAACCTTCGTGGTTGGCGCAGGAGGTCTTGATTTCCGGTAGCAGGTCGGTGGCGCCCAGGGCCTTGAGGCGGGCATCGGTGATATTCAGGTTTTCCAGGGCCCAGCGGGTCTGCTCGCCGGTCAGGGCCTTGCCCTTGCCATATTTCTCCTGGCCCTTGCGGATCGCTTCGACCGACAGCACGGCGGCGGAAACGCCACGGTTATACAACACCGTGCCGATCTTGCTGGTGTCCTGAAGGTTGCCCTTGCCGGCGCCGTAGACGACCTTCTCGATGTCGGCGATGACCGGCACCTGCTTGCCGGCGACGTTCCAGGTCGCCGCCATGTAGCCCTTGGCCGCTTCACCGGCCGGCACGACATCCTCCTCGGACCCGGTCCACCACGAACCGATCATCCTGTCGCGCGGGAAGCCAACCTTCTGGGCGGCCTTGAGGGCAGTCTGGTTCATCACGCCCCAGCCCCAGAAAATGACGTAGTCCGGCTTTTCCTGGCGGATTCTCAGCCATTGGGCGCCCTGCTCGTTGCCGGGGTGGGCCACCGGAATCTGCACCATTTCGAACTTGTTCAGCCCCGCCTCGGCGTTCAGCGCGACAATCGCTTCCTTGCCGTAGGCGGAGTCGTGATAGAGATAAACGATCTTCTTGCCAGCCAGGCTGCCGCCGCTCTTGTCCTTGATGAACTTGACGATGGCCGAGGCCTGCATCTGGTAGGTGGTGACCAGCGGGAAAGCGTAGGGGAAGACCGAACCGTCGACAGCATCGGTCCGGCCGTAGCCCATCATCGCCAGCGGCAGCTTGTCCTGGGCCGATTTGTCGACCAGGGCGTAGGAAATGCCGGTGGACATCGTGTGCAAGGGACCGGCCGACTTGGCGGCCTTGCCCTTGAGGCGCTCGTAGCACTCGACCCCCTTGGCGTTGTTGTACTCCGTCTCGCATTCCTCGTAAGTCATGAGCACGCCGTTGACACCCTTTTCCTTGAGGTTGACGTAATTCAGGTAATCGATGAAGCCGCCGTAAAACGCCTGGCCGTTCGAACCATAGGGACCGACGCGGTAGTCGATCAGCGGGAAGAACTGCTCTTCGGCGGCGACGGCCAGCTGCGACAGCATGGCCAGCGACACGGCGACGGCGGCAATAGCGGATTTGAATCTTTTGATCATTGAATGTCTCCTCCTGTTATTACGAAAAGCGGCGGCTTGCCACCGCTCCAAACACAGTCATTCCTAATGAGGGAACGGCCACAAACGCAATTTCTCCTTGGCGATCTGCCACAAACGGGCCAGCCCGTGCGGCTCGACGATCAGGAAGAACATGATCAACCCCCCGAACACCAGGATCTGGATGTGCGACACGGTGGCGCTGGAAAAGGGCAGGCCGAACAGATCGGCGCAATACGGCAGGGCGATGTCGAGAAAGATCGGCAGCAGCAGAATGAAGGCGGCACCGAGGAAGCTGCCCATGATCGACCCGACGCCGCCGATGATGATCATGAACAGGATCTTGAACGACATGTCGAGTGAGAAGCCATCCGGCTCGACCGAGCCAAGGTAGCAGAAAGCGTACATGGCACCGGCCACGCCGCAGTAGAAGGAGCTGACGGCGAAGGCGAGCAGCTTGGTCGGCATCAGGCGGATGCCGATGACCGAGGCGGCGACGTCCATGTCGCGCACCGCCATCCAGGCCCGACCGGTGGACGAGCGCACCATGTTCTTGGCGGCGAAAGCCATGAGTACGACGATAGAAAGGACCAGCAGGTATTTCTCGACCGGCCTGTCCAGCTCGTAGCCGAAAACGATCAGTTTCTGTGTGGAAATCACGCCCGACGACGAGTTGTTCGACAGCCAGGGGAACTTGGTCAGGCACCAGACGATGAAGAACTGCGCCGCCAGGGTCGCCACCGCCAAGTAAAAACCCTTGATTCGCAGGGAGGGCAGGCCGAAGAGAACGCCGACCCCGGCTGCGGTCAGGCCGGCCAGGATGAAGGAAAGCATGATGGGAATGCCTTCGATGCGCAACTGGAAATTGTAGGCGGCATAGGCCCCGACCGCCATGAAGGCAGCCGACCCCAGCGACAGCTGGCCGGCATAGCCGGTCAGGACGTTGAGCCCGAGCGCGGCCAGGGCGAAGATAAGAAATGGAATCAGGATGGCCGAGAACCAGTATTCGCTTGCGAACAGGGGCACGCCGACAAAGGCGACGGCGAGCAGCGCGATGACGGCGATGCGGTCCTGGCGGATCGGGAAGATCTGCTGATCGGCGGCATAGGTGGTCTTGAATTGACCGGCTTCACGGTAAAGCATAGTGGAAGTCCTTAGGGGTTGGGCTAGACGCGGTCGATGTGCCTCTCGCCGAACAGGCCTTCCGGCCGGACGAGAAGGAAGAGGAGCGCGAGGACATAGGGGAACCAGCCCTCGATGCCGCCGAAGTTGCCGCCGAACAGATCCTGCATGACCGGCGGAATGTAGATTTCCGCCAGCTTTTCCGAGGCACCGATGATCAAGCCGCCGACGATGGCGCCCGGGACCGAGGTGAAGCCGCCGAGAATGAGCACCGGCAGGGCCTTGAGCGCGGTGAAGGTCAAGGCGAACTGGACCCCGTTGCGGGCCCCCCACATCATGCCGGCAACCAGTGCGACGAAACCGGCGACGCCCCAGACGATGGCCCAGATGTGCTGCAGCGGAATGCCGATGGAGAGGGCAGCCTGATGATCGTCGGCAACCGCCCGCAAGGCGCGGCCGACGCGGGTGTACTGGAAGAACAGGGCGAGGGTGGCGACGAGCACCGCCGCCACCCCGGCGGCGACCAGGTCGAACTTGGAAATCACCATGTTCCAGTTGTCGAGTATCCAGGGTATCGGCTCGTCGACGATGCCCAGTTCGAGCGCCCGCGGTTCGCTGCCGAAAATCATCGGGGCCAGCCCCTCGATGAAGAAGGCGAGACCGATGGTCGCCATGAACAGGGCAATCGGCGGCTGGTTGACCAGCTTGCGCAGCACGAACTTCTCGGTGGCGATACCGAACAGGGTCATGATGACGAAGGCGAGGATGATCGCCAGCCACAGCGGCGCCCCCTTCTCCAGGCAGCCGACGACGGACAGGGCGGCGAGGTAGACCATGGCGCCCTGGGCGAAGTTGAAAACACCGGAAGCCTTGTAGATCATCACGAAACCGAGCGCGACCAGCGCGTACATGACGCCGGACAGCAGGCCGCCGATCAATACTTCGAGAAAGAAATTCATTCCGCCCTCCCTAGTGACCGGCGCCGAGATAGGCGCGGATCACATCCTCGTTGTTCTTGACCTCGTCTGGCACGCCATCGCCGATCTTCTTGCCGTAGTCAAGGACGACGACGCGGTCGGAGATGTCCATGACGACGCCCATGTCGTGTTCGATGAGAACGATGGTGGTGCCGAACTGGTCGTTGACGTCGAGAATGAAGCGGCACATGTCCTGTTTTTCCTCGACATTCATGCCGGCCATCGGCTCGTCGAGCAGCAGCATCGACGGTTCGGCGGCCAGCGCCCGCCCCAGTTCGACGCGCTTCTGCAGGCCGTAGGGCAGGCGGCCGACCGGGGTCTTGCGGATATGCTGGATTTCGAGAAAGTCGATCACCTCCTCGACCTTCTGGCGGTGCGCCAGTTCTTCCTGGCGCGCCCGGCCGAACCACAGTGCATGTTCGATGAAGTTGGCCTTCATCCGGGTGACGCGCCCGGTCATGATGTTGTCGAGCACGCTCATGCCCTTGAACAGCGCGATATTCTGGAAGGTGCGGGCGATGTTCTGGCGGGCCGCCATATGCGGCTCCATGCGCTTGCGCTCGTTGCCGTGCCAGAATATTTTGCCTTCCTGCGGATGGTAGACCCCGTTGATGACATTGAGCATCGAACTCTTGCCGGCCCCGTTCGGACCGATGATGGCGCGAATCTCGTGTCGGCGGACATCGAAGGAGATATCGGTGAGCGCCTTGACGCCTCCGAAGCGGAGGGAAATGTTTTGCAGGTCGAGAATGACCTCGCCTATTTTCTTTGACATGTTCAGGCCACCTTCTTCACGACCGGGAAGGTCTTCGCATCGACGATCTTCAGGTCGGCCGACACCTTGCCGCGCCTGCCGTCCTCGAACTTGACCTCGGTTTCGATGAATTGATTCGCCTGGCCCGCGTAAAGCGCATCGATCAGCAGCTTGTATTTTTCCGCCACGAAATTGCGGCGCACCTTGCGGGTCCGGGTCAGTTCGTCGTCGTCCGGGTCCAGTTCCTTGTGCAGGACCAGGAAACGGTGGATCTGCGAATCGGCGACCATGGCGTCGTGGACCAGATCGGCATTGACCTGCTCGACGCAGCTGCGGATCAGTTCCAGCACCTCAGGCTTCCCGGCCAGGTCGGCATAGCCGGAATAGGCGATGCCGCGGCGCTCGGCCCAGTTGCCGACGGCGCTGACGTCGATATTGACGAAGGCGCAGACCATGTCGCGCTGATTACCGAAACAGACGGCCTCCTTGACGTGCGGAAAGAATTTCAGCTTGTTCTCGATGTAGTTCGGGGCGAACATTGCGCCGTTCGACAGCTTGCCGACGTCCTTGGCCCGGTCGATGATCTTCAGGTGGCCGTCCTCGTCCAGGAAACCGGCGTCGCCGGTCATGAAATAGCCCTCGGCATTGATCGATTCGGCGGTGGCGTCCGGACGCTTGTAGTATTCCTTGAGCAGCATCGGCCCCTTGACCAGCACCTCGCCGTTGTCGGCGATCTTGATCTCGACGCCCGGCGCCGGCTGGCCGACCGAGTCGAACTTGATGGCGCCGTCCGGCTGCAGGCAGACATAAGCGCAGGTTTCGGTCTGGCCGTAGAACTGCTTGAGGTTGATGCCCATCGACCGGTAGAAGCGGAACAGTTCCGGACCGATGGCCGCACCGGCCGTGTAGGCGACGCGGATGCGGCTCATACCGAGCACGTTGCGCAGCGGACCGTAGACCAGCAGATTGCCCAGCCAGTACTGCAGCCGGTCGCCGAGACCGACCGACTTGCCGTCGAGGATGTCGGCGCCGCAGCGCTTGGCGACGGCCATGAAATGATGGAATATCTTCTGTTTCAGCCGGCCGGCGTCCTCCATGCGGATCATCACCGAGGTCAGCAGGCTCTCGAAGACGCGCGGCGGAGCGAAATAGCAGGTCGGGCCGATTTCGCGCAGATCGGACATCACCGTGTCGCCGGATTCCGGGCAATTGATGGTGAAGCCGGCGACCAGCGCCTGGGCGTAGGAAAAGAGATGATCGCCGACCCAGGCCATGGGCAGGTAGGACAGGATGTCGCCGTCGGCCCCCAGCCGGTCGACCTCGACCCCGCCCTGAGCGGCGGCGATGAAGGCGGCGTGCGTCTGGCAGACCCCCTTCGGCTTGCCGGTGGTGCCCGAGGTATAGAGCATGACCGAGGTATCGTCGAAATGGCCGCGCCCGATTTCCTCGTTCAGGAAAGCGGTGTGGTTTCGGTCGTGAATCCGCCCCATTTCCATCAGCTCGTGGATGTCGTGCAGGAAAGGCTGGCTGTAGTGACGCATGCCGCGCGGGTCATCGTAGACGACGTGCGCCAGGGTCGGCACCTGATCCTGGATTTCCAGCATCTTGTCGACCTGTTCCTGGTCCTCGACGACGACGAAGCGAATGCCGGCGTCCTGCAACACGAAAAGCATTTCACCGGCCACCGCGTCCTGGTAGAGCGGCACCGGCACGCCGCCCAGGCACTGGGCGGCGGTCATCATCATGTAGAGATGCGGGCGGTTGTCGCCGATGATGGCCAGGTTGTCGCCGCGCTTGAAGCCGAGGGCGGCGAGGCCGCAGGCCAGCGCGCGGACGCGCTCGGCGACATCGGCCCAGGTCCAGGTCTGCCAGATGCCGAGGTATTTTTCGCGCATGGCCGGCGCCTGTGGCCGTATGTCGGCGTGATGAAACAGTAGCCGCGGGAAGGTATGCAAACCATCCAGCTGGGCAGAATTCGCCTGCGTGGGCATTTCTCGTCTCCTCCGCCGCGTCTCGTCGTCCGCGGTCTGAAATTCGTTTGATTCATTGTGGGCACGGTTCGCTTACACAGAGCTTGCAGCACCCGGACAATCTCTCACCGTTGGCGGACAGTGTAAGCACCTCACGGCTTTATAATTGTCATCCGGCAGACAATCCAGGAAATAAATTGAACAACGCAGAGGAACTGCTCCGCACCTCGCTCTGGGGCCAGTCGCTGAGCGAGGATGAAATGCAGAAAGCATTGGCCGGCACCGTCGAGCGCAGCTTCGCCGCCGGCGCCTTCGTCTGCATGAAAGGCGAGCCGGTCGAATTCTGGATGGGTATCGTAGACGGGCTTTGCAAGATGGCCAGCCACTGGACCACCGGCAAGACCACCTCGCTGACCGGGATCAGCAGCGGCGGCTGGATCGGCGAAGGCTCCCTGCTCAAGAGCGAATCCCGGCGCTACGACGTCATGGCGCTGCGCGAAACGCGGGTCGCCTTCATGCACCGCAACACCTTTTTCTGGCTGATGGATCACAGCATCGCCTTCAACCGCTACCTGATCGCCCAGCTCAACGAACGCCTCGGCCAGTTCATCGGCATGATCGAAAATGAACGCATGCTCGATACCGACGCCCGCATCGCGCGCGGCCTGAGCGCCCTGTTCAACCCCGTGCTCTACCCCGGGACCAACCGCCTGCTGCAGATTTCGCAGGAAGAACTCGGCTACCTGGCCGGGGTTTCCAGGCAACGCGCCAACCAGGCGCTCAGGGTACTGGAGGATGCCGGGCTGGTACGCAGCGAATACGGCGGCATCAATATTCTCGACCTCGACGGCCTGCGCAGTTTCGGCGACTGACAATCCCCGCATCGGGCGGGGCGGATGCCCTCCATGCGCAGCGACTGCATTCTCCGGCCAGAGGGTGTACAGTAGCCGCATTGGCAAATACGCCGAACCGTCGAGCAAATAACAAAAATGCGAGGTGGAACATGTTCGATCAGGAATTTCTCAGCACCATCCTCAGACTGACGCTAGCCCTGGCAGCAGGCGGCGTGGTTGGTATCGAGCGAAGCTACCACGGTCGCTCGGCGGGTTTCAGGGAACACGCCCTGGTCTGCGTTTCGGGTTGCCTGCTGATGCTGCTCGCCGAGTTTCAACCGTCCCACCTGGCCGGTGGCGAACATCCCAACATATTCCTCGACCCGACGCGGATGGCCCAGGGGGTGATGACCGGCATCGGTTTCCTCGGGGCCGGCGCCATCATCAAGGACGGGGCGGCGATCCGCGGTTTGACGACGGCCGCGTCGATCTGGATGATTTCGGCAATCGGCATCATGATCGGCATGGGTTATTTCGTCGCGGCAGCCGCCTCGACCTTCGCCACACTCAACATCAATTACGTCTTTCGGCTCATCGAGAGCCGCATATCGGTCGAAAACTACGCCGTTCTGCGCATCCGCTTCGCCCGTGACCGGGTCATGCCCGAGGAGACGCTGCAGGCCTTGATCGCCGGCCTGGGCTATGCGGTTTCGGGCTTTGCCTATGCTCTGGTCGGCGAGGGCCGCTGGTTCGAATACCAGATCACCGTCAAGACCCTGCTCAAGACGCGCTTCCAGCCGCTCTCCCGGCAACTTCTCGCGCTCCCCGAGGTGGCCGAGTTCTCGATCGCCCCGAAAAGCGACTAACGGCCGGCCTTCTCTTCCCAAAAAAACGGCGGCGTCCATGCCCCCGCCGTTTTCCCGCCACCCCGGCGCCCGGGGAAGTGCCTACATCGACCGACGGTACTGGCCGCCGACCTCGTAGAGCGCCGAACTGATCTGGCCGAGCGAGCAGCATTTGACCGCATCGACCAGCACGGCAAAGACGTTGCCGTCCTCGATCACCGTCTGCTTCAGCCTGGCCAGCATGGCCGGAGCCCGGGCCGCATTGCGCGACTGGAAGTCGCGCAGGCGCTTGATCTGCGACTGCTTTTCCTCGTCGCTCGAACGGGCCAGCTCGATTTCCTGCTGGGCCATGCCCTTGGGATTGAGGAAGGTATTGACGCCGATGATCGGGTAGGAGCCGTCGTGTTTCTTGTGCTCGTAGTACATCGACTCTTCCTGGATCTTGCCGCGCTGGTAACCGGTTTCCATGGCCCCGAGCACGCCGCCGCGGCTGGCGATGGCTTCGAATTCCTTCATCACCGCCTCCTCGACCAGATCGGTCAGTTCGTCGATGACGAAGGCGCCCTGGTTCGGGTTCTCGTTCCTGGCGACGCCCCACTCGCGGTTGATGATGAGCTGGATGGCCATGGCGCGGCGCACCGATTCCTCGGTCGGCGTCGTGATCGCTTCGTCGTAGGCGTTGGTGTGCAGGGAGTTGCAGTTGTCGTAGATGGCGATCAGCGCCTGCAAGGTGGTGCGGATGTCGTTGAAGTCCATTTCCTGGGCGTGCAGCGAACGGCCGGAGGTCTGAATATGGTATTTCAGCTTCTGGCTGCGCTCGTTGGCGCCGTACTTGTTCTTCATGGCAATCGCCCAGATGCGGCGGGCGACGCGGCCGATCACCGAATATTCCGGGTCCATGCCGTTGGAGAAGAAGAAGCTCAGGTTGGGCGCGAAGTCGTCGATGTGCATGCCGCGCGCCAGGTAGCTTTCGACATAGGTGAAGCCGTTGGACAGCGTGAAGGCGAGCTGGCTGATCGGATTGGCCCCGGCCTCGGCGATGTGGTAGCCGGAGATCGACACCGAGTAGAAATTCTGCACCTGGTTGTGGACGAAGAATTCCTGGATGTCGCCCATCATCTTGAGGGCGAATTCGGTCGAGAAGATGCAGGTGTTCTGGCCCTGGTCCTCCTTCAGGATGTCGGCCTGGACGGTGCCGCGCACGGTCTTCAGCGTCCATTCGCGGATTTTTTCCGCCTCCTCCTCGGTCGGCTGGCGACCGTTTTCCTGCGCGAACCTGGCCATCTGCTGGTCGATGGCGGTATTGAAGAAGCAGGCCAGGATGATCGGCGCCGGGCCATTGATGGTCATCGACACCGAAGTGGTCGGATTGACCAGGTCGAAACCGTCGTAGAGCACCTTCATGTCGTCGAGGGTGGCGATCGAGACGCCGGAATTGCCGATCTTGCCGTAGATGTCCGGGCGTTCGTCCGGGTCGCAGCCGTACAGGGTCACCGAGTCGAAGGCCGTCGACAGGCGGTGGGCCGGCATGCCTTCGGAAACCTTCTTGAAGCGGCGGTTGGTACGGAAGGCATCGCCTTCGCCGGCGAACATCCTGGTCGGGTCCTCGCCCTCGCGCTTGAAGGCGAAGACGCCGGCGGTATAGGGGAAGGAGCCGGGCACGTTTTCCATCATCAGGAAGCGCAGGATTTCGCCGTCGTCGGTGAATCTGGGCAGGATGACCTTCCTGATTCTTGTCCCCGACAAGGATTCGGACACCAGGCGGGTGCGGATTTCCTTGTCGCGGATTTTCACAACATACTCGTCGCCGGCGTAGGCGGCGATGGTATCCGGCCACATGGCAAGCAGCTTTCTGGCCTTCGGGTCCTGCTCACCGTCCTTCCAGGCCAGCAGTTCGTCGAAGTCGGCGGTCGGTTTGTCGCAGCCCTTGAAAATCTGGCCGGCAATGCGCAGGGACTGGCGTTCGCGCGCGATCTTCACCTGGCTTTCGGTGTGTGCGTGGTAATGGCGCACGGCTTCCGCGATCTCGGCCAGGTAACGGACGCGCTGGGCAGGGACGATGGCGCGCTGGCTGGAGGACTGCTTGACGCTCACCGGCGGCAGTTTGCCGGCAGCCAGGGCCAGGCCCTTTTCGCAAAGCACCGGGACCAATGCCTGGTAGAGGGCAGTCACCCCGTCGTCGTTGAAGCGGGCGGCCTGGGTGCCGAACACCGGCATTTCGTCGGTGGGCGTGGTGAATGCTTCGCGGTTACGCTGGTACTGCTTGCGCACGTCGCGCAGGGCGTCCTCGGCCCCCTTGCGGTCGAACTTGTTGATCGCCACGAAATCGGCGAAATCGAGCATGTCGATCTTTTCCAACTGCGAGGCGGCGCCGAATTCGGGCGTCATGACGTACAGCGACAGATCGACGAAAGGCACGATGGCGGCGTTACCCTGGCCGATGCCCGAGGTTTCGACGATGACCAGGTCGAAGCCGGCCAGCTTGTAGGCGGCGATGACTTCCGGCAGGGCGACCGAAATTTCCGAACCGGTGTCGCGGGTGGCCAGCGAACGCATGAAGATGTTCGGATGCTCGATGGCGTTCATGCGGATGCGGTCGCCGAGCAGGGCGCCGCCGGTGCGCTTGCGCGACGGGTCGATGGAGACCAGGCCGATTTTGACCCTGTCCTCCTGGTCGAGTCGGAAGCGGCGGACCAGTTCGTCGGTCAGCGACGACTTGCCGGCGCCGCCGGTACCGGTGATGCCGAGCACCGGCACGGCCAGTTCAGCGGCGGCCTTGAGCAGCGGCGCCTTGAGTTCGGCTGCCGCACCGTTTTCGAGCAGGGTGACCAGTCGGGCCAGCAGGCGCTTGTCACCCGCCCGCAGGCCGCTCAGCGCCTGCTCGACGGTCGGCACGCCCGCGCCGGCGAGGTCGAAGTCGGCCTGCTGCACCACCTCGTTGATCATGCCCTGCAGACCCATATGGACCCCGTCCTCCGGGGCGTAGATGCGGGTCACGCCATAGCCGTGCAATTCCTTGATTTCGGAGGGGACGATGACGCCGCCGCCGCCGCCGAAGACCTTGATGTTCTCGCCGCCGTTGGCCTTGAGCAGGTCGATCATGTATTTGAAGAATTCGACGTGGCCGCCCTGGTAGGAGGTGATGCAGATACCCTGGACATCCTCCTGCAGCGCGGCGTTGACGATTTCCTGCACGGACCGGTTGTGGCCGAGATGGATGACCTCGGAACCGGTCGACTGCAAGATGCGGCGCATGATGTTGATCGACGCATCGTGCCCGTCGAACAGCGAGGCTGCGGTCACGAAACGGACCTTGTTCTGCGGCTTGTACGGGGACAGCTTCTTGGCAACGGAAAGATCGGTCATGACGCTTGCCTCGGGAAATGGATGGGAAGGCCTCCATGGTAGGCCGCTTTAACCCCGCCGCCATTGTGGCGAATGACGACAATCGCGCAAATTCCGCCAAGATGCTACAGTTCCGTCGTCGCCTTCAGGGAGTGCGCAGGAATGCCGCATCGCAGCAACCCGGATTCGCCCAATCGAACACAAGCCACTGTTGCCATGGGTTTTGTTACCGGCATGCTGGCCGGCCTCCGGCACCGGGGGATGGACCCGGCGCCGCTACTTCAAGCCACCGGCATCGACATTGCAGACACCGCCAGCCGGATTTCCATCGAACGCTATGCCGCCCTCTACAACCGCCTGAACCGCGAACTGGACGATGAAGGTTTCGGACTTTTTTCGCAAGCGATGCGCGTCGGCAGTTTCGAATTCCTGTGCCGCGGTTGCCTGAGCGCCCCGACCCTGGCCGAAGCCCTGGGCCGGGCCAGCCGCTTCCTGCGCATCGTCCTGCCCGATCTGGCGGTCAGCGTCAGGCGCTCGCACGGCCGTGCCGAACTGGTCATCGCCGAAACCCGCAAGCTTGCCGAGCGGGCCGATGACCCCGGCCGCATCTTCGCTTTCGAATGGCTGCTCCGCCTGCTGCACGGCCTTTCCTGCTGGCTGGCCGCGCGCGGAATCGGGCTGGACAGCGTCATCTTTCCCTACCCGAAACCGCCCCATTTCGCCGACTACAGCCTGATTTTCACCGAGGATTCGCGCTTCGCCCCGACCCTGCCCGGCGGCACCGGCACGCTGCTCGCCGGCTTCAACGCCAACCTGCTCGACCTGCCCATCCGGCGCGACGAAGCCGCTCTCGGCACCTTCCTGGCGGGCGCCCCCGGCAAGATCACCACCCTTTACCGGCGCGACCGGGAAATGGTCATTCGCGTCCGCGACCTGCTGCGCGCAGCCCTGCCCGCCCCCCTCGGCCTGGACGACATCGCCGACCGGCTCCATCTTTCGCCGCGCACCATCCACCGGCGCCTGGCGGAAGAGGGATCGAGCTTCCGGAGCATCAAGGACGCCGTGCGCCGCGACCTGGCACTGGCCCGGCTGACCAAGACCGGAGACGCCATCGCCCAGGTCGCCGCCGACCTCGGTTACGCCGACACATCTGCCTTCTATCGGGCCTTTGTCGAATGGACCGGCATGGCACCGGCGCACTACCGGCGCAAATGGGTGGAAAAGGGCTGAACGGCGGAAGCTCCCGGCCGCTACCGTTCAGCTGGCATAGTGGCAATGCGCCGCCTTACCTTCGCGTCTGTACGAAGCTGTCCATGCGCGTCTCGGCCACGCCGAACCAGGCGTTCTCCGTCTTGCGGTAGCGCTCCCACTCGCCATACACCTTCTTGAAAGCTGGGTTCCTGGCCGCTTCGTCGGCATACATCTGTTGCGCCACACGGTAGGCGGCATCGAGTATCTGGTCGGAAAAACGCTGCAGCTTGACCCCGTTCTGCAACAGCCTGGACAGCGCGATCGGGTTCTTGTGGTCGTATTCGGCCAGCATCATGAGGTTGACCTCGCGGGCCGCCGACTGGAAAGCCAACTGGTATTCCTTGGGGAGACTGTCCCAGGCCTTGCGGTTAACGAAAAAATGGATGGCGGCCGACGGCTCCCACCAACCGGGGTAGTAATAGTTCTTGGCGACCTTGTAGAAACCCAGCTTCTCGTCGTCGTATGGCCCGACCCATTCGGCGGCGTCGATGGTGCCCTTCTCCAGGGCCGGATAGATATCGCCGCCGGCGATCTGCTGCGGCACGACTCCCAGTTCCGAGAAGATGCTGCCGCCGAGGCCGGCGATGCGCATCTTGATGCCCTTGAGTTCGGCCACGGTCTTCACTTCCTTGCGCCACCACCCGCCCATCTGGGCACCGGAATTGCCCCCGAGGAAGGAGAGCACATTGAAATTGGCGTAGAAATCGTCCAGCAATTTCTGGCCGCCGCCGTAGTAGACCCAGGCATTGTGCTGGCGGGCATTGAGGCCGAAAGGCAGCGCCGTCCCGATACCGAAGGTCTTGTCCTTGCCGACGTAGTAGTAGGAACAGGTGTGACAGCACTCGACGGTACCCTGCTGCACGGCATCCAGCGCCTGCAGGCCGGGCACGATCTCGCCGCCAGCAAAAACGCGAATATCGAAGCGGCCGCCGGTCAGGGCCCGCACATGATCGGCCAGCAATTCGGCGCCGCCGTAAATGGTATCGAGACTTTTCGGAAAACTTGAGGTCAAGCGCCATTTGACCAGAGGCCCGGACTCGGCGATGGCCGGTCCGGCCAGTGTTGCCGCCGACGCGGCGGCGGTCCCGAGCGAAGCCTTCTTGAGAAAATCCCGACGTTGCATATCATCTCTCCATGATTTTATTTAAAACAGCCTTGCGGCCGGCGCAGTTTCCGGCCATCCCGGACTCGTCGCCGCCGACAAACCGGCCAATATCGAACAGTATTGTTTACACGGATGCCGCGCAACTCCCCGGCCACCGGAATCGGTATCGGTCGGCAATGGGAGGGCGGATCGAAAGGAGGCACCGCGACCGGCACCCGAAAATACGGCGTTTTCCGTTCTCACCCCATCGCTGGCCGAGCCGCCTGTCTTAGCGATACCGCCACCCTGGCTTATTATCAGGTCTTTGTGGATGTGACGGGCATGACACCGGTAGGCCAAGTAGGCTGACGAACGGTAAAAGCCGTCGAAACGAATTGAAGGGAAACGACGATGAAACTGAAATCCGCCTGCCTGGCGCTGCTCGTGCTGGCCAGCAACCTGGTCTGGAGCGCCGGTTTTCTCGAACAGGAAATTTATTTCTCCGAGGCCGACATTCAGGCACAGCTTGAAAAAAGCGGCACGATGCAAAAAAGCTACGGCAACGGCTTGCTCGTGGTGTCGCTACTCGAAGCACCGAAAATCAGCCTGGGCAAGACGGAAAACAAGGTGGCCCTGGCCGCCCACCTGAATGTCTCGCTGCTCGGCAAACCTCCTGTACCGGTGGACTTCGAAGGCATATCGGGCCTGCGCTACGACGACAACGCAAAGGCCTTCTTCCTGGACAATCCGGTCGCCCGTTCGGTGCAGTCGCAGGCCATCTCGCGCGAAGCCGAGCCGATGGCCCGACAGGCGGTCAGCCAACTGATGATCAACTATTTCCGCAGCAAACCAATCTACGTCCTGCGCGAAGACGGCTCCCCGCAGGAAAGAACGGCTCGCTGGCTGCTCCGTTCGATCCGCATCGAACCCGGCCGCGTTGCCGCCATCCTGTCGCCGCTGTGAGCGAGTTCAGTCCTGACCGAATTCGCGTGTGTAGGGCTCGCGCAGGTCGACCGGCTTGCCGTTGTTCTTGCGCATGCGGATATTGAGCATCTCGACGCCGACCGAGAAGGCCATGGCAAAGTAGATATAGCCCTTGGGCACGTGGTGGCCGAAACCGTCGGCGATGAGCACGACGCCGACAACGACCAGGAAGGACAAGGCCAGCATCTTGATGGTCGGGTGATTCGACACGAATTCGCCGATCGGGCGCGCGAACAGCATCATCAGGCCGACCGAGGCAATGACGGCGGCGATCATGACGCCGACCTCGCGAACCATGCCGACTGCGGTAATGATCGAATCCAGCGAAAACACCAGGTCGATGACGATGATCTGCGCGATGATGCCGGCCACCCCCGATGCCACCTTGCCCGACATCTCACCCTCCTCGCCCTCAAGCAACTGGTGTACCTCGCCGGTGCTCTTCCAGATCAGGAAGAGGCCACCGGCGATCAGGATCATGTCGCGCCCGGAAACACCATAGCCGAACAGGCGGAAGACCGGCTCGGTCAGGCCAACGATCCACGACAGCAGCAGCAACAACCCGATGCGCATGAACATCGCCAGAAACAGGCCGGTCCGTCGCGCCATTTCCTGTTTCTCCCGGGGCAACTTGTCGACCAGGATGGAAATGAAAATGATATTGTCGATGCCCAGCACCAGTTCCAACGCGGTCAGCGTGAAGAACGCAATCCAGATTTCGGGAGCGAGCAGGAATTCGAGCATGGGGCAAGGCGGGCAAATGACAGGTCGCCCATTGTAGGAAGCCGGAGGCTATCGCGCCACCGCTTCTTCGTCACGAATACTTCGAAAAAACCGAAACGTTACCGAATATCGGCCGGCGGCAGAAGGCCGGGCCCGGTCGAGGCGGCTGCCGCCTCGACGAGAGGCTTCAGCCCAGGGATTTTTCGAGGGCGGCGAGCAGCTTCAGGGCCCGCTCCCTGTTTTTTTCATTGGCCATGGCACGCTCGGCCTGGTTGGCAGCCTCTGCCCGCGAGGCCTGGAGCAGCGCCTCGTGAGGCGTCAACCCGCCAAGGGCGGCATCCAGCATCCGTTCGGCTTTTGCGTCGAGGTCATTTTCCGGCATTGGAACTCTCCATTGGGGTGGGCAAGGGTTTTAACCCTTTTGCCTGCGCTCGTAAAGGGCTCGGGCCTGTGCCGATTGTTGACGCGAACAGGCTGGGCCGGATCGTCCGGCCCCGCCAACCTTCCGTCCTTACTTGGCGCCCGGCTTGCGGCCCGGGGCCGGACGGGGAATGTACCCCGACAGGCGGCACTGGAAACCTTCGATGGCCTTGCCCTTGACGTAACTGGTCACGGTGCAGCGGGAAATATCGCCCCGTGCGGACAGTTCCGACAAGGAAGCCCTGACGTCATCCAGTGAAATATTGGTTGCCGCAGCGATATCAAAATCGAGCAGTTGGCCGTGTTTCTTCAGGTGTTCAAGAACCTTAGTGGTGTGCATCAGGATTCCTTTCTACAGCTTGAAACAATCCCATAAGCATAGCCTTTTTTAGCAGCGGGTGCTGCCCGGCAATATGCAAAACAAGATCGGATCGAAGCAAAGAGCGATTAACAACCAAGAAAAAAAGCCCGCGCGAGGCGGGCTTAAATCCACTTCCTGGAGGAGATGGAGGAGACAGAAACGATTATGCCCAAAAACGTTGTGCACTGCAACAATAGATTTGTATCGAATTGTTACGAGCACTGTTTATCGCCATTTTGAGAATTGTGCGCTGCCAAAACAACGATGCCCGCCCTGTCCCCCATAAAGAAAAAGCCCCGCATTCGCGGAGCCTTCGTTCCGGCCAAACCGAAAGAACTTACTTGGACTTCTTGGTCAGAGCGGACATGTTGGCTTGCGCCGCATCGGCGAATTGCTTGGCGACGGTATTCATGTTGCCGAAAGCGGAATTGGCGGCAGCGATGGCGCTCTGAATGGCGGCGACGGCACCTTCGGAACCGGCCGGTGCCGACTTGGTGGCCATTTCGACCATGCCCGACACGGATTTCTGGAAATCGCCGAACTGGGCTTCGACCATCTTGGCCAATTCCTGCTGGGTCTGGGCAGTGATTTCATAGACCGAACGGGAATAGGCGACAACCTTCTCGACGGCCGGTTGGGCCAGGGCGGTTTGAGCGGCCAGGGCTTCCTTCGGATCCTTGGCATCCATCACCGACTTGACACCGGAAACGGTGTCTTCCAGGGCTGCGCGGGCGGCGTTCAGGTTCAGGGCAGCGATACGCTCGGCGGAAGCCAGGGCGGTATTGGCAACGGACAGCAGGGAGTCAACGGTTGCTTTGTTGGCGGCGGCGAACTGCTCGGTATTGATGGACATGTGCGTTTCCTGAGTAGGTTTATCGGTGTGTTCGGCGCCGAGTATAACCCACAAATCGAGAAAATTGTGCACCGCAACACGAGCTTTACGAGACTCTCTGTAAACCCCGTATCGGCGGGCATCTTCACTCGCCTTTGGCAAAAACCGAAAGCGGCACGGCTGGCGATTTCGGTTTTTGCCTTGGATGGCCTAGTCGATTTTGAGCAGACTTTCGTCCCAGGCGGCGTGCTTCTCCAGGCCGAGCAGATTGGCCACGGTCGCCGCGATATTCGACAGGCCGGCGCCAGCCGTCTGCTGCAGGCCCAGGCGGCCGCCACTGGCGTTATCGTAAAGAATCAGCGGCACCGGATTGAGCGTGTGCGCCGTCTTCGCCTTGTAGGAACCGTCGGCATTCAGGACCGGCTGTTTCGTTTTCTTGTCCAGTTCGAACATTTCGTCGGCATTGCCGTGGTCGGCGGTGATCAGGGCCACGCCGCCGGCCGCATCGACAGCCTGCAGGAGGCGGGCCAGGGACAGATCGACAGCCTCGACGGCCAGGGTCGCCGCCGTGAAGTTGCCGGTGTGACCGACCATGTCGCCGTTGGCGAAATTGCAGCGCAGGGTCTTGTACTGGCCGGACTGAATGGCGGCGATCATCGCATCGGCGATCTCGGCCGCCTTCATCCACGGCCGCTGCTCGAAAGGCACGACGTCGCTCGGGACTTCCTGCCAGGTTTCGCCATCGAACTTGCCTGAACGGTTGCCGTTCCAGAAATAGGTGACATGGCCGAATTTCTGGGTTTCCGAGCAGGCGAACTGGGCAATGCCTGACTTGGCGAACCATTCGCCGGTCGTGTTCTTGATCGCCGGCGGGGCAACCAGGAAGCGGGCCGGCAGTTTCAGGTCACCGTCGTATTGCAGCATGCCGGCGTAAGTCACCCTGGGCGAGCGAACCCGATCGAACCTGTTGAAATGAGCCTCTTCGAAAACCCGGGTGATTTCGATGGCGCGGTCGCCGCGGAAGTTGAAGAAAACGACCGAATCGCCATCCTCGATGGTACCGATGGGCTGGCCGTTGTCGGCAATGACGAACTCCGGCAGGTCCTGGTCGATGGTGCCCGGGTGCTGCGCGCGCAGGCCCTTGACTGCCGCGGCGGCATTCGGAAACTGGGCGCCCTGGCCGAGAACATGGGTTTTCCAGCCTTTCTCGACCATCGGCCAGTTGGCGTCGTAGCGGTCCATCGTGATGAACTGGCGGCCGCCGCCGGAGGCGATGCGGGCGTCGAAACCTTCGCAACTGATTTCGCCGAGAAAGGCCTCGAATG
>JAJXVG010000236.1 GCA_021782315.1 Pseudomonadota bacterium | reverse complement strand
GATCTCGCGGCCGGCGCCCAGTTTGAGTGCGGCGCGGGCGGCAAGGAGGGCGGCGCCGGCCATCGACTTGCTGCCGCCAAGAATGCCGGCACTGCCGAAACTGCCCTTGTGGGTGTTGCGTCGGCGCGGCCTGAGGTGTTTGGCAAAGTCGGCGCGACTCAGGAGGCGGCAATCCGGCGCGATTTCGGCGGCCGGGTCGAGGTCGAGGCCGGCGACGCGGAGGCAGCCGCAATGGTCCGGGCCGTCCGCGGTCAGCAGTCCGGGCTTGGCAGCGATGAAGGTGATCGTATGGCTGGCCTGTATGCTCGGGCCGAAGGCGGTGCCGGTGTCGGCATTCAGGCCGGACGGGCAGTCGAGGGCGAGCAGCGGGCAGGAATCGCGTTCGGCCAGGCGATTGGCGGCTCTTATCCAGGCGCCGTAAAGCGCGTCGGGCGCGCGGCTCAGGCCGATGCCGAAGAGGCCGTCGATGATTAGCGACCAGCGGCCTGCGGCCGGAATCTGCCCGCTCGTCGTGCCGCCGGCCTCATTAAAACGGCGGTAGGCGGCGGCCGCATCGGCGGGCAGGCGGCCGGGGTCGGCGATGAAGACGACACGGACATCGAATGACAGTTCGCGCAACAGGCGGGCCGCTTCGAAGGCGTCGCCGCCATTGTTGCCGGGGCCGGCCAGGACCAGGACGGGGGCATCGCGCTCAGCGGCCAGTTCGAGCGCCCACTCGGCGGCGGCCGTGCCGGCGCGCTGCATCAGGGGCTGGTCGGCATGACGGGCTTCGATCCGGCGCAGGCCGGCGCCCAGGTAAAGGTCCTTGGCTGTCATGACGGAGAGGATGCTCCTGAACCGGCAGGGCGGGATACATACTTGCGTATCATGGCAAAAAGCGCCTCCGGGTCGATCGGTTTCGAGATGTGGTCGACCATGCCGGCGGCGAGGCAGGCCAATCGCTCTTCGATCAGGGCGTGCGCAGTCTGGCCGATGATCGGCAGGTCGGGGGCGAAGCGGCGAATTTCGCGGGTCGCATCGATGCCGTTCATGACCGGCATCTGGATGTCCATCAAGACCGCATCGTAGGCGTCAGTTCCGTTGCTGCGGACGGCTTCGACCGCCTGCCTGCCATCTTCCGCAAAGAAGGGCTGAGCACCCGCCTCACCAAGGATTTCGCTCATGATGTGGCGGTTGATGTCGATATCTTCAACGACCAGAATTCGCAGGTCGGCGAGCGGCCTGTCATTCGGCACGCTTTCGACCTCCGGTGGCGGAGTGGCCGGATTGCCTTCTTGCTGCGTCGTATAGGGCAGGCGGACGGAAAAGCAACTGCCGCTGCCTGGCGTGCTGTCCACGCTGATCGTGCCGCCCATCAGGTGGACAAGATGCTCGGTGATGGCCAGTCCTAGGCCGGATCCGCCGAAACGGCGGGTTGTCGAATTGTCCCCCTGCTCGAAGGGGTTGAAGATGCTCGACAATTGTTCGGCCGGAATGCCGATGCCGGTGTCTCGAATCCGGAAACGCAGTTCTTCTCCGTCAAGATCCGCCTCCAGACGAACCGTGCCGACACTGGTAAATTTGACAGCGTTGGAAAGCAGGTTGAGCAGTATCTGGCGCAGGCGCAAGGCGTCACTGAGACACGAAGCGGGCAGGTTGTCGGCACGGACCAGGCACAGGTCCAGGCCCTTCCCGGCCGCGCCTTCCCGCATCATTTCGAGCGTTTCGAGGAGAATGGAGTTCAGGTCGACGGGCAGGCTTTCCAGCTTGAGCATGCCGGTTTCCATTTTGGAAAAATCGAGGATGTCGTTGATGATGCCGAGCAGGAGCTTGCCGGAGCGCTGGATCTTGACGAAGGCATCATGGGCCTTGCTGCCTTCGTCGGCGGCGCGCAGCCCAACGTGGGTCATGCCGAGGACGCCGTGCAGCGGCGTGCGAATTTCGTGACTCATCTTGGCCAGGAATTCGCTCTTGGCCATGGCCAGGCGTATGGCCTCGGCGCGGGCATGTTCGAGGTCGGCAGTCCGCTCCGCGACCAGTTGTTCGAGATGGTCGCGATAGCGTGCGATTTCGGCATCCATGCGGGTATGTTCGGCGATGGCGTCGCGCAGTTCGCCCTCCATCGCCTTGATTTCGCTGATGTCGGCGACGAAGCCGCAAAAGATGACGCTGTGGTCGGCGCCTGCTTCGGGTATGGCCCGGATGAGCAGCCACTTGATCTTGCCGTCGGGCGTGCAGATGCGATATTCGTGTCGCCAGGGCGACAGTGTCTGCGCCGCGGCTTGCAGGGTGGCGAAGAATTGCGGGTAGTCGGCCGGATAGGTCATTTCCCTCATGGGCTCGGTGGTTTCGGCCACCTGCTCCGGGGTCAGGCCGTACAGCGTTTTGATGGCATCGCTGGCGAAGAGGAAATTGCCATGACCGTCGGCGTGCAGGCAGTATTGGAAGACGAGGCCGGGAACGCCGGAAACGATCTGGCGCAGACGGGTGTTTGCGGCATGGTCGGCCGCCTTGGCTTCCTCGGCGATGATGAATTCCTGCAGGCTGTTGAAGGCTGCGGTCAGTTGCCCGATTTCGTCATTCTGGTAGATCGGCAGGACCTGGCGCGGCGCCTTGCCGTTGCTGATGTCGGTCAGCAATTGCGAGGTTTCGGCCAGCGGGCGTAACTGGCGACGCAGCCACCACCAGCAGAGAAGACCCAGCAGCACGGTCAATGCCGACGAAATGACGAAGACATGACGTTCGATGTCGTTGATCGCGGCGAAGGCTTCGTCGGCGGGCAGTACCGATTGCATCAGCCAGCCGGTCGCCGGAATGCGCTTGCTCGACGACAATTCGAGGACGCCGCGGGAGCTGCGGGCCAGACCGGAGCCTTCGTAGCCGTCGATGTATTTGTCATAGACTGGATTGATGCCTCGCGGCGGGCCGTTCTTCAACAGTCGGCTCTTGTCGGAAGCGGTTACGTAACTGCGGGTTTTCGGTGCTGTGATCAGGAAATCGCCGGTCATGCCGTATTTCGAATTTCCGATCTGGTCGAGGAAGTTCGGACGCAGGAGATTGATGACGCCGGCGATGGCGCCGATGACCCGGTCGTTCCGGTCACGGATCGGTGCCATGATGGCGAAGACGGGTTGCCGGCTGTGTTCGCTGAACATGGGGTCGGTAATCACGCCTTCCCGGCCGGCCAGAGCGTCGCGAACCCCCTGGTAATCGATGAAACTGACGCCGGTTCGCCGGATTTCGCGCGGGATGCTGGCAACCGCCACGCCCCTGTTGTCGATGACAATGAGGCCCCAGTTGAAAATACTTTCGGGCAGGGTGTGCTGCTCGAGGGCGGCCTGGGCGGCGGGAGAGTCGCCGAGCAAGGCGCTGCGATAATCGTCGGCGATGCTTTTGACGATCTGCTGGCGCTCGCGGATCGAGCGGTCGAGTTCGGTGGCGAGAAGGGAAACGGTCGAGAACTGCTGCGCCGAGATGCTGTTCTCCAGATCCTTGCGCAGGGTCTGGTCAAGAATCAAAACGGCGCTCCACAGCACGATCAGGCTGACCACCAGCACGCCCAGGGTCAACCGCAACTGCAAGGAGCGCAGGTTCAGCGGCCCCAGCGGTTTCGTCATGAGCGTGTCCGGATTTTTCCCCATGGTCGATAGCTTAAGGGGTAGTCAGGGATTGCGCCAGAAGCGCGCTTGGGGGCGGAGATGCGGCCGGAATAATCGATCAGGCGGGCGGGCAGGATCGATTCCTTCGGGGATGTGATTCAGTTGAGCGCCGCAGACATCTTGCGACGGAATTCGCGGATCAGATCGTCGTACTGCTCGCTGCCGGCGAGGGCTTCAAACAGCTGGAGCAATGCCTTGCGGCCGGCGCCTTCGTCGAAATTGCGGTCACGGACGAGAACCTCGAAGGCTTCCGCCATGGCGGCGCGAAAGTCGCCCTGCGCCGCGTAGGCTCGCGACAGGTCGAGGCGGGCGGCGTGATCGTCCGGATTGGCCGCCAGCCTGGTTTCGAGTCCGGCGGTGTCGGCGGCGCCGGCGGCGAGCGCCAGGCGGGCGCGCAGGGCTTTGGCGCGGTCGGCTTCCTGGGGGTAGTCACCGGATAGCAACTGGGCCGCCTCATCGTTGCGACCGAGTTGCATCATGATGTCGACGGCATCGAGCTGGATGGCCTGATCCTGCGGCTGGGCCCGGCTGGCTTCGACCAGCTTGGCAAGGGCCTCTTCCAGCTTGCCGTCGGCGACCAGCGCGGCGGCCTCCTCGCGAAGATTGCCGCCGGGGCCGGCCGCCAAGGCAAAGCGGTCGAGAAATTCGCGGAGCTGGCCTTCCGGCAGGGCGCCTTCAAACTCGTCGAGCAACTGGCCCTGGAACAGCACCTTGACCGAGGGAATGCTGCGAACGCCGAAATGCTGGGCGATTTCAGGGCATTCGTCGGCGTTTATCATGGCCAGCAGGAAGCGGCCCTTGTATTCCTCGGCCAGCTTCTCCAGCATCGGTTTGAGTACCTTGCAGGGTTCGCACCAAGGAGCCCAGAAGTCGACGACCAGCGGCACGGTTTCGGCCGGTTTGAGAACCTTGGTTTCGAAATTTTCGATGGAAACG
>JAJXVG010000235.1 GCA_021782315.1 Pseudomonadota bacterium | reverse complement strand
ACCTTGGCGGCGGCGGAAATCTCGCCGATGGTTTCCTTCTTGACGCGCAATCCGGTGAGGATGGCCGCGGTCATCACCGGCGACACGCGTCCGGCCATGATTTCGCGCATCAGGAAGAGCATTTCGTCATGAAAGATTTCGCGATGTTCGACGGTGCGTTGCAAGGCTTGCTGCGGGGTGATCATGCGGCCTCCGTGCGGGGCGCGCCCCGATTGACGAGAAAATTCCTCAGCAGATCGTGACCGCGTTCGGTCAGGATCGATTCGGGGTGGAACTGCACGCCTTCGACATCCAGCGTCTTGTGACGGACGCCCATGATTTCGCCGTCGTCGGTCCAGGCGGTGACGTCCAGGCAGGCGGGCAGCGACGCGCGCTCGATGGCGAGCGAATGGTAACGGGTGCAGGTCAGCGGGTTGGGCAGCCCGGCAAAAACCCCCTCGTTCTTGTGATGAACCGGCGTCCCCTTGCCTTGCATCAGTTGTTTGGCATGCACGATGCGGCCGCCGAAGGCCTCGCCGATGGCCTGGTGACCGAGGCAGACACCGAGCAGCGGAATCCTGCCGGCGAATTCCTTGATCGCCGCCAGCGAGACACCGGCCTGGGCCGGCGCACAGGGGCCGGGCGAAATCACCAGGAACTCGGGGTCGAGCCGGGCGATCTCCTGGAGCGTGATGGCGTCGTTGCGAAAAACCCGCACATCCTGCCCCAGCTCGCCGAAGTATTGGACGATGTTGTAGGTAAAGCTGTCGTAATTATCGATCATCAGCAGCATTTCAGGGCTATCTCCTTGATTCCATTAGCCCCTGCCGCTGCATTCTGAAAATATTATCCGGTTGCTTATGCGGTTTCTCCGTTGCGCCCCCCATGGGAGGGGTCGGCGAGGGGTAAGACGAGGGCAATTATCGCCCGCCGGGATTCGGTGAGCAAGAAACGATAAGAACAGCCGCGACGACTTTTTCGTGCCCGCCGCGGAGGGGCCCTGCCGCCTCCCTGTCGGAATTGCTTACACCTCAGATAAGCAGGCCGACCAGGCGCCGTCCGAAAAAATGGCAAGCCATTGAAATATCGAGATAAATTTAACAAGTGCGGCTTCGGGCACGAAAATCGCTGCTGGCAAGTCAGGCTTCCGGCAACAACAGCCCAATGGAGGTTCAAAATGAAACGACTTCTTATGGCGGCCTCGATCATCGGGGTCAGCGCAACGGCGCAGGCGGTACCGCTTGATCTCACAGGTCAGCCATACGCCACCTACGGCAACGTCAACTCCTATGCACTGCCCATCCTGGCCGCCCTCAACGGATACGGCTCGGGTCCGGGCAGCCCCTATTACATTGCCTCGGGCCCGGGCCAGATCGCCAACGGCGTCGTGATCTACACCGGGGCAAACGGCCAGAACGTCACGATCAACCCCGATGGTTTCGACAATGCCTACCTGACGCCGTCGGGAAGCCATCCGCAGTACGCCAGCATTTCCGGCGCCGTCAATGTGACCAGCCCCGGCGACAAGGCCGGCATCGCCAACAACGACGCCAACACCTGGGACGCCAACGTCGCCTCGCTTCGCTCACTGCTCGGCACCGGCAATCCGCTGTTTTTCTTCAACAACAACGAGACGAACAGCGACCCGACCCTGGCGATCTGGGCCAAGCTCTGGATTACGAACAGCACGGGAGGCCTGTACTGCGGGACAACGGCATGCGGCGTCAACGGCAACAACAGCGGCTACCTCTACCTCTCCAACCAGGGCCAGGTTTTCAATACGACCAATATAAACATCAACGGCGACGCCACCGCCTACAACGGCGGCAACATCACCCAGCCCCAGGCGGGAACGAGCTATTCGACGGGCGGCACCGACTATGTCCAGTCGGGTTTCAGCACCGGCGGTTTCAACCTGAACCTCGGCGCCAATCAGGCGGCCTACGCCGCCGACGTTCCCTTGCTGGACCAGTGGCTGCAGGAGTTGTACGGCACCGGCGACAATCTCAACAACTACACCGTGCACCTGGACCTCAAGCTGGGCTGCAATACCGACCCCAGCCTCGGTTCGGTTTGGTCGAACTGCACCGGCGTGCAGATCGACAACGGATACGAGCAGTTGTTCCTGGCTTCGAGCACCGCGAATTTCAACAACGTACCTGAGCCCGGCGTTTTGGGACTGCTCGGCCTGAGCCTGCTCGGCCTTGCCGCACTGCGCGTCCGCAATCGCTGAGCGCCCCCACCCCACGGATACCCCCGCTGCGGCGGGGGTATTTTTTCGGGGCCAAGCCGGCCGCCCGAACGATTCCAGTCGCATTTCTTGACACGCCCGGACTCGGGCTATCGGGACATGAACGCCACCCAATGCGTTAGCGCAAGGAGGGCACGAAATCGGCGTCTTCGATGGAGCCGAAGGTAAATCCATCTTCCTTCAGGCGGCCGATGATCTCGTCGAGCTTCCGGATCGTATTGGGGTGTATTTCGTGCATCAGCACGATGCCGCCCCGGTGGGCGCGCACCGTGGACACCACGTGCTCGACGTAATTGCTTCGGTTCTGCGCCAGGACCCCGCAGGAAAGCGCTTCTTTCGCATCGACGCTGGCCGTCCGGTCGAATGCCCAGTCGCATGAATCGACGTGCCACCCGACAATGCGGTAACCCCGGGCATGCAGGAGGTCATTGGTCTCGCACGAGGCGTTTCCGTAGGGATAGCGGAAGAGCAGCCTGACCGGGCCGCTGGCCGGTGCTTCTTCGTACTTCAGCACCTCCTCGGCCTGCTGCGCGGCGGAAATGGCATGGAAATTCGGGTGGCTCCAGGAGTGGTTGCCGACGGTATGGCCCCCTCCGTCGAGAATCTTCCCGACCAGTTCGGGATGGGCCCTGGCTTTTTCGCCGATCAGGAAAAATGTGCCCTTGATGTCGTATTTTTTCAGGATCTCGAGAATATATTCGGTCTGCCCCGGCTCCGGACCGTCGTCGAAGGTCAGCACGACGCGCCGGCCCGGCGGGGTCGTCGAAATTTCCGACTCATACTTGCAGTTCTGGCGCAATTCGCCCGGTTCGGTCGTCAGCAGATCGTTCAATCGCAGCAGGTGATGCTTGCGGATGCTCGCCGTCTCCTCCTCGCGCGTATGCGCCCTGCCGCTTGCCGCAGCACCGGCCGCGCGGTCGGCCGGGGTGGCGTCGGCGGCAAACAGGTTGCCGGCGACGAGGAGCGTCGCCGCCAGAAGGCAGCCATGGCGAAAATTTTTCATATCGTGGCGCGGAACAGGGGATGCCCCCGAGAATACCAAAGCCCCCGCCTTCCAGGCACAAAAAACCCGCCGTCGCGGCGGGTTCCGGGAGAGGGCCGGCATCGCCGGCCTTCCGGGCCGGGTCAGGCCAGGCCGCCCGCCATGGATAGCCGCATCGGCACCAGCGAGCGCTCGGAAACGATGAGCCGCCGCCTGATTCCGTTGCCTATCTTTCTTTCGACTTCCCACATGGCCAAACCCTTGACCACGGCAACCTGCTCTATGGCCGTCACCACTTGGCCCAGTTTGGTGCAGAGGTAATCCGCACCGCGTTCGATCGAAGACTTTACTTTCATTAGGTCAATTCTCCCGTGCGCTGATGGCATCGACCATCCTACCGGATGGCGAGCGGTTTGCAACTAGTGTAGTGCTGCACCACACTTTCTGTTCCGTATTAGCCGGCGCAAGGCCGGCAGCCGTCAGGGTTTGCCCTGGCCATCACCCTTGTCGGAAGCCTTGGCGGCGTCCTTGCCGGCCATGCGCCCGCGCGGACCGGCATGAAAATCATCGAAGGTTTTTTGCTGTTCCGGCGTCAGCACGGCGTAGAAGGCCTTGAGCGCCGTGACGTGCTCCGTCATCTTGGCCTCCCTGGTCTTGAACAGTTCCAGCATCTTTTCCGCGCGCTGCGGCGCGTTCAGCTTGGCCCAATCCTCCGCCTTGCCGGCTCCCTGGCCGGCTCGCGGCTGCTCGGACTCCATCAGTTTTTTCCAGGCCGGCTCCTGCTCGCCGCTCAGCTTGAGGGCATCGTGCAATCGGGTGTGATGCTGCTCCAGCATTTTGGCATGTCGCCCTTCATGCCCATCCATGCGACCGCAATCCGGTTCGGCGAGGGCCGGCCCGGCGGCAAAGGCGCCGATGCCGGCGGCCAGGAGGAGCGACTGGATGAATTTACGGGATGAAGTCATACGATTCCTTTGCAATTCTGAAGCAACGAGGGATGGGCGCCCGACCTGGCCGGCGCTTCCGGCAAGATCGAAATGCGCCCGCGAGACGGCCAGGAAGGCTTCGATGTTCGGACGATGATGGACATGTTTGGTCAGTGACATGGGATCGCTTTCGTTCGCTGTGTGGATTCGGGCAATCTTCACATCAAAGCGGCCGGTCGGGTTGATTCGCATTGCAACGGTTTGTATCCGGATGTTGCGAGGGCAATTTCGCTCATCTCCGGGAACAAGGGCGGTGGCGACGCCATCGCGAGCGGCGTCAGCCATTCCCCTGTCCGCGGCTTTACATTAATCGTCGAACAGGGCTTTTCGATTAAAATGCAATCTTTCCCGCCGGATTCACCCATGAGCGCCGAACTCTCCTCCCCTCCGCACAGCCTGTCCGTCGTCGTCCCGTTCTACAACGAAGAGG
>JAJXVG010000034.1 GCA_021782315.1 Pseudomonadota bacterium | reverse complement strand
ATGCGCACGGCGCGCTCACGGACTTCGGGGGAGAACTTAACTGTCTTCTTCATGGCTCTATCTTCTCAAGAGTTAGAGCCTCCATCAAATCCGGGGCGATTCATTCCGATGTCGGCCACGTCTTTCAGTTGTCGAAACTAGAACCCCTGCAGCTTTCAGGCTCTGTCGGATCGCATTTGAAGACACGCCCTCCTTGGCTGCAACCATATCCAGTGCTTGGCCTGGCGTTGAGCCTTTACTGATTTGACATTGATATAGGGCCATCCGACGTCTTTGAGGAATGGTAAGGCCAACGAGATTTTTGTCACCAGCAGCCTTATTCCTTCCGCCTTCCGAACCGCGCACCTTCGCGGCAAACGAGCCACTGATGGCCGCCTGAAGGATCGACATTTGGGTAAGAAAATCCACGCCATGACCAACAGCATTCGTTGCTTCGGGATCTGTCATGGATAGAATTTCAGCAGCTTTTACCTTCGCATCGCGGAGAGGAGCGAGCGATTTCCGGAGGTTTTCGAGTCGCTGAGCATCAAGAAAACGCTCGATAAATTCACGTTCGGATTTCGTACCCGCCCCTTCAAGGTACTCACCAAGAGTTAGTTGCTTATGGCGAACCATAAATCCCCGTTGGCCTAGCCGGCACCTGACTCAATGTATTTATCCTCAATGAGCCCGAATCGCGAAAGCAATGCTTCCCAATAGGCAAATGCCTCTGAAAACACCTCTCGCGCTGACCGTTGACCATGTTGATCGTGAACAATTAGCCGAGCCTCATAGCGCCCCAAGGGATCACCAGCGCGCATTACTCCGGCCCTTGCCTGTTCATAAGACCAGGAAACCTCAGCAACGACACTCGGATCTGCACCACCTCGCGTGATTTTCATGTGCTTGGATCCAGTTGCAATATCTCTGCAACAATTAATTGCCCGGCATTCTGCACGTATGTGCGCTTCGAATGAGGCCTGATCGACCTTTTTCAAACTCAGTGCATTTGATATTTGTTGCCGACTTTTATCATCCAGATAGTTCCAAACCCAGTCGGCCATATGCCATGTAGTGATAGCGCAATTCATGGCATGGTATGCCGCAATTAAGTGCGCCCCCAATGCGCAACGGTCTTTTTCAGCATTGGCAAACCCGGCAATTTCCCAATGCAGCTTGGCCAGAAGATGCCGAGGCGTAGCAAGGGCAAATACTTTTGGGAGACTCGGGGATCCGGGTGGAATTTTCATATAGAAAACTCATTCATGACGTTGCTCAGACTTCAATTGCCGAGATTCCTTATCCACCCAGACACGGCATTGAACATCTTTACTGTCCGTACCTTGCGCTTGAATCCTGATGTGCAAATCGGCCCCGGATACGGGCAAAGCGCATGTAGCTTCGGCATACCCAGAACTAACGGGCCCGGCCAACCGAATATTGCCATCGTCAACATTTGGCGCCTCTCGAGAAAACCAATATGCGATCTGCACATATCTCATCGATTTTGGCGGCATGTCAAATTTCTCAACAAAGAATGGCCCTATCTCCCCGTTATATAAAGGAGCATTCATCACGTACGCAGCACAATCATTCAGTTGAGCAACCGATCGATTGAATACAACCACCGTAACCGCGTATCCACGCATTTTGTCATTGAAGGAAAGAGCTGGAGAGGGAATATCGTCTGATACCGTTACAACTAACGGCTTTACTAACCGATATGCCTTGAAAGCCGCAATGAAGAAATTAACCATTAATGCAATCGCGTAACTCACCACGGCTAAAGCAAAATTGTTCGAAGTCTGATCTTGGATCGCACCAAATCCAGCAAGCTGAAGCAGGTACGACAAAGCGGCAGCGCTTAATAATGTTGGCCATCCAAAAATCTGAGGCACGGCATCGCTGAACGTAAGACAGCACCATTGCCACAAGAAGCGCTTAACGCGGGTTGTAATCATCATCGAATATTCCCAGGCTCAAAGCATATTTTGTAGAGGCTCGACTACCTGGGCGTCTTCCAGCTTGATATAGCTGTCCGACATGGCCTTCGTTGTGTGCCCAAGTAGCGCCTGGTAATCCTGCCCACCGCGCTTTGCGTCGGTCGCTGATTTGCCTCGGATGTCGTGAAAATGGACGTCGGGAATCCCGGCTTCGGTCCGCGCCTTGATCCACCATTGATTCAACTGCTGATAGTCGTACTGCTGGCCGCGCATCGTGCAGAGAAGGTACAGGCCACGCACTGGGCGTTTGATTGCCTTGGCGTTCTCGATAGCAGCATCCAAGGCGGCATTCCGCTTGAAGAATTGCAGCTTCTTGGTTTTCTCCTGCCGGATCGTCAGCCCTTCCGGGGTGATCTGGCTCAGGTGAATATCAAGGATGTCGCCAATTCGGGCGCCGGTAACGTAGGAAAGGTCCATGGCGGCCCGCAGCACCGGCGTAGCTTTCTCGCGGATGGCGAGATATTCCTCGTCGGTGATATACCGATTCCGGCGCGAGACAGTGATGTTCTCGACCTCCTTTGCCGGGTTGCGCTCGACAATCCCGCGACGAATGGCGATGTTCAGCACTGTGGTCAGGATCGATTTTCCGGTATTTGCCATGACCTTCGAATGGTGGCCATCTTGCCAGCCTGCGACATGATGTGGCTTGATCTCGGCTACTGATGCGAAGTCATGGAAGGCCTGCTTCAATTGCTTGGTGACATTCTTGTACTGTTTCCGAGTGTTATCCGCCAATTTTGCAAATTCAGCGCTTGCCATCCAGTCGTCAATCAAAGAAGCAAGCCCATTTTCATTCCGGCTGCAGGGAATGGCTTCGATGTCCTCCCACAATCGGCGCGCATCGTTCAAGTCTTTGCCAAGTCGGATCCACTTGCGCGGCATGCCTCGCGTGACGTAGTAGTAAGTTCCACACTTGATGTGCATGCGAGGCGGAAGATCGAAGTTACTCTGCCGAGTACGGCCTATAGCAGCTTTCATTTCTTGCTCCAGCTCATATTCAATTTTGGCACGGGCCGAACCGGCGATGCTGCAGGTACATCAAGCGACAGCATTTCATCAACATGCTTGCGAAGCACTACGGGCCGGCCATGAATTGCGTTTCGCTCAAATTTCCACTTGCGATCCGACAACCAGCGGCACCGGTCAGCATTGCGTCGGTATCCAGTCAGCTCGAAAAGCTCTTCATCCGTCAGGAACATCATTTCAACACTTTACGATTGATCTTTTCCTCTGGAAGCACCGTGCCACAGCATGGACATGCGACAAGGCTTTCCTTTGCTTTCGCGCGCTTGATCGTGGTGTAAATGGTCGTCGGAGATAACCCAAATTTCTGCGCAATCGAATAGGCTGACTCTTCTGGATTGGCCTTCAAATAGGCCATAGCTTCTTGCGTTTTGCTCATTACACGACTCCTGTAGTTGCCACTACATACAATAGTAGCGCACTACATTTAATTTGTCGCTTGACACTACAATTAAACGTAGATATTGTTACATCGTAATGTAGTAATTTTTAACGGTGACCAGACTACCGCGAGTGTCTGGGTGTGGAAACTTCTGGCAGTGCGCGAAGCCGTTCTAACGGATAGGCAACGATCAGTTACTCCACACAAAAGCGAACGCCCCAGGGACTGCAATCCGTGGGGCGTTCTAACCGAAACTGATCACTGGAGATCAATATGGCTAGGACCAATTCTACCGCTATCGCTGCCGCGCTCACATCAAACCAGATCAAGCGCACGGTCGACAAGCTCGCTGCCCTCAAGGCACAAATCGCCAACATCGAAGCCGAGGCCGACAACCTGGCGGACCTGCTCAAGCTTCAAGGTGACGGCGTGTATTTCGGGAACGCCCACAAGTTCATGGTCGCCACAGTGATGGGGAAGCGCCTTGATTCCGCTCTGGCGCAGTCCTTCCTCACGCCGGCGCAGCTCAAGAAGTGCATGAAGCCCACATCGACCACTACTGGCCGTCTGTACGCACAGTAATCACGCCCATGCCGCTCAATTGAGCGGCGGCAACCTCTTGAGGAAATAATTATGACCGACAGTACCAACAAAGAATTGACTACCACCCGTATCGCTTTTGAGCGCGCCAATGCTGGGGGTGAAATGCTGTTCGAGGTTCGCCCGGGGGTGCCGATACTTGATGTACTAACCAGTGCGTCTTGCTATCTGGCCTCCGCCATCGAGACCGTTTATCAATCCGCAGAAGTGAATAATGGAAGCGATTCGCTTTACGGCGCAGCACTACTGGTAAGGATGTCAAAGGCCGTTGTGGATGCTGCCATCAAAGCCCTTGATGATATTCAAGAAGGGGCAACAGCATGAATGCCAACATCTGCCATGCCGGCACATTTCCCCGCATGCGCCTGCAGTCTGCCGACGAGGCCGCCGAAGCAGGCCGTCGGGATGCGCGGGCACTGCTGCAAGCCCTAGCGAATATCGAGAATGGAAACTCCCCGGCAGACCTGCTGGGCTATTACCTTGACGATATTTTGAGTCTTGCCCTGAATCAGCGACTTGAAGAGTGCCAGGAGCGCAAAGCGGCATTCTGTGCCGTGGTCGGGCCGGTCTTGGCTGCGGCGCGCCAGTTACAACCCGGCGACCGGATTAAGACTGCTCTCGCCGGCCGAACCGGGCGCGTGGTCAAAGCCTACGTGGACGGTTCGGCTTGTGTCTGCTGGGATGATGGCGAACCGCAAGCTGAAGGCCTCGGACATGAGCGCATACCGCGTCACATGCTAATCAGCCTGCCAGTCGCATCTGATTCATCATCCGGCCGGGATACTGCTGACCTTTCTTCGGTTACCGATAGCGAAGGGGGCGAAGTGTGATAACACGCGATGATGCTATTGCAAAAATAGTGCAATTGGCGCAAGCAATAAGCATGTATGGATTAGGGATGGCCTGCTCTCAAATGAGACATATCGCCGAAGAATGCCCGCTATATAACGCTGAAATTATTCCGTTCTCCTTGCCAGCTCAGCCGGAAAAACAATCAGAGGCATAGACTACCTGAGTTACATTGGTTTTCCAGTTACCGGATGCTCCCCTGGTAACTGGAAAACCACTTTGTAGGGCGGATCAGGCAATCAAAATCCAAAGCCTCTAACCCTTCAAATTTCGCTCGGGCATACCTGACCTTCGTCTAACGCCACTTTACGCAAGCGCCAGAGCAAAGATAAAGCACAGCATGAATGCCGGATTCCCATTTCGCGCATGGCATTCGCCGCCGCCACTTCCGGTTCAATCCCCGTTTTTAGGAAGCGATACGGAGGGACATCACCGGCAAAGGCACTCACCCTGGGTCTGATCGGATCGTCGCTCATTGACTCAAATCCTCAACGCGGAAATTATCAACAACGGTCATCAATCCATCCCCGGCCTGGTGTAACCACCACGATTAGTTTTCGGCTTACTGTTCTGACGAGGATTCGGCCCACAGTGATCCGCAAAGCGCATGTGCTCCGGGTGATAGCTGAGCAGGATCTCACCGAGGGGGCCGTTTCGATTCTTGCGGAAAATCATTTCCGCCAGGCCTTCCCACTCCGGATCGTTTATATAGAGTGATTCGCGGTGCAGCATGGCAACAATATCAGCATCCTGCTCGATCTCCCCCGAGTCCCGGAGATCGTTGCTCAAGGGCCGCTTGTCGGATCTGGACTCGACAGCCCGATTAAGTTGGGCGAGCGCAATGATCGGAACCTCAAGCTCCATCGCCAAAGCCTTGAGGCCGCGGCTGATACTACCGATTTCCTGCACCCGGTTATCGCCCTTCCCTCGCATGAGCTGTAGGTAGTCAATCACCACGAGGGACAAGCCAACCTTGCGCTTCAGGCGCCTAGCCTTGGCCCTTACTTGAGCAACGCTCACAGCAGGGGTATCGTCGATCCAGAAAAGTTGCTTCTTGGCAGCCGGCATTTGACTGCTCATCCGCCCCCAATCGTCCTGATCCTTGATTCCCGTACGCATCGCGTGCACCGAGACGTTAGATCGTGCCGCCAAGATGCGCATGCCAATTTCCCGGCGACTCATCTCCATGGTGTGGAATAGAACTGACCCGCCATGTTGTGAAACGTAGTCACCGATATTACAGGCCGCGATTGTTTTGCCGACCGATGGGCGCGCGGCAATGATCACAAAATTTCCAGGCTCAAGGCCGCCGGTCATTGCATCGAAGTCCTTGAACCCGGTTACCAAACCGCCCGTCTCGCCTCGTGAATCGATATAGCGCATGGCATCAGTCATCGCCTCGGCCAACGGCGCCGGGTCGCTAGCATGGCGGTCGATGGCATCGATCATCGCGGCCTCAGCTGCGCTGACAAGTTCATCAGGCGTACGACCGCCAGTATTTGCGCAGCCTTGGTACAGGGTAGAACCAACCGCCTGAAGGCGGCGTAACACGGCGCGCTCTCGAACGATTTCCGCATAGCGCTTGATATTGGCGATCGACGGCGTGTTGGCGGCCAGTTCGCCCAGGTAGGCAAGGCCACCGGTTGCAGTGCTTTCGCCGGCGGCTTCGATGCTCTCGGCAATAGTGACCACATCCACCGCCCGACCCCGTTCCGAGGCAAGAGCGATATGTCGCCAGATGCGCCGGTGAGCATCGGTGTAGAAGTCGTTATCGGTCAACACTTCTCCGACGTGCTCCCACGCTTTGGCCTCCAGGAGCAAACCGCCCAGGACGGACTGCTCGGCCTCGACCGAATGCGGCGGCATTTGGATATTCGCAGAGTTACTCATGCTGCATCTCGATTCTCGTATTTTCCGGAGATGACCTTTTCAAAGTTCTCCGACTTGACGAGCCACGGCAGGTCGCACCCCAGCCACTTGCCATCACGGTTGGTCAGGAAGTCCGATTCGGACACGTATTTGAAATAGCGATCAAAGAAGGCAAGCCCGGTCTCACGATCAGTCGCGTAGCGCTCGCCAGTTTTTAGCTTCTTTGCTGTCAGAACCCACCGCCAACGAGCACGCAGATTGGCCTGACGTTGCCCCTCCCAGGAACGAGGAAAAGGCAATCTCGGCAAGTGCTTCTGATACAGGCTGATGATTTCCTTGTGGGGGCAATCAGGAACTGCCGTTGTTAATTTCCCGCCGTTCTCATCGGCCCCAGGCGAAGCGTGGGACCTACCTTCACCGTCAGGTGAAGGGTTAATTCCTGCTACTGTTATATCTTCTGTTACTGCTACTGCTACTGCTATTGGCTTCGTAGGGGCTTCGGAGGGGCTTCTATCCCCCTTCAATGCCCCTTCTTTTTTCGTTTCATATTTTTCATCGAGCGGAAGATGGAAAGCGAAACGATATCGCGTGTAAAAGCCTTGCCGAATCTTGCCTTCCGGGATTTGCATATATGCCTTCCGGACAGATGAAACTTGTTTATCGTTCGCTTTTAGCTCGGCGCCAATCTGAAATCTGGCCATCTCGTGAACCCAAACAAGCTCACGGTCAAAGTCATAGGTGCAAAATCCCTCTTGAATGCCCCTTTCAAGCCCCTTGGAAGCCTCTTCCATGGTTAGCCCAGTTTCGTGCGCCAGGTAAATCAACGGGCATGAAAAAACACCAATCATCGATGCGTGACCGCAGGTCATGAGATAAAACGTTGCGATCTGAGCAGCCTTATCTCCGCGCAACGCCTTACCTGTCGCACCGAGCCAAAATTGAGGGGAGACTTTCGAATAGTCACGCATCAATTCCCCCTCTCGCCACAAACGGACTGGTGAATTCTCCGCGCCGCTCGTAAGTCGCCGCCCGACAACAATCCAGGATGAACCTTACTGAGCGCAGATCGAAGTCGTGGAGGAATGCCCAGCAGCGCCCGTTATGTCCCCAGACAACCGCCGGGGCCTCTAGCTGGAATGAGAAATTGAAAGGGGGGCGGATATTCTCGAATCGGACTGGCGCGTGAAACTGAACCCGCAAGGATGGCCTTGCTTCACCTTGAAGATACCGGGGTCGATCGAACGATTCACGATCGTGGATTTGCTGACCAGATGTCGGCATGCTGCCACCCTATGCCGTAGCCAGTTCTGAAGGCAATAATTTTGCAGCCTTGCCGCGTGGGATGCGTGGTACCGATTGCTGGCTGATTAGGAAATCGGCGACAGAATCTCCATCAATTCGAGTGCAACGCAGGCCCAATTTGGTTGCTTTAATTTTGCCGGCCGAAATCCAGCGATGTACTTGGGAAACTGAAACGTCCAGCGCAGCTGCGCAAGTCTCTGGGGCCAACTGACGGCCCCGCAAAGTTTCATACGACATATCTTCATCCATTCACACACTGCGCCATTTGACGCGATGCGGTGAATGTACGAAGCTTTTTGATAACGTTGGTACGGCCTAGCGGCTAGACGTAATACGTCTGGCGCGCTAGACGTAATTTTTTGCCTTCAAAATCCAGTCATAAACCGTCCGTTCCGCATTTGTCTGAGCAAGAAAAACGCCTATCTGCTTTCCTTGTTCAACCACCTTATCGACGAGCTTTCTTGAGGCGTCCTTCGGTGATTTCCAGTCGCCTTCCTGCCATGTCTCAATCGTCCACTGCTTGAGGGCATTCATCTTTGCGTTCTTGGCCTCCCCTCCCTTCTTTCCAAGCGTCTTTGGATCGATCGTCAATCTATTGGCGCCGCTCTGGGCCTTTTTCCACAGCACCCGCTCAGTGAACATCAATAATTTGAGCGCGTTCGTCTTGTTATAGTCGGAATTAACCTGTTTTTCGGCGTCATCCAGCAGCCTGAGCGCAAGTGCCGGCACTAGAGCCCGAAAGTCATCGATAACCCAAAGCGGATTTTTCACGCTAATGTATTTATTTACTGAACCATCATCATATTTCTCTGTAATAGTCGGTGTTTCAGCGTGATAAGCCGACCAGGAAATACGTTCAGACAGTTCCTGGTCATCGAAGCGATCGGCAATAGAATGTGCCCGATCAGCCAGAGCGTCGATTTGACGTTGCCCAGATTCTGAATTTAGCCGAAGCATGACCAACAATTTATTTGTTGCCTTGCCCCCCATAGATTCTGCAAGTGCAGACGCAAGAAGACTTGAAGCCCAGACCCTAAGTTCTTCCTCAATCGTGTGCCGCAGCGGCTGAATACGAAAACTTCCCATCACAGCGTCCCTTTCACGCTTCACCCTTACTCTTAATGCCACGCCAACCGGGTAAGGGGGCCCAGTTTTCACCCAGGGGATCAACCTTGAGCTAGGCGCAGCAAACTCGTTATGCCGAATTCGGCAACTTGATTACATTGGATGATGCCGTTCCTGCTTCAAGCTCTTTCAGGAAGGCTAGCCACCTATTGGCAGCCGCCAAGCGGTGTTCAACAAAATCGGATTTGTCGTAAATTGCATCCATGCCTTCCAAGGCATGATCGAGGAACCGCTGACGAGTCTCATAATCAACGCGCAGTTCGGAAAGCCAGGATTTACAGGTCGACCGCAGATCGTGGGGCGTGATTCGCCGCCACTTCCCGCCGGACTCCGTGCGCACACGGTCAACCCAACTCGCAATCGTTGTCCGCTTCGAAAGCGGATTGCGCAGCCCCGCCCCCCGGATCGGATTCACGGGCAACAGGTATTCGTTCCCGTCTGCCAGCTTGATCAATTCGCGCACCCACTCGACCGCCTGGGCCGGAAGAGGAATGATGAATGGCCCCGTTGTGTGCCGACGATTCTTGCGCCGTTCGTGTGGCACTTCCCACACTGCAAAGTCAGGCTTGAATTCGCTGATCGTCGCTTCGGCAATTGTGTTGATACGAACCCCCGTCAGTAGCATCAAGCGTGTTGCCAGTTCGTATGGCCGGGGCATCCGGTAAAGTTCTCGAAGAAAGTCACCGAGTTCTTCCTGACCCAGCGCAATGCGTTGCTTCGGTGGCTCCTGAGGGCCGACGATGGCCGACAGCTTCAGGTCGCGGCAAGGATTCGCGGTGCAAGCACCGTTACCAATGCCATGGGCAAAAATCAGATTGCAGTGTGTCAAGGTAATGTCTGGGAGCGTTTTCCCCCCAACCTCAGCCTTCTTCACGACATTGACGACCTGAGCCGGCGTAATGGTCGATGCCTCAAACCGACCGATCAGCGGAGAGACATAGCGTTCGTGGATCGATTTCCGCTGCTTGAATGTGTGTAGCCGCATCCCCGTTTTCAGGGTCATACCCTTCTCGGCCTTCTGGAAATACTCGGCGGCCAGCATGTCGACCGTGATCGCTAGCAATGCCTCCTGCTTCTGGCGCTGCTTCTCGACTGCAACATCAACACCACTATCGATTTCGCGGCGCAACTCCTTTGCCTTCTCACGGGCTTCAGCCGCACCCCATGCCGGATATTGGCCGATGGTTCGTTCCTTTTGCTTTCCGGCCAAGCGATAGCGGATGTACCAGGAGGCAATACCTGTCTTCGACGCTGATAAGGTCAAGCCGGGCACTGTGCCCTCCGCCTGAAATTGCGCCTTACCCTCTCGCTGAGCCTTTGCAATCAGCGCTCGAACTTCTTTGTCGGTAATCCCTGCCATGCCGTGTACTCCGGAACCCCTCAAAGCAAATCGCGGAATCCGTTGCAGCAAGCCTGATTACGAGATTTTGAGTAGCTTATGAGCGAGGTACACACTCGAAGCACTCACTGAGGTACACACAAATTATGCGCTGCATGGCTTCTTATCGCAACTTACAGACAATAAAAAAGCCCTGATTTACAGGGCTTTTCTGGGTTTCATGCGTCTTACTGCGACGCATGGAAAACCAACCGTTTAAGGTTACTGGTAGTACAGGCCGCCATTGATGTTCATCGTGGCGCCGGTCATGAAGGCAGCCAGATCGGAGGCCAGGTAGGCGCAGGCGCCACCGATCTCTTCCGGCTTGGCCAGGCGCTTCATCGGCACGGTGTCGATGATGGATTGCAGAACTTCCGGCTTGATCGCCATGACCATCTTGGTGGCGACATAGCCCGGGCAGATGGCGTTGACGGTCACGCCCTTGGCGGCCAGTTCGGCGGCCAGCGCCTTGGAGAAACCGATGACGCCGGCCTTTGCTGCGGAATAGTTGGTCTGGCCAGCCTGGCCTTTGACGCCGTTGACGGAAGAGATATTGATGATGCGACCCCAGCCGCGTTCGGCCATCTTGGCGGAAACTTGCTTGGTCATGTTGAACAGCGAGGTCAGGTTGGTGGCGATCACTGCATCCCAGCCGTCCTTTTCCATCTTGGCGAACATACGGTCACGGGTGATACCGGCGTTGTTCACGAGGATGTCGACCTGTCCGCAAGCGGCTTCAGCCTCGGCAACCATCTTCTGGCAATCGTCCAGAACGGAAACGTCGCCGGCGACACAAACGAAATCGTTGAAACCGGCAGCTGCCATTTCCTTCAGCCACTCTTCCTTGTTGTCGAATTGCGGGTGGTAAGAAGCAACCACCTTGTGGCCGGCCTTGGCCAATTCTTGACAGATTGCGGTCCCAAGACCACCCATAGCGCCGGTAACGAGAGCAACACGTTGAGTCATAGTTATTCCTTCCTGTTGTTAAATAGAGCGGGGTAAAAAATTACGCCAGTCAGTACATGTGCTGACCGCCGTTAATGGAAATATTGGCTCCGGTCACGAATGCCGCCTCATCGGAAGCGAGATAGGCGACCAGGCCGGCGATTTCTTCCGGCTTGCCCAGACGATTGACCGGGATCTGAGGAAGAATTTTCGAGTCGAGGATTTCCTGCGGGATGGCCGTCACCATCTTGGTGCCGATATAGCCGGGCGAAATGGTGTTCACCGTCACCCCCTGCTTGGCCACTTCGAGGGCCAGCGCCTTGGTGAATCCATGCATGCCGGCCTTGGCCGCAGAATAGTTGGTCTGGCCGAAAGCCCCCTTCTGGCCGTTAACCGAACCGACATTGATGACCCTTCCCCACTTGCGCTCGATCATGCCATCCATGACCTGTTTGGTCATGTTGAAAACCGAATCGAGATTGGTATGGATCACGGCATCCCAATCACTCTTGGTCATTTTCCTGAAGGTCATGTCACGGGTGATACCGGCGTTATTGACCAGCACGTCGACCGGACCGACTTCCTTGCCCACTGTTTCGACACAGGCACGGGCCGAATCGAAATCGGTGACGTCGCACGGGTAGGCCTTGAAACCGTAACCCATGTTGTTCATACCGTTCAGCCAGTCCTGAACCTTGGCATTGCCTGGCGAATAGGTCGTTACGACCTTGTAGCCCAGCCCGGCCAGTTTGATGCAGACAGCCTCGCCGAGGCCACCCATCCCTCCAGTAACCAATGCAACTCGCGACATTGTGTCATCCCCTGATCGAGAAATTTTTATACCACGCGTTCCTTGACGTAGCGACCGGGCGCCGGTTCGATCGGCTTGTATTTGGCACTCCCCGGCTTGCGTGGTGCCCGCTGTTCTCCCGACAACGGTTTAAGCCAGTCGGCCCAGTCGGACCACCAGCTCCCCTTCTTCTCTTCCGCCGTAGCCAGCCAGCCATCGGCTTCATTTTTCAAATCGTCGTTGACCCAGTAGCTGCGCTTGTTCTTGCCGGCTGGGTTGATCACCCCGGCAATATGGCCGGATGCGCCGAGCACGAAACGAAGCTTGCCGCCCAGGATACGCGTGCCCTGATAAGCCGACTGCCAGGGTACGATGTGATCCTCGCGGGTAGCCAGCAGGTAAACCGGCATCTCCAGCTTGCCGAGATCGACCTTGACCCCGCACATTTCCAGTTGTCCGGGCTGACGCAGCTTGTTTTCCAGATACATGTTGCGCATGTACCAGCAGGCGAACGGCCCCGGCAAATTGGTCGAATCCGAGTTCCAGTAAAGCAGGTCGAAGGCTTGCGGCTTCTGCCCTTTCAGGTAGTTGCCGACGACGTAGTTCCAGACCAGATCGTTGGCGCGCAGGAAGGAAAAGGTATTTTGCAGGTCGCGGGCCGGCAGCAGGCCGCCCTTGCCGATCGTTCCTTCGCGTGCGCTCACGCCCTGCTCGTCGATGAACAATCCGATTTCGCCGGTATCGGAAAAATCGAGCAGCGTCGTCAGCAGGGTCAGCGAGGCGACGATGTCCTCCCCACGCGCCTTGAGCACGGCCAGAGCCGAGGTCAGTATGGTGCCGCCGACACAGAACCCCAGGGTATTGAGCTGCTTGACCTTGGTGATTTCCCGGGCGACATGCAGGGCGGCGATCGGCCCCCTTTCGAGATAATCGTCCCAGCCCAGATGGGCCTGCGCTTCGCCGGGGTTTCGCCAGGAAACAAGAAAGACAGTATTGCCCTGATCTACCATGAAACGGATCAGCGAGTTGTCCGGTTGCAAGTCCATGATGTAGAACTTGTTGATGCACGGCGGCACCACCAGCAGCGGCCGCGAGGCAACCTTCGGCGTCAGCGGCGCATACTGGATCAATTGCATCACGTCATTTTCGTAGACGACGGCGCCTTCGGTCGTCGCGATATTTTTGCCGACCTCGAACATCGATTCGTCGGTCATCGAAATGCGGCCCTTCTCAAAGTCCTTGAGCAGGTTGTTGATACCGTCGGTAATACTCTGCCCCTTGGTTTCCAGGGCCAGCTTGATGAATTCAGGATTGGTCGCGGCAAAATTCGAGGGCGCCATGGCGTCAGCCATCTGCCGCGCCAGGAAACGCATCCGCTCCTTGGCTTTCTCGTCCTCGGCAGGAATCACCTCGACCATCTGCTTCAAATATTGGGTGTTGAGCAGGTAAGCCTGATGCAGGTAGTCGTAAATCGGGCTATCGCGCCACTCGGCCGCAGAAAATCGACGATCGCCGGGCTCCGGCGTCACCTTGAAGTTCGGTTCCTGCCCCTGCTGCTTGCCCAACACCGACTGCCAGAGCGACATCTGCTGATCCATGAACTGTTTCTGCAATGCCGTCAGCGCCTGCGGATCGGCGGCGGCTGGGGCCGCACCAACCGGCATGCCTGCCTTGCCGAGATAGTCCATGAACTGCTGCATCATGCTCTGCCCCGCCTGCATGAATTGCGCGGCAGAACCCGCGAATGCGTCGTTATTGTTCGATCCCTGCGCCATGGGAAGACTCGTCTCTATAGTAGTTGGGGTTTCAGCCTTTGGATTCTGCATACCCGATTCGGCGCTGTCAATGAATTTGCATGCATAATTAGGCTCCCTCAGAGGCTCCTAATATGTACATTGTTGCAATCGGCTGGCTCTACGTAACATTACTGGTGGCGGCCAATGAACCGACCGTTGTTGCCGGCATCATTTCTTTCCTGTTCTACGGCCTCATGCCCTGCTCGCTGCTGCTCTGGCTAGGCGGCACCAAGGCCCGGCGACAGCGCCGGGCGCATCGTGAATCACTCGCCGACCAGCGCCTGAACGATGGCGATGGAAGCGATGCCCGAACCGATCAGTAAAACCTGCAGGATCGATTCCTTGACCTCGGTGCGCTTGTGCAGACCGGGAATGAGATCGGCAACGGCAACATAGATCATGCTGGCCGCGCCGAGGGCGAGCAAGGAAGGAACCCACTCCTTCAGATCAGCCAGGGCAAAATAGGCCAGCGTCGCCCCGATCAGCGTCGCCAGACTGGACAGCAGATTGTAGGCAAGCGCACGCACCCTGGTATAGCCGGAATGAAGCAGGATCAGGTAATCCCCGACTTCCTGCGGAATTTCATGGGTGATGATGGCCAGCGCCGTCACGATCCCGAGTTCGGTGCTTTCCAGAAAAGCCGCAGCGATCAGAATGCCGTCGACAAAATTATGAAAAGTATCGCCGATCAGGATCAGCAGCCCGGATCGGCCGTGGTCGTTAGCCTGTGCATGGGCTTCGTGTGCCTCGCAATCGTCGTGGTGGCAATGCCGCCAAAGCACCGCCTTCTCCAGGATGAAGAATGCCAGAATGCCGAGCAGAACGGTCGCCGCCGTCCGGTGTGTATCGCCGTGCTCCAAGGCATGCGGCAGGATTTCCAGAAAGGCGGCGCCGAGCAGCGCACCGATAGCGTAGGAAATCAGCATACTGATGCGATGCGTTCCCAGCGCGATGCTCAGCGCGGCGGCGGCGAGCACGCTCAAGGCGCCGCCGGCCAGGGAGACGGTGATAATCCAGGCAAGAGTGCTCACGGAGTTCGGTCCGATCAAAAGCCGCGGATTATACGCCGTCGGCGAGCCAGATCAGCGTTGCCTGACGGCCGGTGATGCCATCGCGCCGGTATGAGAAAAAGCGTTCAGGCGCGCTGACGGTACATTGATCGCCACCGTAAATGGCTTCGACCCCGACCCGTCGCAAGCGCCTGCGGGCCAGTTCGTAGATATCGGCCAGGTACTTGCCCGGCGCATACGGCATAAAGGCCACCTCGGCCCCCGGGTCAGCGGTCGCGAACGCCGCGCGGACCTCATCGCCGACTTCAAAAGCCGACGGACCGATGGCCGGCCCGAGCCAGGCGAGCAAGGTCGCCGCCGGCACTGCCATGGCCGCTATGATTGCCTCCAGCACGCCGGCGACCAGTCCTCGCCAGCCGGCATGAGCGACACCGACGACCGTTCCGGCACGGTTGCAGAAAAGTACCGGCAGGCAGTCGGCGGTCATCACCGCACAGACGACACCCGCTTGCCGGCTGTATGCCGCATCGGCCTCCTTAGATTTCGAACATTGCCCGGCATCGACAACGGTACAGCCGTGAACCTGCGTCAGCCAGAGCGGTTCTACCGGCAGCCGGGCGCGCAGCAAGGCCCGGTTGGCCGCCACCCGGAAGGGATCGTCTCCGACATGATCGCCGAGATTGAAGCTCTCCCACGGGCACGGACTACAACCGCCGCCGCGCATGGTCTGCAAGGTGCGAACCCTGGCCGGCGCAGGCCAGTCCGGCAGCAGCAGATCAGCCATAGCGAAGATTGTCGAGCAGGTTGCGCATGTCTTCGGGCATCGGCACCTCCCACTGCATTTTGAACCCGGTCAGCGGATGAACCAGGCCGAGCCGGGTCGCATGCAACGCCTGGCGGTGAAACTCCGGCAGTTTCGGATTGTGCTTGCCGTAGATCTGGTCGCCGACCAGCGGGTGATGAATGGCCGCCATGTGCACCCGTATCTGGTGCGTTCTTCCGGTTTCCAGCGAGCACTCGACAAAGGTGGTGTAGGGAAACAATTCGAGAATGCGGATATTGGTGATCGCCGGCTTTCCCCCGCGATTCTCAGGCACGATGGCCATCTTGATGCGCTGCGACGGATGCCTGCCGATCGGTTCGTTAACCGTGCCTTCGTGCTTCATCGCACCGGCGGCTAGTGCCAGGTAGACCCGACGCACCGTTCGCGCCTGCAACTGGCGAACCAGATCGGTCTGCGCTTCCAGGGTTTTGGCGACGACCAGCAGGCCACTGGTATCCTTGTCCAGGCGGTGCACGATGCCGGCCCGCGGCACCGCCTCGATACCTGGTACGTGGTGGAGCAGCGCATTCATCAGGGTGCCGCTCCAGTTGCCACTACCGGGATGGACGACCAAACCGGCCGGCTTGTTGATGACAAGCAGGGTTTCGTCCTCGAAAACGACATCGAGCGGGATGTCTTCGGGCAGTTCCGGCTGATTGCGGATATCGTCAGGCTCGCTGACCAGCAGCTTTTCGCCCCCCATCATCTTGCGCTTGGGTTCGACTTCAGAGCGTCCATCGATCTGCACGCAACCCTGACGAATCCAGGCTTGCAGACGGTTGCGCGAATGTTGCGGCAGGAGGTCGGCCAGCACCTGGTCAAGGCGACGACCATAGCTGGCCTCGGGAACGCTCAGGCAGACGGGTTCAGTTCGGCTATAATCGCCGGAGTTTTCAACAGGATCAATCATGATGCGAAGTTTACCCGCATTCCAGTCATTCCCCGCCCTATTCCGCGTGCTGATGGCTGTTTTCGTTGCGATATTCATTGCCGGCTGTGCGACCAACGACCAGGTCGATGAAACTGCCGGCTGGTCGGCAGGCAAGCTCTACTCCGAAGCCAAGGACGCCCAGGCAGACGGGGCCTGGGACAAGGCGGCAAAACTGCTGGAAAAGCTCGAGGCGCGCTATCCCTATGGGCGCTATGCCCAGCAAGCCCAGCTTGAACTCGGTTACGCTTATTGGAAAAGTAACGAAGCCGGGTCCGCCCTGGCCGCCTGCGATCGCTTCATCAAACTGCATCCCAACCATCCGGCCGTCGATTATGTCTATTACCTGAAGGGCTTGATCAATTTCAACGAAGATCTCGGCCTGTCTGCCTACATCAGTTCTCAGGATCCCACCGAGCGTGACCCCAAGGCAGCCCGCGAATCCTTCGACTCCTTCAAGGAACTGGTTACCCGCTTCCCGAACAGCAAGTACACCCCGGATGCCATGCTGCGCTTGAATTATCTGGTCGACGCCATGGCTTCGCTCGAGGTTCACGTCGCCCGCTATTACATCAAGCGAGGCGCCTACATTGCCGCTGCCAACCGTGCCCAGTATGCGATCAAGACCTACCCCCAGGCACCGGCGATCGAAGAGGCGATGTTCGTACTGATCACCGCTTACGACAAGATGGGCATGAACGACCTGCGTGACGACGCCGACCGCGTGATGCGGAAAAATTTCCCGAACAGCCATTTCTACAAGGATGGGCTGGAACGAAAGACGGCCTGGTGGCGCCTCTGGTGACTCCCGGCGAATCAAGCTAAAAAATACCCGCGACTGCGGGCATTTCCACACTTATCGACCGGAAAAAACGATCAGGAACCCTGCTTGATGGCCAGGATGGCCTGGTTGCGCAGCGTGCGCAACAGTTGCAACTCCTTGTCGGGAATCGAAATACCGCCCGGCTCGTCGCTGTCGGCATAAATCAGGGCAACCGGGTTGCCCTTCATGTTCAACGGAAAAAGAACGAAAGAATTAGCGGGAGCCGCCTTGCGGTACCAGTCGGGAATCCTGCCGGAAATCTTCGGGTCGTTGATGTCGCTGATCAGCAGGTCTACCCCCTTCGATGTTGCGGCATGGAAGATATCCGGCGCAAACCCCAGGGGAAAACGGAAGACCTTGGCAATGTCGTTGGCGTCCACCCCGAAGCCGAAACGCCCCTGCATGACACCCGCCTTGGCATCCCGAATACAGAGGAGAACGCGCTTGAAGCGCATCGCTCGGTACATCGTTTCAAGAATGATGCGCAGAATGTCGTTCAACTGAAAGCCATCGATCAGGGTATTGCTGATATCCTGGATACCTGCGGTCAGAACGGCCTGGGCGTCCGCCGGCCGCAAACCGGCGCCTTGATCGACACCGTATAGCGGATCGCGATCGCCGAGCAATGTGCCGTTCTCCAAGTCCCTTCCCTGTTCCTCCGAGACTGCAGGCTTTTCATTCATGCCGGCCCTGGCGAACAGATTCATCTGCTTGCCGAACGTCGTTTGCGGCAGGTTGAGGTTGATGATGCGCGCAAAATCCGCCACCTCCTCTACCGCACGCTGCATGGTCTGGCGTACCTCTTTACGATCCAAGGTCACTGCATCGGCAAAGCGCGCCATCGATTTTTTCAGTTCGTGCTCGCGCGCTTCGGGCGTCGCCTGCGCGATAACGTCACAGAGTTCGTTCGAGAAGGCGGACAAGACGCGCAACCTGTCTTCCTGCTGAATTCCAATCCTGACATGGCCTGCCGGCAATTTGCGCATCGAATTGACGATCAGTTGCGGAAAACCCCACTGCCGGGCGATGGCCACGCCCATTTCCTCGAGGGTGATCCCCAGTACCTGAGTGGCCGCACTGTCTTCGCTGCAGCTTTTTTGCGCCATCACCCGGCGAATCTCATCCGATTCCTCGGGAAAATAGAATTGCGACAGCAAGCGGCCCAGGCTGTGAAACAGGGCGCAGATGAAGGATTGTTCCAGATCGCGCATCTTTGCCGTGGCGCCGATATCCTTGGCCAGGACGCCGGCCAGGTTGGCTCGCAGGAAATCCTCCTTCAACTGCTTGGCATTGCCCTTGTTCTGCAGGTGCTCGAAAAGCAGCACGGTAATGGCGATATTGCGCACCGCTTCGAAACCGAGAACGATGACCGCCCGCGATACGGTACTGATATTGCCGCCGCCGGCCGGCCGAAAATAGGCGGAATTGACCAGGCGCAGCAACTTGTTGGTCAGCGCGAAATCCTTGAGAATGGTGTTGGAGAGCTTGTCGATGCTCTCGGTTTCGCTGTTGGCAATTTTATTGATGGCTGTAACCGATTCGGAGAGCGCCGGAAAATCGCTCTTGTGGCGCATTCGGCGCAACAGGAATTCGAGCGTCGCCTGCCGGCCACCGCTGACAACCACCTCATCCAGCGGATCAAGATAGCGGTCCAGTGCCTCGCCGAATTGCGCCATGCTCTGATAGCGCACCGCCGGGTCTCGCGCCATCGCCTTGTGCAGAATGCCACTCAGATGTTCGTCAACCGCCGAATCCGACGGCAATTTGATATCTTCATCGATCATCTGCCGCAGGATGCTTGCGACACTGTCGGCAAGCACGGCTCGCCGTCCGGTCAACATTTCAAAAAGAATCAGCCCGGCCGAGAAAACGTCGGAACAGGGACTGATTTCACGCCGCAGGATATATTCAGGCGCCATGTAAGCCGGGGTGCCGGTGAGGCGGTCGGCCGCATCGCTGGCGCCATCTACCCGGGCGGCGATGCCGAAATCCATGACGCGCGGCGTGCCGTCGTCATCGAGCAGGATGTTGGACGGCTTGAGGTCGCGATGAACGATTCCTCGCCCATGCGCATAGGCGACGGCGTCAAGGACTGGGCGTAGAATCGAAACGGCCTTGATCTGAGGCAAGGCACCGCTCCGCCGGAGAAAATCGGCGAGATTGGAGCCCGGCACGTATTCGAAGACCAGATACAAGTCGCCATCCTGCTCGCCCGCCTCGAAAATCGGCACGATATTGGGGTGACGCATCTGGCCGACGGCTCGCGCCTCATCGAGCAGCGCCCGGTTCTGGAGCGGATCTGGGTGCGCGAAATGCAGGGTCTTGATGGCGACTTCCCGCTGCAACTGCGGGTCGAAACCGAGATAGACGATACTCTGCGCACCGTGACCCAGTTCGCCGCGCAATTCAAAACGACCGATGGTTTTGCTCATGACTCGATTTATTTCACCCAGAGCAGGTGCGGAACAGCATCGGCGCCGCCGCAGACCACCGCATTCTGACCATAGTCCGCCGCCAGCGCACAGGCATCTTCCGGTGAAATATCCGGAACGAAACAGCCTATCTCATCCGGCCAGTCATCGAAGTCGGCGACATGCTCCGCGGCATACGGTTCGTAATTGCCTTCCAGCAGTTCGCATTCAAGTTGCGACTGGCGTTGCTCGTTGACCGCCTCGTCGCTTGACATGCCACCCGGATTGTACGCCGTGATCAGCGCAAACTCCTTGCAATCGGCGGTTTCCAACCAGCAGCGCAAGGTTTCGCACGCTTGTCCGATGCGCAATTCACAAATGCCGCCGGGCAGAAATACCCGATAGCTGGTCGCCCTGTAGGCGACCTCCAGTTCACTCGTCTTCACCATCGAAATCCACCATACCGATCAATTGTTCGGACTCCGCCACCGGCAAGGCCTCGACTTCCTTCAAACGCCTGGATAGTTGGCGGGTTCGGGTTTCCGCCTTGCTGATACTGTTGCTCGCCTCATCGAGTTTCTTGCGGGTATGCGCCAGCGCCTCGCCGAACTTGCCGAACTCGGTCTTCACCGCCCCCAGCACCGCCCACACTTCGGCCGAGCGCTGCTCGATCGCCAGGGTGCGAAACCCCATCTGCAAACTGTTCAACATCGCTGCCAAGGTCGTCGGTCCGGTCAGACTGACCCGCCACTCGCGCTGCAGCGTTTCGGCCAGTCCAGGGCAGCGCAGTGCCTCGGCGTAAAGCCCCTCAAGCGGCAGGTAGAGCAAGGCAAAGTCTGTGGTATGCGGCGGTGCGACATATTTTTCGTGTATGCTTTTTGCCTCGCCCTTCAAGCGGATTTCTATCGCCCGCGATGCCTCGTCGAGCGCCACCGGATCGCCTCGCTCCTGGGCATCGAGCAGGCGCTGATAATCCTCGATCGGATATTTGGCATCGATTGGCAGCCAGACGACGGCGCCGTCGCCCTTGCCCGGCAGTCGAATGGCGAAATCGACCCTCTCGTTGCTGCCCGGCCGGGTTGCCACGTTGCGGCCGAACTGGTCGGCGGTCAGCAGTTGTTCGAGCAGGGCCGACAACTGCACTTCACCCCATGTGCCCCGTGTCTTGACATTGCTCAGCACCCGCTTGAGATCGCCGACTCCAGCGGCCAGTGACTGCATTTCACCGAGGCCGCGATGAACCTGTTCGAGGCGGTCGCTGACCAATTTGAAGGATTCGCCCAGACGCTGCTCAAGCGTTGCATGCAGCTTTTCGTCGACTGTCCGCCGCATTTCTTCCAGCCGGGCAGCGTTGTCGGCCTGAATTGCCGTCAGCCGGCCTTCGACGGCGATTTTCAAATGCTCGAAGCGTTCGTCGAGAACTGCCGAAAAACGTCCCAGTTCGCGTCCGAACGATTCAAGCCGTTCCGCCTGCAAGGCACCGAACTGACTCACCTGTGTCGTCACTACCTGACTCAGCAAAGAGGAGGACTGCATTCGTTCTTCCCGGTCGCGAAACGCTTCTTCGGCATCCTCGCGACGGTTCCGAGCCAGTTCCTCTCGCAACTCGCGTTCAAGGCGCATCAATCCCTTTTCCTGCATCTCCACCTGCGTTCGAGCGCGGATTTCATCGTCTGGGCGCCGGCCAGTACGCAGCAACAAAACAACCTGCAGGAGAAGGATCGCCACAACGCCCACGAGCAGTGCAAAACCCATACTTGCGCTCAAGGCCTGCTCACTTTAGCGAAAAATCTGCACGGCTGGCCTTGCCCTTGTCGTCGGCCTCGACCTTGGGCGGTAGCAGGAAAAGGCGCTCCGGCGCAATCTTGCCCTCGTCAACCAGCCAGTTCTGGACGACTTCAGCTCGATCGGCAGCCAGACCCTTGATATCGTCCGTCGTCACCGGCAGATTGGTCAGCATCAGCTTTTCCATTTCCTCGACCGGCAAGTCCTTCTGCATGCCAATCATGTTGCGCGGCTTTGGAAATTTGGCCTC
>JAJXVG010000033.1 GCA_021782315.1 Pseudomonadota bacterium | reverse complement strand
AATCGTCTCCGAGCCGGACATGCGCTCGTCCGACGAGGCGGTGGCCTACGCCAAATCCCTGCATGCGCTCGTGCGCTGGATAGACATCTGCGACGGCAACATGCAGGAAGGCTCCTTCCGTTGCGACGCCAATGTCTCGGTGCGCCCGAAAGGCCAGGCCGAATTCGGCACCCGCCGCGAGATCAAGAATCTCAATTCCTTCCGCTTCCTCAAGGAAGCCATCGATTTCGAGGTCCAGTGGCAGATCAACGAAATCGAGGAAGGTCGCAGGATCCAGCAGGCCACCGTGCTCTTCGACCCGGACAGCGGCGAGACGCGCATGATGCGCAGCAAGGAAGATGCGCACGATTACCGTTATTTTCCCGATCCCGACCTGCTGCCGCTGATTATCCCGAACGACTGGATCGAACGGGTCAAAGGCGAACTGCCCGAACTGCCGGGCCAGATGCGGGTGCGCTTCATCGGCGAATTCGGACTGTCCGCCTACGACGCCAGCGCCTTGACCGGCAATTCCGAAACGGCCGGCTTTTTCCTGGCGGCGGTGGCCATCGCCGGGAAAGGCAATGCCAAGCCATGCGCCAACTGGGTGATGGTCGATCTCGCCGCCCGCCTCAACAAGGAGGGCAGGGATCTCGCCGATTCGCCGGTGTCCGCCGCCCAGCTGGCCGGATTGGTGATGCGTATTGCCGACGGCACCATCTCCAACAACATCGCCAAGAAGGTTTTCGAGGCCCTGTGGAACGGCGAGGGGGCGACGGCGGACGAGGTCATCGAAAAGCAGGGATTGAAGCAGATCACCGACAGCGGTGCCATCGAATCCCTGGTCGACGAGGTGCTCGCCGCCAATCCGGCCAACGTTGCCGAATTCAAGGCTGGCAAGGAGAAGGCCTTCAATGCCCTGGTCGGCCAGGTCATGAAGGCCGCCAAGGGCAAGGCCAATCCGCAACAGGTCAATGACCTGCTGAAGCGGAAACTGGCCGGCTGATCAGCGCGGCGGGCCGTCGACCGGCGGCGCCGCGGATGTCCGGTGGGTCAACTCGAAATAGCGCTGGCGATCGGCATCGTACTTGGCCTTGACGGCATCGAACTCCCGCTTTTTGATGGTGAGTAGTTCCTGCTGGAGCTTGATTTCGTGGTCGAGAGCGCGCAGATTCTGTTCGAGGTCGGACGGCAGTGTCTTTTTCCTGTAAAACTCGGCCTCGTCCTCGAATTTCTTTCGTTTGCCGCGAGCGGCATCGATTCTGGCAATCGTTGCCAGGATTGCAAAATTAACGTCCGCCTCGGATTTTTTTTGCGCGAAATCGATGTCTTCCGGTGCCGCGTACGTGTCGAGCAAGGCCTGGTCGCGGCGTCGTTGCTCGCGCGCGGCGTCTTCCTGTTGTTTGCGCCGACGATTTTCGCTTGCCTTTTCGGCCTTTTGTTCTGGCGTCAAGGGAGGGCCCACTTCCTTGACAATATTGCCGCTGCCGTCGAGTACGCGATAGGCGCGGCCCCGGCATTGCTCGGGCAGCGTATCGCCGCAGACCCGACGGCCGCCGACCGGCTCCTGGCAACAGTAAAACTCGCCGGCCGCCCGCGCCGAATCGAGCGCCAAAAGCAACAGTGCGGCGGCAAAGACCCTATACGTCGACGCCATACCGTTCTCGGTAGTGGGCGACTGCATCGCGATGGGCGGAAAACTCCGGGCGGTGGGCGAGAAAGGACATCAGGTCCTTGAGTCCGGCGACGGCGAGGACTGGGATGCCATAGTCGCGCTGTACTTCCTGGACGGCCGAGAGGTCGCCCTGTCCGCGCTCCTGACGGTCCAGGGCGATCAACACGCCGGCCGGGGTGGCGCCGGCCGCCTGGATCAGTTCGACGGATTCACGTACCGAGGTGCCGGCCGAAATGACGTCATCGACGATCAGGACCCGGCCGGACAGCGGCGCCCCGACGATGTTGCCGCCTTCGCCGTGATCCTTGGCTTCCTTGCGATTGAAGGCGAAGGGAAAATTCATGTCGCGCCGGGCCAGGGCAATGGCGATTGCGGCGACCAGGGGGATGCCCTTGTAGGCCGGCCCGAACAGCATGTCGAAGCGGATGCCGCCGGCTTCGACCGCTTTGGCGTAGAATTCGGCCAGACGCCCCAGTGAATTACCGTCGTTGAACAGTCCGGCATTGAAAAAGTAAGGCGAAAGCCTTCCGGCTTTTGTCTTGAATTCGCCAAAACGCAATACCTGGCAATTCAGCGCGAATTCGATGAAATCCTGACGAAAATCCATATCTTTCCATTCTCTTCGGCCGGTAAACCCCGGCTGATCATGACCCAATGTTACGCATCATCTCCCTGAATCTCAATGGTATCCGCTCCGCCTGGAGCAAAAATGTCCTGCCCTGGGTCGCCTCCCAGCAGGCGGATATCGTTTGCCTGCAAGAATTGAAAGCGCAGGCGTCCGATCTGTCACCGGAAATGCGCCAGCCGGACGGCATGCAGGCTTTCTATCATTGTGCCGAAAAAAAGGGTTACAGCGGGGTAGGCGTCTGGAGCCGGCAGAGGCCGGATCGCGTCATCGAAGGCTTTGACGGCGGCGAATTCGATGCCGAAGGGCGCTATATCCGTGTCGATATCGGCAATCTTTCCGTGATATCGCTGTACCTGCCCTCGGGTTCGTCGTCACCGGAACGCCAGGCGGCGAAGTTCCGTTTTCTCGATGTCTTTTTCCCGCAGATGCAGGCATTGCGCGCCGAGGGCCGGGAGATTGTCCTCTGCGGTGACTGGAACATCGCCCACCAGGCGATCGATCTGAAAAACTGGAAAGGCAACCAGAAGAATTCCGGTTTCCTGCCCGAGGAACGGGCCTGGCTGAGCCGGGTTTTCGACGAACAGGGATGGATCGACGTCTATCGCCGGCTCTACCCGGAAAGCACGGATGCCTGTTATACCTGGTGGAGCAATCGTGGCCAGGCCCGGGCAAAAAATGTCGGCTGGCGCATCGACTATCAGATCGCCACCCCGGGCCTCGCCGCAGCGGCCTTGAAGGCCGACGTTTTCAAGGCGGAACGATTTTCCGATCATGCGCCGCTGATCATCGATTATGACTTTGCGTTATCATCTGGCATGAATTGATTTCGCGGTGCCATCGGGATACCCTGCAATTGTGTCTTTAACTGTTAAACGAGGTTGAATATGTCCGAAGATATGACTGTCGCCAACAAGGAAAAGCTGGTCTCCGATCTGAAAGTGGTCATTTCCGACACCGAGGAGTTGCTGCGGGCGACCGCCGGCACCGCCGGCGAAAAGGTCGGCGAATTGCGCGAACGTCTTGGCATTCGGTTGCGCGATACCAAGGAGCGTGTGCTTGATCTGGAGGCCGCCTTGATCGACCGGACCAAGGCGGCGGCGCGCGCCACAGACGATTTCGTGCATGACGAGCCGTGGAAGGCCGTCGGTGTTGCGGCGGCGCTGGGCCTTGCCCTGGGCGTGCTGATCGGTCGCCGTTAAGCGAATGGCACAACCGGCGGGCGGTGGGGAGCGCCGTGCAGGCCTCTTCGCCGCGCTGAAAAACAGTGCGGCGACACTGATCGCGATTGGCAAGACGCGCCTCGAACTCCTGGTAACCGAGCTCGAGGAAGAGAAATTTCGCCTTCTGTCGCTCTGGTCTGTGGCCATTGGCGCCGCTTTCATGCTGGGGGTCGGCATCGTCCTGGCCATTTTCTGCCTGGCCCTGGCTTTCTGGGAGCAACGGCTGATGATTCTCGGCATCAGCGCGGCGCTCTTCATCGGCGGCGCCCTCTACCTGATCGGCCAGCTCAAACGGCGGTCCGCCGAGCCGAGCAAGCTGTTCCGGACCAGTTTGAGCGAACTGGAAGAGGACATGGCGCTATTGCGCCGTCAGCGCGGCAAGACGGAATGAATCCCAAGCAATTGGCCCTGGCGACCAGGCATGGCACCCTGAAAGCGCGTATCGACGAGCAGAGGCGCACCCTGGCCCGACATGCCCTTCCCCTGGAAGCGGCTTTCGCCGAAGGCGACAAGGCGCTGAGCGGTGTCGACTGGCTGAAGCGCCATCCCCTGGCTGTCGGCATCGCCGTTGCCGTCATCGTCTTCGTGCGCCCGCGCAGTGCCGCGCGCTGGGCGCAGCGAGGATTTTTCCTGTGGCGCGGCTGGGCGGCCATCCGTAAATCCCTGTCCGGCGCCTAGCTCGGCAGGCGTTAGCCGCTGCGGACGGCCGTCTCGTCCGACGCATTCCAGGGAGCGACCTTGAGGAGCAGGGCCATGCCCGGCAGCGCCAGCAGGGCGCACAGCCAGTAGAAATTGGTCCAGCCCAGATATTCGACCAGCCAGCCGGCCGATGCGTTGACGAAGGTGCGCGGCACGGCGGCCAGGCTGGTGAACAGGGCCAGTTGCGTGGCGGTATAGGCCGGATGCGTCGAACGGGCGATGAAAGCGACGAATGCGGCCGAGCCGAGGCCGACGCCGAGAGCCTCCAGGCCGATCACGAAGGCCAGGCTGGCGCGTTCCTCCATGCCGATGCTGACGAAATGGCCGCGACTGGCCAACCAGGCGAAACCGAAAATGGATAGCACCTGGACGACGCCGAACAGCCACAGGGCGCGGTTGATGCCGAGCCTGACCATCCACAGGCCGCCGAGCAGCCCGCCGCCGACGGCCGGCCACAGCCCGGCATGCTTGGCGACCAGGCCGATATCGGTTTTGCTGAAGCCGATGTCCAGGTAAAACGGGGTGGCCAGCGCCGTACACAGGCTGTCGCCCAATTTGTAGAAAAAGATGAAAGCGAGCACGGTGACGGCGGCCTGCCAGCCTTGCCGGCCGATGAATTCGGTGAAGGGTTCGGTCACCGCCTGGCGCAGGGTTTTCGGCCTGCCCTGGACAGTGGGTTCGCTGACCAGCCAGGCCATGATCATGCCCGGAATCATGAAGGCGCCGGTGATCCAGAACACCTGGTTCCACGGCAGGTGGTCGGCCAGAATCAGCGACAGCGATCCCGGGACCAGGCCGGCAACGCGGTAGGCGTTGACGTGTACGGCGTTGCCGAGGCCCAGTTCGTTGTCGCTCAATATCTCCCGCCGGAAGGCATCGACGGCGATATCCTGGGTGCCGGAGAGGAGGGCGAGGAGGGTGGACAGTCCGAAGATGAGCCAGATGTTTTCCTTCGGATCGAAGCCGCCGAGGCTGCCAATGGAAAACAGTAAGCCGACCTGGGTGAGCAGCATCCAGCCCCGGCGGCGGCCGAATCCCGGGATGCTGAAACGGTCGAGCAGCGGTGACCAGAGGAATTTCCAGGTGTAGGGAAACTGGACAATGGCGAAAGCGGCGATGATCTTGAGCGGCACCCCTTCGCTGCGCAGCCAGGCGGGCAGCAGGTTGAACAGGAGATAGAGGGGCAGGCCGGAGGTAAAACCGGTGAAGATGCAGATCAGCATCTTCCGGCTCAGGAGGGCCTTGAGCCAGGGCGGCATCAACGGTGTTTCGTCAGGCGGTAAACCGCCAGGCTGCCCAGGAAGTTGACCTCGTTGGTGACCGGGTTGCCTTCTTCGTCGAGAACGCTGCGTTCGCGGACGATCAAGCCCATTTTGTCGCACAGCGCTTCGAAATCGAGCAGGGTGAAGAAGCGGACGTTGGGCGAGTCGTACCACTGGTAGGGCAGGTCTTCCGAGACCGGCATGCGGCCGTCGAGGACCGAGCGCAGGTTTTTCCAGTAGGCGAAATTGGGGAAGGAAACCACGGCCTCGCGGCCGACCCGCAGCATTTCACGCAGGATGCCTTCGGTGTGACGCACCGTTTGCAGGGTGCGCGACAGGACGACGTGGTCGACCGCCTGGTCGGCGAATTCGTCGAGGCCGTTCTCCAGGTTGCCCTGAATGACGTTGATGCCGTTGCCGATGGCGGCCAGGACATTGGCGTCTTCGATTTCGACGCCCCAGCCCTGGACGCCGCGGGTCTCGATCAGGTGTTTGAGCAGGGTGCCGTCACCGCAGCCGAGATCCAGCACGCGATGGCCGGGTTCGATCCAGCCGGAAATGACGTCGAAGTCGGGGCGACCCAGGGTGTGCGTCATAGCTTGATGTTCCGCAGGTAGGCATCGATCACGCCGTGATAGTGGGCATCTTCCATGAGGAAGGAGTCATGGCCGAAACTGAGGTCGATTTCGGCATAGGAGACGTTGCGACCGTTGGCGAGAAGGGCGGCGACGATTTCCTTTGAACGGGCCGGCGCGAAGCGCCAGTCGGTGGTGAAGGAGACAATCAGGAAATTGGCCTTGCTGCGGGCCAGGGTCGCTTTCAGGTCGCCGTTGTTTTCGCGCGACGGATCGAAATAATCGAGCGCCTTGGTCATCAGCAGGTAGGTGTTGGCGTCGAACTGGCCGGCGAATTTGTCGCCCTGGTAACGCAGGTAGGACTCCACCTCGAACTCGACGTCGAAACCGAAGGAAAAAGCGCTGTTGCGCAGCTCGCGGCCGAATTTTGCACCCATCTGGTCGTCCGACAGATAGGTAATGTGACCGAGCATGCGGGCGAGGCGGAGGCCGCGGGCCGGATGCGTGTTGTGTTCGTAGTAGTGACCGCCGTGAAAATCGGGATCGGTCAGGATTGCCTGCCTGGCCACGTCGTTGAAGGCGATGTTCTGGGCCGACAGTTTCGGCGCGGCCGCAATCACGATGGCGTTGCGCACCCGCTCCGGGAAGGTGATGCTCCAGCGCAGGGCCTGCATGCCGCCCAGGCTGCCGCCCATGACGGCCGCCCAACTGTCGATGCCCAGGCGGTCGGCCAGCCTGGCCTGGGCATGAACCCAGTCGTTGACCGCAACGATGGGAAAATCGGCGCCCCAGGGTTTACCGGTGGCCGGGTTGGGCGACGAGGGACCGGTCGAGCCATGGCAGCCGCCCAGGTTGTTCAGGCCGACGATGAAGAAGCGGTCGGTGTCGAGCGGCCGGCCGGGCCCGACGATATTGTCCCACCAGCCGATATTGCCCGGCTGGTCGGCATAGTGGCCGGCCACGTGATGATGACCGGAAAGCGCATGGCAGACGAGGATGGCATTGGATTTCGCCGCGTTGAGCCTGCCGTAGGTTTCGTAAACCAGGTCGTAGGCCGGCAGAACGCCGCCGCTGCGCAAATGTAGTGCTTGATCGAAGTGGGCACGCTGTGACTGGACGGCGCCGACGGATTGTCCTGACATGCTGTTCCTGAAAACAAAAAACCCAGTTGGCCTGAAAGGTGAACTCGTCGGGCGGACTGGGTGGTTCCCGTTTTAGCTGTATTTTTGAAGCGCCCGCAATCAGAGTTCAAATCGGCGCCGCTGACATGGCTTCAGCATCTTCGGACAATACCGAGCGGGACGGGAAAAGTCAATGAAGTGATCCGCCTATGTATTTAGTGGTAGATAGGTGAAGATTTGTTAAAATCGTCAGGAATCAAATTTTTAGGAAGTTTTGACCAAAATGCTCGATCAGCGGCGGCATCAGCGAATTCGTTTCGGCATTTTGCCCAGGGTCAAGATAGGATACGGGGGGGCGATCGGCGACGGGGCGATCGAGAATCTCTCCTTGTCGGGGCTGATGCTGCGCACCGATATGCCGCTCGAAGTCGCGCGGAATATCGGGTGCGAATTCCGCATCTTCGATTCGCAGGTCATCGATGTGCCGGCGACGGTGGTCAGCCGGATCGGGGATCTGTTCGGCGTGCGCTTTCAGACCGGACCCATCAACCAGATTCTTATCGACGATGCGATCCAGGCGGCACTGGCCTCGGGGAACGCTTCGATTCTCTCGGTGCACGAACTGGCCGGGCGGAAAATCATGCGGATTGCCGGCGGACTCGGCAATTCCTTGCGTAACGATTTCATGCATGCCTTGACGCGGGTGGGGGTGGACGAAATCGATGTCGATGCTGTGACGGCAGTCGATCAGGCGGGTCTGGCCTTGTGTCTGGTGGCAAATGCCCGGCACGGGGTGAAAATCGGAGCGCAGTCGGCATGTTTTGCCGAAGCGTGGGCTGCGGCGCTGGCCGTGCCCGGGGAGCGAAAATAAACGGAGATGCAACGCGGTGAGTGAAGACAAGGGAAAATTGCCTGGGAGACTGTTCCGGGCCGCGGTTGCGGTGAGCGCATGCTTGAATGGAGCCGCCTGGGCCGTCGATGAAGATGCCTATTTCAGCGAGTTTCCGATCGTCGCTTCGGTCAGCCGCTTGCCGCAACGACTGGCGGATGCGCCGACGGCGGTGACGGTGGTCGATCGCGAGATGATCAAGGCTTCCGGTGCCCGCGACCTGAACGATATCTTTCGGCTGGTTCCGGGCTTCCAGACCTATCCGAACACCACGGAAGCGGCGCGTGTCAGCTACCACGGCCTGAACGACGGCGATTACGCGCCGCGCGTCCAGGTGCTGGTCGATGGGCGTTCCATGTATTCGCCCTTGTTCGGCGGCGGCGTCAATTGGGCGACCTTGCCGGTGGCCATCGAGAATATCGAGCGGATAGAGGTGGTGCGCGGTACCAATGCGGTCTCCTATGGCAGCAATGCGTTTCTCGGCGTCATCAACATCATTACCGTGGACCCCGCCTTGACCCATGGGGTTTCGGTATCGACCAGCTACGGCAATCAGAATGTCCGCGATTACTCTCTGAGAGCGGGCGGCAAGATCGGGGAGGTCGGCGATTTTCGCTTTACCTTCAGGCAGGAAAGCGACAGTGCCCTGGCCAACCAGTACGACTGGATCGATTCCTATTTCACCCGCCTCTTCGATCTGCGTGCCGATTTCACCATCAACGAAACCGACAGTTTGCAGTTCAGCGCCGGTCAGGTCGAGGGTGTCACGACGCAGGGGCGGATCATTCCGGGTACCACGCAATTGAAGTTCGACAATCCACTCCGCGACATGCGGCAAACGGATAGCTATGTCCAGTTCGTTTGGCGTCGGGCCCTGTCGTCTACCTCCGACATCCAGTTGCGTTATTCCTATGTCCAGGATCAGTCGAACGATGCGTTCACCGTTGCGCTCGGGCCCAACCAGTATTATTTCAACCCGTCCGGCGACGAGGGTGCGCGTCACGAATTCGAGTTGCAGCACAGCCTGGAACTTATGGAAAAGACGCGCCTGGTCTGGGGAGCGAGTTGGCGTGACGACGCCACCCGTTCGAGCTTTTCCTTGCCCGGGCTGGGGACGGTGCATCGTCAGGTCAGCCGGGTGTTCGGCAATGTGGAACTGAAGCCGGTCAATTGGTTCACCGGCAATCTCGGTCTGGCCGGCGAGGACGATTCCCTGGCCGGCTTTCATGCCATGCCGCGGGTCGCCGCCAACTTTCACCTGACCCCCCAGAATACCGTTCGCCTGGGTTATTCGCGCGCCTATCGGACCGGCAGCACCACCGACTTTCTGGGCAAGCAGGTAACCCCGGTCGAATACGTCTTCGCCGGCAATCCCAACTTGCCGCCGGAACAGTTGGATACCTACGAAATCGGCTACCTCGGGGATTGGCGCGACTGGCGATCGAGCGTCGATGTGCGGGTATTCAGCGAAAAAGTCCACGATCGCCTGTTCAAGATCGATCTGGGGTACGGCAATCCGGCCGTTCCGTCATCGACTGTTCCGATCCAGGATGTCCAGATCGAAGGTGTCGAATACCAGTTCAAGTGGCAGCCCTTCGATGCCACCAAGCTCGTCCTCAGTCAGTCCTTTTCGCATATCGGCAGCGAATATCTCGCATCGGCCCTTGCCCTGCCGAATTCGACACTGAGTGCGCCCGGGAAGGCGCAGAGCATTCAGGATTTCACCAACCAGTCGATGCCGGGCCGTTCGACCTCGATCCTGCTCATGCAGAAATTGCCCTGGGGCCTGGAATTCTCGACTGCCGCCTATTGGCAGGGAAAGATGAAGTGGTCGACCAATACCTCTTCGCCAAGTTATAGCCGCGTCGACATGCGACTGGGCTACCCCTTCCGCTGGGACGCGATCGGCGGCGAACTGGCCTTTACCGTCCAGTCGCTCAACGGCTCGCATTTCGAGTACAAATGGAGCAACCAATCCTCCGACTATGTCGTCGACCGTCGCGAATGGGTCAGTTTGCGCCTCGACTTCTGATTCGGGCGGCCGAGTCAGGCGGAGCGAATGACGGCGCCTTCGAGCCATACCTCGAAGGGCTCGCTGGGGGCGACCGCCCGGCCTTCGGCAAAGTCGATGCCGAGGCTCCGGAGCTGTTCCAGGGTGTCAAGATCGTCGATGCCTTCCGCGATGGTATGGATGCCCTGGTCGGCGGTAATTTCCTGCACCGCCCGCAATAACGCGGTAGAGGCCCGGTTGCCGCCGAGTTCGCGGGTCAGGCTGCGACTGAGTTTGACGTAGCTGGGAGAAATGCTGCGCAGATGAGTGAACGACGACAGTCCGCCGCCGAAGTCGTCCAGCCCGATCTGGCAGCCGAGCGCGCGTATCTGGCGAGAAAACTCCATGGCCTGGCTGGTCAGGTGCGTCAGGATGTCCTCGGAGAAAACAAAACAGAGGCGATGGCCCGACAGATTCCGACTCGACAGGCTATGGGTGATGTAATTGATGATTTCGTGGTTGCCGACCGAGGCGCGGGAAATCGGAACCAGGCAATGCAGCGTTCGCTGGTGTTGTCTGGCGCGTAACTGGGCGCCGATGGCTGTGTCGATCAGGCGTTGGTCGATGGCTGGTGCCAGTTCGTAGCGTTCGGCGGCATCGATCAGCGCAGCCAATGCTACCGGCGGTTGACCGGGTTCGTTGAGGCGCGCGGTCAGTTCGACGAAATGGTTGGCTGCCTGACCTTGCAGGGTGCGTAAAGGCATGGCTTCGACAAGAAGCCGGTCTTCGGCCAGCGCCTTGGCGATACGGCTGGCCCAATTGCTGGTTTCCTGACGGCGTTCAGGATTATGCATGGCCTCCTGCTCGCAAACGCGGTTGCGACCGCTTTCCTTGGCGCGGTGGCAGGCGGCGTCTCCGGCCGCCAGGATTTCGTTGATGTTGCGAACTTTCCGGGTGACGGTGGTGATGCCGACGCTGGCGCCGATGGCGAAAACCTTGTCCTGCCAGATAAAGCGGTAGGCCGCGGCGAGGCCGCAGATGTCCTCCGCTACCTGATTGGCACGTGGGCCGCTGCAGGCGGCGAGAATGATGCTGAACTCGTCGCCGCCGAGTCTGGCCAGCGTGTCTTCGTCCCGCAGGCGTCCCTGGAAAAGCAATGCCATCTGGCGCAGCAATTCGTCGCCGGCCAGATAGCCGCAGTTGTCGTTGACCTGTTTGAAGCGGTCGAGGTCGAGAAAAAGTACGGCGAATTCGTCGCCGCCGGCCTGCACACCGGCCAGGGCTTTTTCCAGCCGGAGTTCGAATTCTCGACGGTTGAGCAGGCCGGTCAGGGCGTCGTGGCGGGCCTGGAAGGCGAGTTGGGCCGTCGCTTCCTCGATGCGCGACTGCATGGAAAGATGCACTTCCTCGATATGGCTGGCCATTTCGTTGAAGCCTTTTTCAAGAATGCCGAGTTCGCCGCTCGATGTTGCCGGAACGCGTGCATCGAGGTGGCCCGAGGACATGTTGCGAATGGCCTGGACCAGGCGCATGACCGGCCGTGCCAGGTTGTCGGCCATGGCTACGGCCAGGGCGGCGAGCAGCAGCAGGCCGAAGAGGACGATGAACAATCCCTGAAGGAGTAATTGGCGCTGCTTGTTGACCAGTTCGGTCTTGTCGAATTCGACGAAAATGTGACCGATAACCTCCGGCGTCGCGGCTTTGTTATCGTCGTTTCCTTCGAAAAGCGGATCGGTTTCGCTGATCGATCGTTTGACCGGGGCGCCGAAGGCAACCCACTGGTCGGTTTCACCGACCTGCGCCGGTTCGCTCAAGGTTCGGCGTAGTTCTTCGGCGGAAAGCGAGACATGGCCGCTAACCGCGATGGTGCGACCTTTCTGGTTGACGATGATGGCGGCCTTGACGCCGGACTCCTGGACGGTCGCCTGGGCGAGTCCGTGCAGGCTTTCGACCTGGCCGGCTATGATGCCGTATTCGCTGATCGGGGCCAAATAGCGTACGGTCGCCATGCCGTTGGCCCGCAGTTCGCCCTCCAGCGTCCTGATACCGCTGAAGGTGAAGTAGGCGACCAGTGCGATGGCGATCAGGGCGCTGGGGAGCAGCGTCAGCATCAGCAGGCGATGGCGAAGGGTAAGACGGTTCACCTGGTCTCCTTGTCGGACAGCATTGCCCGTCTTATGGTGGCTTCGTCGGGGACGTTCAGATTGAGCGATTGGGCCACGTTGCCGTTGATGGCGATGGCAAACTGGCTCGGTGCGGTCGGGGCGCCGAGGCTGGTGGCGTGGCTGACGATCATGTCTGCGGTCTGGCGGGCGATCTGGGAGGGTGTCGTATATAGCGCGGCGAGCGCGCCGGCGTTGACGAAGGAGGGGGAATAGGCGACGACCGGTCGCTGGTAGCGGAAGGCGGTGATCAGAATGGCCTTGATGTTGTTGCGGCGATAAATATTGCTGTCCGGGATGGCGACAAGGACCGTGGCATGGCCAAGCATCGAATTGAGGGTGGGCAGCAGCGCGCTCTCGGAATCGATCTCCTCGCTGTCGAATTTCTGGCCGGCATTGCTGTAGGCGGTGCGGTACTTGTCGGCGAGATTCTTCGTCTCGCTGCTGAACAGCATGCCTATCCGCTTGGGGCCGGGGAGGAGATGGTTCAGGAAGGCAGCCTGGCGGGCAGCCGGCTGGTCCAGGTAGATCGCCGTCGTCCGGCCGGGGCGGGGGCGATATTCGGCCAGGATTTTTTCATAGCTTTGCCTGGGCAGCAGGGTAGCGATGATCGGGGTGCCGTCGCCCTTGCCCAGGGTCTTGCGCAGTGCTTCGCTACCCACGGTCACGATGAGGTCGGTCGGCCCGGGAAACTGGGTGAGCATTTCCGCCTGCAGGGTACTCGAGACAGACCAGTTGGTGCCGGTCAGGGCGTCTTCGAGGGTGCCGGAAAATTCGGCATACATGCCGCCCGGCTCGCTGAGGACAATCGCAATCGAGCCGCCCCAGGCCGGCAGGGCCAGGACTAACAGGATGGTGAGGACGAAGCGGGGGAAAAGGGACATTTCCCGCATATTGCCCGAGGCATTATGGCGAAGCAATGTCGAGCGAATACGCTCTAATGCCGATCGATATCGGCCTCGATCCGCTTGGCGATTTCGGCGGCCGGTGCGGTGTAGGCGAATTTCCTGATAAAGGCGCCATCCGGGCCGAGGAGGATCATGCCGGCCGAGTGGTCGACGCTATATCGACCGGGCTCGGCGCCAGGTTCGCTGATCTTGGCGTAGCGGATCTTGAAATTGTCTGCGGCACGCCGGACCAGGGCCGGCGAGGCGGTGAGGCCGAGGATGCGGGCATCGAAGAATTCGGTGTAGCTTTTCAGGACGGCGCCGGTATCGCGGTCGGGATCGACAGAAATAAAGATGGGCTGGACCTTGGCCGCCCGGTCACCCAGTTGCTTGAGAATCTCCGCCATGTCGACCAGCGTCGTCGGGCAGATGTCGGGACAATAGGTGTAACCGAAGGTAATGAGCTGGAAACGGCCGCGGAAATCCTCGTTGGTGACGGAGCGGCCGTTGGGGTCCTGTAGCAGGTAGCGCGGGATGATGCCTTGATCTGCCTGGTTTAGCAGGCCAAGGGCTTGGGACGCCTGGGCGGAAACAGGCCCGGCGCAGAGCAGGGCGAACAGGAGGGCGGCAAGGCGGATCATCTCGGTGCGGCAAAACTCTCTTGCAGGCGCTTTTCGACGGTGGCTATCTCCTTGGACAGGCTTGCTGCATCGGGGCAGTTCCCACTTTTTCCCTGTTCAAGGAAAGCGGCATTGGTGGCGGTTTCGAAAACTTCGCCATTGCCGCGGGTCTTCGGGGCGGTCGTGATGACCGCGTTGCGGGCACGGCTGACCAGGGCCGGCTGCTGGCAGGCGAGGGCAATGCCGTTGAGGCGGCCCATGGCCTGGATGGCTTCGCCACCTTCGTCGGCTGCGGCACTGCTGTTGCCGATAGCACAGAGACTCAGGACAAGCAGCGGGGCGATGATTTTCATGGCGTTCATCCTCAGGGTTGAATGGTCATTATAGGCAGCAGACAGGATATAGCCTTTTCACAGATCAAAAATGTCGAGCAATTGCGGCAAACCTTCGCTGATGGCGACCGGTCCGGGCGTCAGGATGACAGCCGACTTGATTTCATGGATCTGCCCGTTGCGGACTGCCGGAATGTCGCTCCAGCCGGGACGGGCGGCCACCCGCCCGGGGCGGAAATGCTTGCCGCACCACGAACCGATGATGATATCGGGGGCGAGTGCGACGATTTCGTCGGAAGTCGGTTGGCGGTCCCGGGCCAGCGGGGAGTGGGACCGGGCGGCGAAGATATCCTCACCGCCGGCGATTTCGATCAGTTCGGAGGCCCAGCGGATGCCGCTGATCAGCGGTTCGTCCCATTCCTCGAAATAGACCCGCGGCCTTTTGCCGCCTCCGCTCAGGCGCTTGCCGGCAATGCTGCGGGCGTTTTCGATTTGAGCCTCGAGACCGGCGATCATGGCCAGGGCCTTCTCCTGCGCCCCGACCAGACGGCCGAGCATGTCGACCATGCCGAGAATGTCTTCGACGCTGCGCATGTTGAAGGCATGGACGGGAATGCCGGCCTTGATCAGATCGCGTGCTATCTCGCCTTGCAGGTCGGAGAAGGTGAGTACCAGGTCGGGCCGGGTGGCGAGAATGCGCTCGATGTCACCGCTGGTAAAGGCGAAAACCTTGGGTTTTTCCTTGCGTGCTTCGGGGGGGCGTACGGTGTAGCCAGAGATGCCGACGATGCGGTCCTGCTCGCCGAGGGCGTAAAGGACCTCGACGGTCTCCGTCGTCAGGCAGACGATGCGCCGTGGTATGCGGCTCATTGGGCGGGTCTCCGGCTGCGGGCCATGTCGAGGTCGGCGCACAGCCGTTCGGTGCCGTCGAGGATGCGCGGCGTGTGGCGCTGCATGATGTCCGGGTCGAGGTGGAAGAGATTGTCTCGCTTGACCGCCGTCATCCGCGTCAATGAATCCCAGTCGTGCAGCCATGCCGGCCGGGCATCGCCCATGCCGCCGGCGACGATGGCTTCGGGATCGGCCGCGATGACGGCTTCGACGGTGACATTGGGCGCCATCTGTCGGAGATGGCCAAATACATTGTCGCCACCGCAGATCCGGATGGCATCGCTGATGATTTGCGGGCCGCCGACGGTCATCAGCGGCGCTTTCCATATCTGGTAGAAAACGCGGACCTTGGGTTTTCCGGCATTGGCGTGGCGCAGGCTGTCCAGGCGCTTGCGGAAGCGCTCGGCGGCGGCGCCGGCGACCGCTTCGGTGCCGGCCAGGCGGCCCAGGCGGTCGAGTTGATCGGCGATGCTGTCGATGGTGTTCGGCTGCGAGACATAGACCGTCAGGCCGAGGGCCCTGAGCTTGTCGAGCTGAGTCGCGTCGTTGCCGCTTTCCCAGGCGACGACGAGGTCCGGTTTCAAGGCGGCGACGGCTTCGAGATCGATGCGCGAATAGCCGCCGACACGCGGGATTTTTTTGGCTTCCGGCGGAAAGTCGCTGTAATCGACGGCTCCGACCAGTCGGTCGCCGGCGCCGGCGGCGAAAAGGGTTTCGACAGCGTGCGGGGCAAGGGCGACAATGCGTCTGGCCGGCGCCTGGAGGCGGACCGTCCGGCCGCTATCGTCCTTGACCGTCACTTCGGCGCATGCGCCGGCCGACAATGCGAAGGCGATAGCCAGGCAGGACAGCAGGCGCAAGGTCATGGCTCTTGCCAGGCGGCGAGGCCTGCCGCCAGGCGCTGCCAGCCGGCTTCATCGCCGGGCAGGCCGAAGCGCAGCAGGGCCTGCGGATCGAAATGGCGGGTCAGGATGCCCCGGCGGGCCAGGCTGTCGTGCAGTTCGGTGCAATGGGTGTGGCTCAGCGTGGCGAAGAGGGTGGTCGATCTGACCTCGCCGAGCGGCGCCAGCAATCGGTGCAGGCGTTCGCCTGCAGCTTGCAGGCGAGGCCGCGCCGCTTTCTGCCAGTCGCCATCCTGCAGCGCCAGGCGGGCGACGGTGCGGGCCGGGCCGCTGACGGTCCACGGGCCCATGGCATCGCTCATGCGGGCCAGAATGTCCGGCGCCGCGAAAATGAAGCCGACGCGCGCCCCGGCCAGTCCGAAAAATTTGCCCAGCGAACGGAAGACGATCAGGTTGGGCGCGTCGTCGGTGCCGGCCAGCGGGGTCAGGCTCTCGGCCGGGGTCGGGTCGATGAAGGCTTCGTCCACGATCAGCCAGCCGCCGCGTTTTTTCAGCTGCCTGGCGGCGTCGACCGCCAGGTCGTGAGGATGGCGATGGCCGGTCGGATTGTTCGGATTGCAGAGCAGGACGTAAGGCGTCGCTGCGGCCAGGGCGCGGGGCAGCATGGCATTTTGCAAAAAACGAATCTTGTGCCCGGCCCGCTGCCAGGCCTGCGGGTGTTCGTTGTAGATCGGCGAGATGCAGGCGACGGCGGCACGCGGCAGCAGGGTCGGCAACAACTGGATGGCGGCCTGCGAACCGGCCACCGGCAGCAGACCGGCATTGCCGTAGTAGGCCGCGGCGGCGGCTTCCAGGCCGTCGTCGCTCTCCGGCAGGCGATGCCAGGCATCGGTCGGCAGTTGCGGCACCGGCCAGCATTCGGGATTGATGCCGGTCGACAGGTCCAGCCAGTCGGTCAGCGGAATATCGTAGTGCGCCGCCGCCGCGCGCAGGCGGCCGCCGTGTTCAAGCATGCCAGTATCCAATCGCGAAAAATACGGCCAGCCACAGCCACAGGCTGCGCCGGATCAGGCCGACCGCCCGGCCGAGGTCGGCCGCCGCCGGGGGCGGCCCGATGCCGAGGAGGGGCCGTGTTTCCTCCTGGCCGTGATAAATCGCCGCGCCGCCGAGCTGCACGCCCAGGCTGCCGGCGCCGGCCGACATGACCGGCCCGGCGTTCGGGCTGTCCCAGGCCGGCGCCTGCGTCCGCCAGCAGGCCAGTGCATCGCGGGTGTGGCCGAGCAGTGCGTAGGTCAGGGCGGTGAGGCGGGCCGGAAGCCAGTTCAGCCCATCGTCAAGACGGGCGGCGAAGCGGCCGAACAGATTGTAGCGTTCGGTACGGTAGCCCCACATCGCATCCAGCGTGTTGGCCAACCGGAAGAGCAGGGCGCCCGGGCCGCCGAGCAGGGCGAACCAGAACAGGGTGGCGAAAATGGCGTCGTTGCCGTTTTCCAGGACCGATTCGACCCCGGCCCTGGCCACACCGGATGCGTCGAGCGACGAGGTCGCCCGCGAAACGATGCGGCCGACCCGTTGCCTCGCTTCGTCCAGGTGCCCCGCCTGCAAGGGCCGGGCGATGGCTTCGGCATGCTCGCACAGGCTCTGCGCACCGAGGGCGAAATAGAGCAGGAGCAGGTCGATGACGAAGGGGGCGGCCGGGCGCAGCCAGAAGGCCAGTGCTACCCAGGGGCCGACCGCGAGCAGCCAGGCGAACAGGCCGCCAGCCCGGCTGCGCCGGTTGAAGCGACGTTCGATGCCGGCGGCCAGCCGGCCGAAGCCGACCAGCGGATGCCAGCGCGATGCCTCGCCGAGCAGCCGGTCGAGCACGACGGCGCCCAAGGCGGCCAGCGGCATGGCAAGGGCATCGAAGCCGGGGCTCATTTCGGGAATACGCCCTTTTCCTGGATGGCCGCCTGCATTTCGGCCAATGCCGCGCTCAGGCCGCTGTTTTGGTCAAGGTCGGCGTCGCCCCACTGCTCGAAATAGACGAGATCCTTGATCGGCAGACGCGGCAGCCAGCCGGCCTTTTCCAGCTCCGGCCTGTCCTTGAAATGGCTGACGTAGCCGATGCACAGATAGGCGATGGGGACGATGTGCGGCGGGATGCCGAGCGCTTCCTGCAGCGCCTTTTCGTGGAAAATGCTTACCCAGCCGACGCCCAGTCCTTCGGCCCGCGCCGCCAGCCAAAGGTTCTGCACGGCACAGACGCTGGAGTAGAGGTCCATCGTCGGCATGTGGGTGCGGCCGATGACGACCGGGCCGCTGCGCGAACGGTCGCAGGTGATGCACAGGTTGATCGGCGATTCGACGATGCCCTGCAGCTTGAATTTGCTGTAGATCTCGCGCTTGGCATCGGGAAACATCAGCGCCGCTTCGGCGTTGGCCTCGGCGAAGGCGTCGTGGACGCGCTGCTTGACCTCGTCCGAGCGGACCAGCAAGAAGTTCCAGGGCTGCATGAAGCCGACCGAGGGCGCGTGGTGGGCGGCCATCAGGACGCGGCCGAGCAGGTCGTCGGGTACCGGTGTCGGCAGGAATTGGCCGCGCACATCGCGGCGGCTGAAGATGGCTTGGTACACCGCTGCCCGGTCGGCAGCGGAGAAGGCTTGCGCCTGGGGCGCAGTTGGGTTTTCCATGGATTCCCCTTCTGGAAAAATGGCGGCTGCCTGACCATGCAGCCATGAACGATCCCCCCGGGCCGGTCTTCTGACTTGGAATCAACCCGGCGATGCGCCTTCCCGGCTTGCGCCAGTGGCAACGGCATCGCCCGTCCTCCTAACAGCGTTGGGCACGTGGCGGAATTTCACCGCCTTCCCGATTCTCCGTTCATGGCGAATTGAACGGCACCCGGGGATAGCTGACCGAAATAAATCGGACAGGGCCGATGGTGCCATAATTGCCGACTTTTGACACTTCTGCTCGCCATGTCCTGTATCTCCCTGATGGTCCAAGGTACGACCTCCGACGCCGGCAAATCGACGCTGGTCGCCGCCCTGTGCCGTATCCTGAAGCGTCGCGGCGTGCGCGTCGCGCCGTTCAAGCCGCAGAACATGGCGCTGAATTCGGCGGTGACCGTAGACGGCGGCGAGATCGGCCGGGCGCAAGCCTTGCAGGCACTGGCCTGCGGCCTGCCGCCGCACACCGATTTCAATCCGGTGCTGTTGAAGCCGACGACCGACAGGCAGGCCCAGGTCATCATTCACGGCCGGGTCGCGCTCGATCTCAATGCCCGCGATTACCACGCCTACAAGCCGCGGGCGATGGAGGCGGTGCTCACCTCCTGGCGACGCCTGACGACGCAATACGAATGCGTCGTCGTCGAAGGTGCCGGGTCGCCGGCCGAGATCAACCTGCGGTCGCGCGACATCGCCAACATGGGCTTCGCCGAGGCGGTCGACTGCCCGGTGGTCATCGTCGCCGACATCGACCGGGGCGGCGTCTTCGCCCATCTGGTTGGCACCCTCGAACTGCTTTCGCCATCCGAGCGGAACCGGGTCAAGGGCTTTGTGATCAATCGCTTTCGCGGCGACATCGGCCTGCTCGAATCCGGTCTGAGCTGGCTGGAGGAGCGCACCGGCAAACCGGTGCTCGGCGTTTTGCCCTATCTGCACGGCCTCATGCTGGATGCCGAGGATGCCATCGCGACGGCCAGGATAGACGGGAAAAAGACGGCGAGACTGAAGGTCGTCGCCCCGGCCTACCCCCGCGTTTCCAACCATAACGACCTCGATCCGCTGCGCCTGCATCCCGAGGTCGATTTTTGCTGGATCGGCCCGGGTGAAACGCCGCCGGCCGCCGATCTGATCGTCCTGCCGGGTTCCAAGGCGGTGTGCGCCGATCTCGGCTGGCTGTGCGAGCAGGGCTGGGCGGCTGCCATCCGCAAGCATCTGCGCTACGGCGGCAAGGTGATTGGCCTGTGCGGCGGTTACCAGATGCTCGGGGAAAGGATAGACGATCCGCAAGGGCTGGAAGGCAAGCCGGGCAGCACACCGGGGCTGGGCGTGCTGGCGGTGGACACCAGGCTCGAAGCCGAAAAGCAGTTGCGGAACGTGAGCGGCCACCTGGTTTTGCCGGGCCGTCCGGCCATGACCGGTTACGAAATCCACCTCGGCGTGACGCGAGGCGCCGGCCTGGCGGCGAGCGCCGTCGAACTGGCCGACGGTCGTCGCGACGGCGCCATTTCGGCGGACGGCCAGATTTTCGCCACATACTGCCACGGCCTCTTCGACCACCCCGAAGCCCTGACCGCCCTGCTTGCCTGGGCGGGCATGACGGAAAGCGCGCAGGTCGATTTCGCCGCCCGTCGCGAGGCCGATCTCGACCGCCTGGCCGATTCGGTCGAGGCGGCCCTGGACTGGCAGAAAATGGATGCCCTGCTGCCGCGCTGCCCGGCCGCCTGAGCGAGGGTCGGGCGGCGGGGTTAGCCCGTAGCCGGCGTTTCTTCCTGCTTGATGCGCTTGAACGCTACCTGGCGCTGGATTTCACGCAGGTCCATTTCCCTGCCGTGCAAGGCGTACTGTGCGCGTAATTTGCCGAATACTTTCTTGGCATCGGGACCGGTCATCAGCTGTTCCGCTTGCCGGTCGGCCAGTTCCCGATCGTTGAGGCTGAGAGCGGCAGACATGATATCGACGCGGTGGACGGCGTCGAAGTCGGTGTTGAGCATGGCGGGACGCAGGCCGGCGAAGCGGATCTTGCCCTTTTCCAGCGAACTGATGGCGAGCAGCGCGGCGAAGCTGGCCTGCTCGGCCAGATCCATCTTCTGGACTTCGGTGTCGCGCAGGCCGAGCAGTACTTTTTCCGCGGTGATCTTGTCGCCGGCGTTGACATGGCTGCGCGCGGCGGCCAGGCGGTCTTCGACTGAAATGGCGCCCGGCATGGTGTCGTTGGCGATGACGTCGGCCATCGCGGCCAGCGCCGCTTCGGTGTCGCCGTTCAGCGTGGCGGCTTCGGCCAGCAGGCGTTTGCGGACATAGTTGCGGGGGGTTTTCCTGGCCATGTCGTCGAGAATCTGCTGGGCCTCGGCGTGCTCGCCCTGTGCCATGCAGATGCTGGCCTTGAGGTCGCCGGCATCGAAAAAGTGCGGTGTGGCGGCGACCACCCGGTCGATTTCGCTGCGTGCCTCCTGCAGTCGGTTCTGCTTGTGCAGGCTGCGGGCAACGCCGGCCCGCGCCCACGGGAATTCGTAGGTTTCCAGAATGCTGCGGTAGGCCGTTTCGGCCGATTTCAGATCGCCGCTGGCGAGATAGACTTCGGCCCGCTGGCGCAGGATTTCGAAACGATAGGGGCGGCCGGCCTCGCTGTCGCGCTGGGCCTCGAGTATGGCCAGGGCGTTGGCGTACTCCTGCTTGCGCTTTTCGCGGTAATAGCCGGCAAAAAAAAGTTTCTTGGCGACGATGCGGTCGAGACGGAGCAGCAGCTTGTCCGGCGAGAAGGGTTTGATGATGTAGTCGTCGGGAATCAGTTCGACGGCGGAGACTACCTGTTCGTAGGATTGCTCGCCGGTCACCATCATGAATATCGTTTCGTCGGGAAGCAGATTGAAGCGGCGCAGTTCCTCCAGCAGCTGTTGCCCCGAGCGTCCTTCGCCGAGCATGTAGTCGCAGAGAATGATGTCCGGCGTGTTGTTGCGGATGCGGAAGATCGCGTCCTGGTAATTGGCGGCGAATTCGACTGAAAAGGCACCCAGTTGCTGCGCGATGGTACGCAGGGCATCGCGGGCCTGCGGTTGATCGTCGATGACGAGAAAACGCTTCTTGCTGTAGTCGGGCATTATGGCAGGCGAAGCTCGAAACGGGCGCCGCCCAGCGTGCTGCCGTTGTCCAGGCGCAGCTTGCCCTGCCGGCCGTGGTGCGCGTGCAAGCGAGCCAGACGCTCGGCCACCATCAGGCCGGTCCCCTGTTCGGGTGGCAGGGTGGCGAAACCGGGGCCATCGTCTTCGACGCAAAGACAAAGCCAGCCGTCGTCGATCGCGGCGCTCAGACGAACCGCACGGCGGGCGTAGCGACCGGCATTCTGGACGGCGTTGTTGAGCATGTCGGTGATCAGGTCCCGGTCGAGCGGCCATTCGTCGAGGACGATGCAATCGGCGGTGAGGGCTATGTTGCGCAGGGCCAGGTGTTTTTGCTGGGCAAGCAGGACCTCGTCGCAGATATCGCTGACGATGGATGGCATGACGGCGGCAGAGGCATCGTGGCGCAAGAGGTGGTAGGCGGCCAGCGTCCGCGACAGGCGATTGGCCGCGCTTTCGATGGCGTAGCGCGCTTCGCCCATGGCGATGCCGTGCGCCGCTTCGCTGGCGGCGATCATCGATTCGGCGATGAAGAGCTGGTTCTTGGCGTCGTGGACGCCAGAAGCCAGGATATCCAGCAGTTTGTGCATGCTCGGTCTCCCCTGTTGTCAGTCAGAA
>JAJXVG010000234.1 GCA_021782315.1 Pseudomonadota bacterium | reverse complement strand
CCATCGAGGATAAACCGCCCGAAACGGTGCCGGACTTGCCGACCTTCGCCGAGCCCCCCCCCGCGAGCCAGCCTTCCACGCCTGTACAACCGGCGGCCAAGCCGCTGTTGCCATCCGCCGGTACGATCCGTTTCGTGATTTATTACGGGACGCGTGGTTTTCAGGTCGGGCGCGCCGAACACCACTGGGAATTTACCGCGGACGGCCGTTATCGCCTGAGCGGCATGACCGAGACCGTCGGTATCGCCGCACTGTTCAAGCCGCTGCTTTTCGAGAACGAAAGCAGCGGGCGGCTGGTCGCCGGCGGTCTGCGGCCCGATAGCTATCGGACGCGCAAGAACGGCCGGGATGCCAACGAAAACGCCGATTTCAGCTGGCCGGCCGGTGAGGTCCGCCTGTCGCGCAGCGGCAATATCGAGCCGGTGACGCCGGGGACACAGGATATCCTGTCGCTCAATTACCAGTTGGCTTACCTGAAAAGGCCGGAAAACGGTGTGACGGTCGGTGTGGTTAACGGCAAGAAGTACGACCGCTTCGCGCTCGATGCACTTGGCGAAGAGGACCTCGATATCCCTGCCGGTCATTTCCGCACGCTACACCTGCGCGCCACGGGCGATACCGTCACCGAAATCTGGATTGCGCTCGATCGCGACCGGCTGCCGGTTAAAATTCGCTATACCGATAAAAAAGGCGACATCTTCGAACAGGTCGCCACAGAAATAGGATCGCCATGAAAGCCCGCTTCACGCCAGCCCTCTTTGCCCACGCCGAAGCCGTACTCGGCCAGTTGTTGCGTTTCGATTACCCGGCCGACGCCGTCGTTTCGCGTTATTTTCGCGAGCATCGTCAACTCGGCCACGCCGACCGCGCCTTCGTCGCCGAAACGGTCTTTGCCGTGCTGCGTCGTGGGCGTAGCCTGGAAGCACGCTGCGCCGGCAAATTGTCCGATCGTCGCCGCCTGCTGGTCGCCCTGGCCGTCACCCGCGGCTGGAGCCAGCGCGAACTGGCCCCGGTGCTGAAGGCCAGCGAGGAAGAATGGCTGGCCGCCGCCAAGGCCATGCCGGAAGCAAATCTGCCGCCCGCTGTCCGCTGCGACCTGCCGGACTGGCTGTACGAGCGCCTTGCCGCCCAGTTTGGCGCGGAAGAGGTGTTGGCCCTGGCCGGCGCACTCAACCAGCCGGCGCCGCTCGACCTCCGCGTCAATACGCTGAAATCCAGTCGCGAAGAGGTGTTGGCCAGGTTCGCCGCCGACGGCATCGCTGCCATGCCCGGGCCGCTGTCGCCGATTGCTGTCCGGTTGCGCGACAAACCTGCGCTGGCCAAGCATCCGCTCTTCATCGAGGGCGCTGTCGAAGTGCAGGACGAAGGCAGCCAACTGCTCGGTTTTCTGCTCGAACCGAAGCGCGGCGAGATGGTCGTCGATTTCTGCGCCGGCGCCGGCGGTAAGACCCTGCTGCTGGGCGCCCTGATGCGCAACACCGGCCGCCTGTATGCCTATGACGTCTCCGACAGGCGCCTGGCCAACCTGAAGCCGCGCCTGGCCCGTTCCGGCCTGTCCAATGTGCATCCGGCCCGCATCGAGCACGAGCGCGATACCAAGATCAAGCGCCTGGCAGGCAAGGCCGACCGCGTGCTGGTCGATGCGCCCTGTTCGGGCCTCGGAACCCTGCGCCGCAACCCGGATCTGAAATGGCGCCAGGACGAGGCCTCGGTCCTCGAACTGACCGGCAAGCAGGCCGCTATCCTCGATGCGGCGGCGACCCTGGTCCGTCCCGGCGGCCGTCTGGTCTATGCCACCTGCAGCCTGCTGGGGGCGGAAAACGATGAAATCGTCGCCGCCTTTCTCGCCAAACACCCCGATTTCGCGTTGAGTCCGGCCGAGGCCATCCTCGCCAGGCAAGGCATCGCCTGTAGCGGTGACATGCTGCGCCTGCTGCCCAACCGGCACAATACCGACGGCTTCTTCGCCGCCGCACTGGACAGGAAAATATGACAGAAAAAAACCAGGCCCTGCATCTGATCAACGAACTGCTGGCGGATTTCGGCGACCCGGGTTTCATCTGGCAGGTGGTGGCGCTGTTCGTCTGCATCGCCATTGCCATGCTCGTCGCCCGCTGGTGGCGGAGACGCCCCGACGCCGGTGGCCGTTTGTCGGAAGCCGGCACCCACTTGGTTTTTCCTCTGACCGGCACGCTGCTGACCGGGATCGCCGTCGCCACCATGGGGTCGCTGATCCACCTCAATCTGTTCAAACTGGCCATGCCGCTGTTCGGTTCGCTGGCGCTGGTGCGCAGCGTCATCCTGGTGCTTCGCCAGGCCTTTCCGAAAGCCGACTGGCTGGCCGCCTGGGAGCGTATCATCGCCGTCGTCGTCTGGAGCTGGCTGGCCCTCTACATCACCGACCTTGCGCCCTATGTCATCGACGCCATGGAGCAGGTCGATTTTCACATCGGCAAGCAGCGCATCGATCTATGGATCGTGCTGCGCGGCATCGCCACCATTTTCCTGACCGTGGTCTTTGCGCTGTGGGTCGCCAGCGTCATCGAGGCCAGGCTGATGCGCATGCAAACCCTCGACATGAACCTGCGCATGGTCGGTGTTCGCATCGCCAAGGCCGGGTTGACTGTGATTGCCATCCTGAGCAGCATGTCCCTGGTCGGCATCGATATCACGGCGCTCTCGGTATTCACCGGCGCCCTCGGCGTCGGGCTCGGTTTGGGCCTGCAGAAGATCGCCAGCAACTATGTCTCGGGTTTCATCATCCTGCTCGACCGTTCGCTCAGCATCGGGAATATCGTTCAGGTTGGCAGCGACAGCGGGGAAGTCACCCAGATCACGACGCGCTACACCGTACTCAAGCATCCTGGCGGCATTGAATTCATCGTGCCGAACGAAACGCTGATCAGCAGCACGGTGCAGAACCAGACCTATTCGAATGCACAACTGCGGCTGGCGACGACGGTCGGCGTCGCTTACGACAGCGATCTCGACCTGGCGGTGCGTCTTATGACCGAAGCCGCCGTCGCCCATCCGCGAGCGTTGGAGACGCCGGCACCCAAGGTATTCCTGAAGGAGTTCGGCGACAGCAGCATCAATCTCGAACTGGGTTTCTGGATCGCCGACCCGGAAGAGGGCAAGCTCAACATCATTTCCGACATCAATTTCGCCATCTGGCAGGCCTTCAAGGAACAGGGCGTGGTCATCCCCTTCCCGCAGCGCGAAGTGCGTCTGCTCAACACGCCGGCTTGAATTCCTTCCCGAATCGGTCGCGGCCGTGGGAACGGGGCGCTGCATGCGGATTCCCCCGTCGCCACCGGGGGGCTGATTCAGTTGCCCTGTAGCCAGGCGGCGATTTTCTTCGGATCGGGCAAACTGCCGCTGTGAACCACCTTGCCGTCGATCATCAGGGCGGGCGTTCCCAGCACGCCGTAAGCCACGATCCTGGCCATGTCCTCGACCTTTTCCAGTTCGATGGCGATGCCGCCCTGTTCGGATGCTTGCTTGACCATGTCGACCAGCGCCTTGCATTTGGCGCAGCCGGTGCCCAGTACCTTGACCTGTTTCATGCTGTCTTTCCTATAAAACCGCGTTGAAAACGTAACCGACGAGGAGGATGCCGCTGGCTACGACAGCGGCGAAGGTGGCGATGAGCCGGGGCTTCAAGGCCTTGCGGAGAATGATCATTTCCGGGGCCGACAATGCGATGACGCTCATCATGAAGGCGAGGACGGTACCCAGGGCGGCGCCTTTGCCGATGAGCGCCTCGACTACCGGAATGATGCCGGCGGCGTTGCTGTACATCGGCACACCCAGCGCGACGGCTGCCGGTACAGCCCACCAGACATCCTTGCCCATGAACGAGGCCATGAAATCTTCCGGTACGTAACCGTGAATACCGGCGCCGACGGCAATGCCGGCCATGACGTAGGGCCAGACCTTGGCGACGATTTCCCTGATATGAGCGAGACCGGCCTCGCCGCGCTCTACCCATGTCATCGCTTCGCTCTCGTAGCCCTGCTCGGTGCGGGCCTGAATGGCCCGGACCCAGTCCTCGAGATGGCCTTCCATTTTCATTTGACCGATGACCAGACCTGAAACGATGGCTACCGACAGGCCCAGGGCGAGATAGAGCGCGGCGACCTTCCAGCCGAACATGCCGAACAGCAGCGCCAGTGCGACCTCGTTGACCATGGGCGCTGAAATCAGGAAGGAGAAGGTAATCCCCAACGGGATGCCTGCCGAGAGAAAGCCGATGAAAAGCGGCACCGCTGAGCATGAGCAGAAGGGGGTGACGATGCCGAGCAGGGCGGCCAGGATGTTGCCGATACCCGTTCGCTTGCCCGAAAGAAGCGCCCGCGTGCGTTCCGGGGCGAAGAAAGTCTGCACGATGCCCATGACGAAGACGATGCCTGTCAGCAAGAGCAGAACCTTGGGCGTATCGAAGAAAAAGAAGTGAAGGGCCTCGCCCAGTGCCGTCTCGCGACTCAGTCCGAGAAGCGCGATGGCCAGGTCGGCCAGCGCTGCCAAACAGGAATACAGCAGGAGCCAGAGTGCGACGGCGACAAGGGTGCCGATGCCCCAGCGTATTTCGAGTTTGCGGCCTGGGCTTGCCGTTTGTTTGCTGCGCATTGTTGTGCCTGTGCTTTCTCTCGGCA
>JAJXVG010000233.1 GCA_021782315.1 Pseudomonadota bacterium | reverse complement strand
CATCGCTTCGACCGATTACATCAAGCTCTACGCCGAGCAGATTCGCCCCTTCGTCAAGGCATCGTATGTCACGCTGGGCACCGACGGCTTCGGCCGTTCGGACACCCGGGAGAAGCTGCGCCATCACTTCGAGGTCGATCGCCACTGGGTCACCCTGGCCGCCCTCAAGGCGCTGGCCGACAAAGGCGAAATCAAGCGTGAAGTCGTCGCCGCCGCCCTGGTCAAGTACGCACTTGACCCGAACAAGCCGAATCCGCTGAGCGTTTAAGGGAGAGACAACATGAGCCAAATCATTGAAGTCAAAGTCCCCGATATCGGCGATTTCGACAGCGTTCCGGTCATCGAACTGTTTGTGAAGGTCGGCGACCGCATCAAGGTTGACGACGCCATCGTCACCCTCGAATCCGACAAGGCGACGATGGACGTGCCGTCCACCGTCGACGGCATCGTCAAGGAAGTACTCGTCTCGCTCGGCGCCAAGGTCGGCGAAGGCGCGCTGCTGATCAAGGTCGAAACGGGCGGCGCCGCTGCGGCTGCGCCGTCTCAGGCCGCCCAGGCGGCAGCACCGACGGCTGCACCGGCCCCGGCCGCTGCTCCGCCTGCCGCCGCACCTGCCGTCGGCGGCGGCGTGGTCGAAGTCAAGGTACCGGATATCGGCGACTTCTCCGACGTGCCGGTCATCGACCTCTTCTTCAAGGTCGGCGACACGATCAAGGTAGACGACGCCATCGCCACCCTCGAATCCGACAAGGCGACGATGGACGTCCCGTCGACCGTCGCCGGCACCGTCATGGAGGTGCTGGTCCAACTCGGCTCCAAGGTCAGCGAAGGCGCTGTCCTGATCAAGGTTGAAACCGCAGCCTCGGCCCCGGCCAGCGCTCCCCAGGCCGCTGCCCCGGCGCCGGTTACGGCGGCTGCCCCGGTTGCCGCTGCGCCAGTCGCCGCACCGGCCGCTCTGGCACCGGCCCTGGCGGCCGGCGCCAAGGTTCACGCTTCGCCGTCGGTCCGGGCCTATGCCCGCGAACTCGGCGTCGACCTGAACAAGGTGCCGGCCACCGGCCCGAAGAACCGCATCGTCAAGGAAGACCTGACCAGGTACGTCAAGGGCGTGATGTCCGGCGCCGTGGCCGGGCCGGCCGCCGCCGCTCCCGGCGGCGTGGTCGGCGGCGGCGTACTCGACCTGCTGCCCTGGCCGAAGGTCGACTTCGCCAAGTTCGGCGAAATCGAGGTCAAGCCGCTGTCGCGCATCAAGAAGATTTCCGGCCAGAACCTGTCGCGCAACTGGGTGATGATCCCGGCCGTGACCTATCACGAAGATGCCGACATCACCGATATCGAAGCCTTCCGCGTGCTGCTCAACAAGGAAAACGAAAAGGGCGGCGGCACCAAGCTGACCATGCTGGCTTTCCTGATGAAGGCCTGCGTCAAGGGCCTGCAGAAATTCCCGGAATTCAACGCCTCGCTCGATGGCGACAACCTGGTGCTGAAAAAATATTTCAACATCGGCTTCGCCGCCGACACGCCGAACGGTCTGGTCGTTCCGGTGGTCAAGAATGTCGACAAGAAGTCGGTTTTCGAACTGGCGCAGGAATCCGGCGATCTGGCCAAACAGGCCCGCGACGGCAAGCTCAAGCCGGCCGACATGTCCGGCGCCTGCTTCACCATTTCCAGCCTGGGCGGTATCGGCGGCACCTACTTCGCGCCCATCGTCAATGCTCCGGAAGTCGCCATTCTCGGTGTCAACAAGTCGGCCATGAAGCCGGTATGGGACGGCAAGGCCTTCGTGCCGCGCCTCATCCTGCCGCTGTCGCTGACCGCCGATCACCGCGTCATCGACGGCGCGCTGGCCACCCGCTTCAATGTCTATATCGCCCAGTTGCTGGCCGATTTCCGCCGAGTGGCGCTGTAAAGGGGAATGAGCATGAGCAATCTGCAGGAAGTCAAAGTCCCCGATATCGGCGATTTCGCCGAGGTGCCGATCATCGACCTGTTCGTCAAGGTCGGCGACAGCATCCAGGTCGATGACGCGATCTGCACGCTGGAATCGGACAAGGCGACGATGGATGTGCCGTCGCCGGTGGCCGGCATCGTCAAGGAAGTGCTCGTCCAACTCGGCGCCAAGGTGGCCGAAGGCTCCTTGCTGATCAAGGTCGAAGCCGGCGCTGCGGCGGCTGCTCCGGCGCCGCAGGCAGCCGCACCCGCCCCGGTCGCTCCCGCCGCTGCTCCGGCCGCTGCGCCGGTTGCCGGCAGCCATGCCGGCGGTGCCGACATCGAGTGCGAGATGCTCGTCCTCGGCGCCGGCCCCGGCGGCTACTCGGCCGCCTTCCGCTCGGCCGACCTCGGCATGAAGACGGTCATCGTCGAACGCTACGCCACCCTCGGCGGCGTTTGCCTCAATGTCGGCTGCATTCCGTCCAAGGCCCTGCTGCACGTCGCGGCGGTCATGGACGAAGCCGGTCACATGGCCGATCTCGGCGTCAGCTTCGCCGCCCCGGGCATCGACATCGACAAGCTGCGCGCCCACAAGGAAAAGGTCGTCGGCAAGCTGACCGGCGGCCTGGCCGGCATGGCCAAGGGCCGCAAGGTGGACATCGTGCGCGGTTTCGGCACCTTCCTCGACCCGCACCACATCGAGGTCGAAGTCACCGACGGCAGCGGCCAGGACAAAACCGGCGCCAAAAAGATCGTCAAGTTCCAGAAATGCATCATCGCCGCCGGCTCGGCCGCCGTGCATCTGCCCTTCATTCCGAAGGACCCGCGCATCGTCGATTCGACCGGTGCCCTGGAACTGCGCTTCGTGCCGAAGAAGATGCTGGTCATCGGCGGCGGCATCATCGGCCTCGAAATGGCCACCGTCTACTCGACGCTGGGCGCCAAGGTCGATGTCGTCGAAATGATGGATGGCCTGATGCAGGGCCCCGACCGCGATGCGGTCAAGGTCTGGGAAAAGCAGAACGCACATCGCTTCGACAAGATCATGCTGAAGACCAGGACGGTCGCCGTGGATGCCAAGGACGACGGCCTGTGGGTCAAGTTCGAGGGTGAAGGGGCGCCGAATGCCGACGCCGTGCGCTACGACATGATTCTGCAGGCGGCCGGCCGCGCGCCGAACGGCAAGAAGATCGGGGCCGACAGGGCCGGCGTCGCCGTCACCGACCGCGGCTTCATCAATGTCGATGCCCAGATGCGGACCAATGTGCCGCACATCTTCGCCATCGGCGATCTGGTCGGCAACCCCATGCTCGCCCACAAGGCCGTGCATGAGGCGCACGTCGCCGCCGAAGTCGCCGCCGGCCACAAGGCGGCCTTCGACGCCACGGTCATTCCGGGTGTCGCCTATACCCATCCGGAAGTGGCCTGGGTCGGCTACACCGAGGATCAGGCCAAGCAGGAAGGCCGCAAGGTGGAAAGCGCCAAGTTCCCGTGGGCGGCATCCGGTCGCGCCATCGCCAACGGCGCCGAATACGGTTTCACCAAGCTGATTTTCGATGCCGAAACGCATCGCGTCATCGGCGGCGCCATCGTCGGCCCCAATGCCGGCGACATGATCGGCGAGGTCTGCCTGGCCATCGAGATGGGCTGCGATGCGGTCGATATCGGTAAAACCATCCACCCCCACCCGACCCTGGGCGAAACGGTGGGCATGGCGGCCGAGGTGGCGCACGGCAGTTGTACCGACGTACCGCCGCCGCGCAAGAAATAAAACGGTTGTTCGGATAAACTGGCGATCAGTGGGCGACGGCAACCCCGTCGCCCTTTTTCTGCCCGCCGGATACCATGACAACAACATCTACCCTGCCCCGCCGCTCACCCGAAGAGCAATCCCGCCTCGAAGCCATGCTGCGCGATGTCTTCGAACACCGGCTCTGTTTCAACGAACTGCTCGGCTTCAAGGTCGAATCGCTCGACCCGACGGCGCCCCGCATCAGTTTCGCCATGCGCCAGGAACTGATCGGCCATTTCCAGCACGGTCGCCTGCACGGCGGCGTCATCGCCACCGTCCTCGACACCGTGGGCGGCCTGGCGGCCACCGTCGCCATTGCCGAAAAATTCAACGGCGAGAGCACGGAACAGGTCAGCCACCGTTTTGGCCGCATCGGCACCATCGATCTGCGCACCGATTACCTGCACCAGGGCATTGGCAGGAAATTCACGGCCACCGGCCGGGTTTCCCGGCTTGGCGGCCGCATCGCCTCGGTGCAGATGACCCTGGAGAACGAGACCGGCCAACTCATCGCCACCGGCTGCGCCTCCTACGTCATCAGCTAGGCAGCACTGCACTAGAGAATCGGCAAACCCTGGTGCTCGCCCCGTTCGTAAACGACGTTGGCGCGGCCGACGATCAGCGGGTCGAGATTGCCGATCCGAGCGGTGTCCTTGTTGGCATAGGGCAGCTTGTGCAGGACGTAGCGCATGGCATTGAGGCGCGCCCGCTTCTTGCAGTTCGACTTGATCACCGTCCACGGCGCATCGGCCGTGTCGGTGTGGAAGAACATGGCCTCCTTGGCGCGGGTGTAGTCGTCCCACTTGTCGAGCGAGGCCATGTCGATGGGCGACAGCTTCCACTGCTTGAGCGGGTGCACCTGCCGCTCCTTGAAGCGGCGGCGCTGCTCGTCCTGGCTGACTGAGAACCAGAACTTGATGAGATGAATGCCGCTGCGCACCAGATTGC
>JAJXVG010000232.1 GCA_021782315.1 Pseudomonadota bacterium | reverse complement strand
GCCGCTTTATTGACGGTCTCGGCAAGCTGGTCGGGCGATAATGACGTTAAAACCCCAACGAAGCGATAGGCGCTGGTTTCGTCACTAACAAAAACCTCGGTGACCGTCGCGCCGAACATATCGGCTGACGCCTTGAACCAGTAGGCTCCCTGTTCCTTCTTGTAGGCCGGTTTGATCGCAGTCATGTAATTGCGGAAAAAACCCGGCTCAACGTCATCCAGGCAGAGCACCGCCGTGCCTACGGTCGTCGCAAAAGTTGTCCCCTGGGCCATGGCGCCGGGGGCGACCAGGGCGGGCAGCCAGCCCAGAATGGTCAGCGTCAGGATGACCCGGTATTTCAGTGCGATTTTCACCCGGGATGCGATGTGGCCGACTGCCATCCGTTCGTCTCAGGGGCGGGAAAGCGGTGACGCCAAGGGGGGCTGGCCATTTTTTTCCAGGTTGTAGAGCCAGGCGAGAAGCTCAGCCACAGCCATGTAGAGTTGCGGCGGGATGTGTTCGTCGATATCTACCTGGGTCAGCAAGGCGACCAATTCCGGCGATTCATGGACAAAGACCCCGTGTTCCTTGGCTCGCGCGATGATCTGTTCTGCGATCAGCCCGCGTCCTTTGGCAACCACTCGTGGTGCGGCGTCCGTTTGCTGGTAGGCGAGGGCAATTGCCTCCCGGGTAGGGTCATTCCTCCGGGTTGGCATGCTGGACCAATATTTGGCGCAGGTTGAGGCCGGCCGCTTCCATCTGCTTCTTCAGCCCATCGGTCGCGGCGCTCAGGGAGGCGTTGCCGGTTTCTGTCGCGGTATTGACCTTGATGTCGATATTCCCGGCAGATGAGATATGCAGTGTGGCGTCGATATTGCCCAGGGTGGGCAGCGATATTTTCAAGCGGGTTTGCCAGCGGGCATTGCCTTCAGTATCGTTCGAAGCGGATCCTTCCGGGTCGGAGGAAATTTCCCATTGCATGTTCTGGCCGGGCCAAACCTGACCCTGCCAAACGTAATTCTGGGAGGCCAGACCATCCAGTTGCTGTTGGACGATGGGCGCTATTTCCTTGGGGACGGGCGAGCCGGCGAGTGGGGCTTGGCTGCTGCGGGTTTCAGTCTGACCGTGGGCCGCGGTAATTGCCGGGGAGTCGCCGCTGCTGTTGCTGGTTGAAACAGCCGCATTCCCGTTCGTGCTTTGGGCAATTGGGAGGGCGGGCGGATTCGAAGCGGCGACTGCCTGCCTGGAGATTTTTCCTTGCGGCTCCTGCAATAAAGTTTCGGTCGGAAGTTCGCCTGCAATCCAGCGGGCTTGGTGGGCTTCGTAGAAAATCCCGCTTTTGTTCAAGGCATCTTTCAAGACCGGCGCAAGTTCCGCCCCGCTGGCCGGAAAATTCTTTGTCAGCGGCAGATTGTCGTTCAACGGTGCCGCCGCGGCCTTTTCGCCCTCACCGCCTACCCCGCCGATCAGCGTGCTAATCAGTCTTCCCGTTGAGCTCAGTGTCGTGGAAACGGAGGCCGACTCATTATTGCTGCCGGCACTTTCCCCCGATGTTTTTCCCGATACGACAGCGAGCGTCAGCTTGCCATCGCTTTCGCTTGCCTCCAGTTCGATGCTGTCGCCGGCTTTCGCTGAAAACGGCAAGGCCAGGGTGATGTCGCGTTGATTGATGACCGCTCGATAGGTGCCGTTCGGCAATGCGGCCAGGATTTGCGCCATCACTCGCTGACCGGCCACCAGATTGCTGAGTACATCGGTCAGCTTTTGTGCTGCGGGAACCGGTTGGGGCGGCGTCGGCTGGTCGGGGAGGACCAGTCGCAAACGATTGGAAAGATCGGCCGGGATCATCGGCGTCGTTCCCCGCGCTACGCCTGCCGGCTATTGCGGGGAGGCTGCGCGCAGTGAGCAAGCAAGGTGGCGATGTGTTCCATCCAGGGGGCGATGCTTCCGTGTACAGAGCCGTCAAGCTTTTGGATTTCTCGAATCCCGGCCACAATTTCCTGCCGGTCCGATATCGGTAATTCTTCCAGTTTGTCGGGGAGTCGCGCGATCAGGGATGTCCGTTCATGTTCCAGCGAGCGCAGTGTCCCGCTATCCAGACCGCCTGCCACCTCGGCCATTTGCCTGGAAGTCTCGACGAGTTGACGAAAAATCTTGATCGGATCATCGGGCATTGTTCAGGGACTGGATTTGTGGGGCGTGATCGATGACCATGCGGAACCGATTTCCGTCAGCAGACCGCTGATTTCATCGAGTACCGCCGGATCGTTTCTAAGGTTGGCGAAAATGAGCCGTGTGCTCATGTAGCTGTATAAGGCGTCGAGATTCCTGGTGATCTCTCCGCCACTGTCGAAATTCAGGCTGGTCTTCAGGCCATTGTTGATGATGTCGATAGCCTGCGAAATATAACGGCCTTTTTCGGCAATATTGCCGTTGTCCATATGGATGCGGGCCATGGCGATGCCCTGGATGGCGCCGTCGAACAACAGTTGAACAAGGTGGTGCGGATCCGAACTGGCCACCGCCATATCTGTTTCGACTTTTTTATAGGAGGCTATCGCATTTGCCGAATTTCCAAACATTCCGATGCTCCGTTAGAGTTTTGCCAGTTGCTGCGTCAGGTACGAGCTGGTCGCATTCATGCTGGAGACCAGCGAGTCAAGTGCGGTGAATTGCGCCTGGTAGCGGGCCTGGATCAAGGTCAGGCGATCCTGGAAGGCGGTGATGTCGTTGTTTTCGCTTGTGATGGATGTATTCAGGCCGCTGATGTGACTGTTAATCACGCCCGTTGCGCTGGTCAGATTGGAAACCAGGGTGCCGTAAGCTTGGCCGAATCCGCTGACAAAACTCTTGAAATCCGTGAAATTGGTGGTGATTGCGTTGTTCAGCTTCGTCGAATCGATGCTGAGCGTACCGTCCTTCTGCACCGAGACCCCGATATCGGAGAGGTGCTGGAAAGCACCGGTAACCCCGGCCGGTGTGTTGACCAACGAATTGGAGAGCGTCTGTTGGGCATAGCGTACCGTTGTGTCGCCATTCAAGGCGGCGGCTGTTTTGGTGGTCGAATCGTAGGCAGTCTGGCTATTGATGCTGCTGAGCAGCGCGTTATATGAATTGACGAAGTCGGTGACGACCTTGGTGGGGCCGGTCGCATCCCTGGCAACGCCGATGACCGACGAGCCGGTCTGGTTCAGATTGACGGTGACGCCAGTGATTACGGTGGACAGACTATTGCTGGCCGATGAAATGGCAAGGCCGTTGACCGTCAGCGCCGCATTGTTGGCCGCCTGAACCTGCGTCAGATTTGTCGTGGAAAGTTGCGCCAGGCCGGAGCCGCTCGGGTTTTCCGTCACGCCGACCGTGATGGTGTTGGCGCTCCCCGTATTCAGCCCCGTCAACACGAGCCGCGCGCCCGTGGTGTCGGTCACCACGGTGGCCTGCACGCCATTGTTTCCCGAGGCGGAGTTGATGGCGCTCGCGATGCCGGCAAGTGTATCGTTGGTCGAGTCAACCGTGACACTGAAGGCATTTCCCCCGCCGCCACTGATATTCAGCGTGCCGGTGCCGACGACGGCGGAAGAGCCGCTGGCGAAGGCGGTCGAACTCAGCGTTTGGGCGGTGGCCAACTGGGTGACGTTGATGTTGTAAGTGCCGGCGGTGGCGCCGGTGGCGGCGGTGGCCGTAGCAACCGCTGTGTTGGAACTCGTCGCCGAATAGACGTCTGTTTTGGTCGCATCGGCCATGTTGAAGGCATTCGTCTGCAGGGTCGACATGTAGTTCAATACAGTACCGAGACCGGATACCTGGGCCTGGTAGCTCGACAACTGCTGACTCATCTGGGTCAGCGGCAGGGATTCCACGGCCATGATCTTGGATAGCATGCCCGCCAGATCGAGGCCGCTGCCGACCCCCAGTGAACTAATGGTGCTCATGGCATTCTCCTAATTGGTGTCAGGCTTTCTGGCGTACGATCAGACCCTGCAGGCGGTCCAGCGACTTGGCAAGCTGGAGAATTTCCTCGCTTGGAATCTGACGAATGACATCCTGCGTGGCTACGTCGACTACTTTTACCACGTGAATATGTGTTGATTCATCAATCAAAAATTGTACATCGGAAGTCTGGGAGGTGACGAAATCGTTTACTTTCTTGACGGCGTCCTTCAAGGCTTCCTTGTTGCCGCTATTGCTTTGGGTGACGTCCTTTACGGGAGGAGCCGCCGCCGTCTGGAAGCCGATTCCCGGTGAGGCGACGGGGGGGGCGGTTGTCGAACTGTCCTGGCTGACCGGGAGCGAATAAGACGGCGAGGGGGCGAAATTGCCGGAAATTGGGGAAATGGACATTTTCAACTCCACGGGGCACAAATTGAAAAAAGGTGCCTGCCGAACCGGCCAGGCACCTCAGGCGATAGCTTACGAACCAGTCAGTGCCTGTCCGGTTAGCGCAGGAGGCTCAAAACCTGATTCGGAATCGTGTTTGCCTGGGCCAGCATTGCCGTGCCGGCTTGCTGCAGAATCTGGGCACGGGTCAGGTTGGCGGTTTCAGCGGCAAAGTCGGCGTCCATGATGCGGGACTTGGCTGCTGACTGGTTGGTGACCGAGGTCTGCAGGTTCGAAACGGCGTTGCTCACCCGGTTCAGGCCGGCACCGAACACCGCGCGCGTCGTGTTGATGGTGTTCAGCACCGAGTCGATCGAGGCGATGGCTGCCAGGGAATTGGTGT
>JAJXVG010000231.1 GCA_021782315.1 Pseudomonadota bacterium | reverse complement strand
GAAAAGCCTCGAACAGCACCGGACGCAATACGAACGCCTGATCGAAGTCTTCAAGGCGCACGACATCGGCTATTTCTTCTACAACGGCGGCAACGACTCCATGGATACCGCCTGGAAGGTGTCGCAGATCGCCGAGAAGATGGGTTATCCGGTGGTTTGCGTCGGCGTGCCGAAGACGGTCGATAACGACCTGCCCCATACCGATTGCTGCCCGGGTTTCGGTTCCGTCGCCAAGTATGTCGCGACCTCGATTCGCGAGGCTGGCTATGACGTGGCCTCGATGGCGCGGACCTCGACAAAAATTTTCGTGCTTGAGGTCATGGGGCGCCATGCCGGCTGGATTACGGCGGCCTGCGGCCTGGCCGCCGAAAACGCCGGCGAGTCGCCGCATATCCTGCTGTTTCCCGAGGTTCCCTTCGATCCGGTCAGCTTTCTCGCCCGCGTCGACGCCTGCGTCAAGCAATACGGCTATTGCACGGTGGCCGTTTCGGAAGGCCTGTCCGATGCGGCCGGCAAGCTGATCGCCGAATCCGGCACGAAGGACGCTTTCGGCCATTCGCAACTGGGCGGTGTCGGCCAGATGGTCGCCCAACTGATCAAGGATAAACTCGGTTACAAATATCACTGGGCGCTGGCCGACTACCTGCAGCGTTCGGCCCGTCACCTGGCTTCGCGCACCGATCTCGAACAGGCGCACGCCCTGGGCGTGGCCGCGGTCGATCTCGCCCTGCGGGGCAGGAACGCGGTGATGGCGACCATAGAACGCAAGGCCGATCTTCCCTATCGCTGGGAAATCGGCGAGGCGCCGCTGGCGGAAATCGCCAATGTCGAGCGCAAAATGCCACCCGAATTCATCACGGCGGACGGTTTTCATATTACCGATGCCTGCCGGACCTACCTGCAGCCCTTGATCGAAGGCGAGGAGCCGCCGCCGTATCGCAACGGCCTGCCGGACTATGTCCGCTTGAAGAACATTTCGGTGCCGAAAAAGCTGGAGGCATTCGCAGTCTGATTTTTTGTTAGCCACGAAGGGGAGAGTAATGAGTACAGCGTTGTTACTGGCACTAGCCTGTGCCGTGTTGGCAGTCCTGTATGGCTGGGTTTCCAGTCGACAGATCCTCGCGTTGCCGGCCGGCAACGAGCGTATGCAGGAAATTGCCAAAGCCATCCAGGAGGGGGCGGAAGCATATCTGAGCCGACAGTACAAGACGATTGCGATGGTCGGTGTCGTCCTTTTCCTGGTCATCGGGCTGGTACCCAAGCTTGGCTGGCTGACCGCCTTCGGTTTCCTGATCGGTGCAGTGCTCTCCGGAGCGGCCGGTTTCATCGGCATGAACGTCTCGGTGCGCGCCAATGTGCGCACGGCCGAAGCGGCCCGTAAAGGGATTGCGCCGGCCCTGGACGTCGCTTTCAAGGGGGGGGCGATTACCGGCATGCTGGTGGTCGGTCTCGGCCTGATCGGCGTCGCTGGCTACTATGCCCTCCTCAAGTCGATGAATAGCACCGGTGCGGACCTGCACCATGTCATCGAGCCGCTGGTCGGACTGGCCTTCGGTTCTTCGCTGATCTCCATCTTTGCCCGTCTCGGCGGCGGTATTTTCACCAAGGGGGCCGATGTCGGCGCCGATCTGGTGGGCAAGGTCGAAGCCGGTATCCCAGAGGACGATCCGCGCAACCCGGCGGTGATCGCCGACAACGTCGGCGACAACGTCGGCGATTGCGCCGGCATGGCGGCCGACCTGTTCGAGACCTACGCTGTGACGGTGGTGGCGACCATGGTGCTGGCGGCGCTTATCATCAAGACCGCCGCCGGTCTGGGCGAAAACCTGCTCCTTTATCCGCTGGCCCTGGGCGGCGTCTCGATCATCGCTTCGATTGTCGGTTGCTACTTCGTCAAGGCCACCGAAGGCGGCAAGATCATGGCCGCCCTCTATCGCGGCCTGATCGTCGCCGGCGTCCTGGCGCTGGTCTTTTACTATCCGGTCACCTCATGGTTGATCGGAGCCGGAGCAACCCTGCCCGATGGTACGGTGATCAATACCGGGACGATGTTCGGCTGCTCGGTCGTCGGTCTCGTGCTGACCGCCGCGCTGGTCTGGATCACCGAGTATTACACCGGTACCGACTATGCACCGGTCAAGCACGTTGCCGCTGCCTGCCAGACCGGCCACGCCACCAACATCATCGCCGGTATCGGCGTCTCGATGAAGGCAACCGCCTTGCCGGTTCTCTCGGTGTGCGCCGCCATCTTTGCCGCCTATTCCATGGGCGGTCTGTTCGGTATCGCCATCGCCGCCACCTCCATGCTCTCGATGGCCGGTATCGTCGTTGCCCTCGACGCTTACGGGCCGATTACGGACAATGCTGGCGGCATCGCCGAAATGGCTGAACTGCCGAAAGAGGTGCGCAATGTGACCGATCCGCTGGATGCGGTCGGCAACACCACCAAGGCGGTGACCAAGGGTTACGCCATCGGTTCGGCCGGCCTCGCCGCCCTGGTCCTGTTCGCCGACTACACCCATGGCCTGGAAGCGGTTTCGGGCAAGGTTTTCACCTTCGACCTGTCTAATCACCTGGTCATCATCGGTCTCTTTATCGGCGGCCTGATTCCTTTCCTGTTCGGCGCCATGGCCATGGAAGCGGTGGGCCGTTCGGCCGGCGCGGTGGTCGTCGAGGTTCGTCGTCAGTTCAAGGAAATTCCGGGCATCATGGAAGGCACGGCCAAGCCGGACTATTCCCGTGCCGTGGACATGCTGACCGTGGCCGCCATCAAGGAAATGATGATTCCGTCCATCCTGCCGGTCGCCGTTCCCATCGTCGTCGGCCTTGCCCTCGGCCCGGTGGCGCTGGGCGGCCTGTTGGTCGGTACCATCGTTACCGGTCTCTTCGTCGCCATTTCGATGACGACCGGCGGCGGTGCCTGGGACAATGCCAAGAAATACATTGAAGACGGTCATTTCGGCGGCAAGGGTTCCGATGCGCACAAGGCGGCCGTTACCGGCGATACGGTCGGCGACCCCTACAAGGATACGGCCGGTCCGGCCGTCAATCCGCTGATCAAGATCATCAATCTGGTTGCCCTGCTCATCGTTCCGCTGATCGCTTGATCGGACGGGCATGGCATGAAACGTGAAATAGGCGGCCTCGGCCGCCTTTTTCGATTTCGCGCCGGCGGCCTCAACCTTCGTGCTGGCGCAGTTTGGTGACGTTAGGGATATGAATTTTCCGGCCTTCGACCACGATCAGGCCAAGTTCGGTCAATTCGTGCAGGATGCGGGAGAAATGTTCCTGCGTCAGGTTGAGACGCGAGGCGATGACGCCCTTGTTGGTTGGCAGTGTGACTGCAACGTTCAGACCTTTCTGATCCGATTCGGGCAATTCGCGCAACAGGTAGCCGATGATGCGCTGCTTGCCGGAATGCAGCGAGTAGGATTCGACGTCGTTCATCAGTTGATGCAAACGCATGGCCATGCCGGCCAGCATCTTGCGGCACAGGTTGTGGTCTCGTTGCAACTCCTCGAAGACGGCGGCCTTGGAAATGTGCAGGAGGAGTGAATCGCTTAGTGCCTGGGCAAAGACGATATAGGGTTTTTCCATGAACATCACGGCTTCACCGAAGCTTTGCCCCTGGCTGATGATCTCGACGACTTTCTCGCTTCCCTGCGAGGAGGTGAAGGCCAGCTTGATCTGGCCATAGACCAGCAGGTGGAAGCCGTTGCAGGGATCTCCCTTGTGGAAGAGGATTTCTCCCTTACTGGCGTGCATCTCCCTTGTGCCGCGGGCGATGCGTGCGATTTCGTCCGGCATCAGCCCGTTGAATAGGGGAATGTGGGTTAACAGCGCTTCGATATTGATGGGGTGACTGCCATGCATATTCGGGGTGATGTCAGTTGATTAATGATCAATCTTGGCACTTGGCTAATCCTTTTACAATACTCATTCAGGACTACTTACTGACGGGTAAGCTGCACATAAAGCAGCGGCAGGCGACGCGGCAACTCCTCCGGTTTGCGGATGACGCAGAAACCGGCCGGACCGAAAAGATAGGGCAGATAGGCTCCGGCTTCGCTGTCGATGGTCACGCAGAAGGGGGTCAGGCCCATGCGCCGCGCTTGGTGGACGGCCATTCGAGTATCCTCGATGCCGTAGCGCGAGTCGTAGATATCGAGATCGTTCGGCTTGCCGTCGGTGATGATCAACAGCAAGCGCCGACTGGCCGGCTGTTCGACCAGGATATCGGCCGATTGACGGATGGCGGCACCCATGCGCGTGTAAAAACCGGGCTTGATGGCCAGGATGCGGGCGCGGGCGGCGGCATCGTACCTGCCGTTGAAATCCTTGAGCAGATGGAAGCGGATATTCTGACGGCGTAGCGAGGAGAAGCCGTAGATGCCGAAACGGTCACCGGTGGCGGTCAGAGCTTCCGAAAAAAGTAGCAGCGAATCGCGGATGACATCGACGATGCGGTGGGTATCGGAAATCGGGGCGTCGGTGGACATCGACAGGTCGGCCAGCAGCAGGCAGGCGAGATCGCGTTCGCAACGGGCCTGGGCGAGGTAACCGCCGGCTTCCGGCGTATGGCCGGAATTGCGATCGGCGTGATTGCGGACGCAGGCATCGACGTCCAGTTCCTGTCCGTCCGGCTGGCTTTTCAGCCAGCGCCGCTGGGGGGCGAGGGCGGCGAACTGGACGACCAGTTTTTTTGCGG
>JAJXVG010000230.1 GCA_021782315.1 Pseudomonadota bacterium | reverse complement strand
GACGTGTCCCGCGGCACCGGCCACCCCTTCGGCGGTATTGGTGCCACCGATTTCCCTGGGTGGGAACATGGTCTTCAGGGATGGCTTGATGATCTTCAGATAAAGGAAAGCGACGATGCCGGCGATCAGCAGGTACTTGAAAATGTCCTTGGCGTAGGAGATGTTCTCCGGATCTTTCCATAGTGGCAGTTCAGGGCTGGGTTTTTCGCTGACGGTAAACGGCGAGTTTGCGATCGATAGCGTATCGCCCCTTTCCTTGTTGAAGCCCATGGCTTCGCGAACCAGATCGTTGATTTGCTTCAGTTCGGCATCAGGTAGCGCCTTGGTGGTCGGCTTGCCGTCCTTGCCGATATCCTTGCGGTGATTGATCACGACAGCGGCGGAAAGACGGCGTATGTCGCCGATCGCCTGGCGGGTATGGCGTATCGTCTTGTCCAGTTCGTAATTGATCGTCGCGTTCTTGCTGGTATTGATCGGTTGGCCGACCGCGTTGAGGGTTGCGCTTACCCCGGCCGCATCAATCTTGCCCTGCGCTTCGCCGGGTTTTGCCGCCTGTTTCCCGGCCTGAGCGGCAGTCGTACCGGTTGCCGGCTGGGTGAGCGGTGCCGTGGCCGGAACCGGCGGCTGGTTGGTGAGCGCCCCCGGAACGCCGCCGGAGGCCTGGTTTACACTGGCCGTCTCATTGTTCTGCTGGCTGCGGATGCTGCTGCTTTCCGGCGTGTTGTTCGGGCGATAGCTTTCGGCGGTTTGCTCGGTCTGGGAAAAGTCTATGTCCGCCGCGACTTGAACCTTGTAGTTTTCTTCACCGAGAACCGGCTTCAATATCTCATCGATTCGTCTGATGATGCTCGCCTCGACGTCATGGACATATTTGACCTGTGCCGGGTCGAGGCCGGCTTCCGTCAGTTTGCTCTTCAATTGGGAGAGCAGCGTACCGTTCTGGTCGATGACGGTGACGTTGCTGCTCGGCAGATTGGGGACGCTCGATGAAATGAGATGGGTGATGCCGGTGATCTGTCCGGCATCCAGCGTTCGTCCGGAATAGAGATTGATGAGCACCGAGGCGGTCGGTTTCTGTTCTTCGCGAACGAATACCGAGGGTTTGGGAATGGCCAGATGAACCCTGGCCGACTGAATCGCATTGATCGACAGAATGGTTCGCGCCAGTTCGCCTTCCAGGCCTCGTTGATAATTGACCTGTTCGGCAAACTGGCTGGTGCCGAATTTCTGATTTTCCATCAACTCGAAACCCACCATGCCGCCACGCGGCAGTCCTTGGGAAGCGAGTTTCAGGCGAATTTCGTGTACGCGATCGGCGGAAACCAGCAGGGAGCCGCTATCGTTGAATTTATGGGGGATGTTTTGTTGTTCGAGAATGGCGACAATGGCGCCGCCGTCCTTTTCGTCCAGATTTGAAAAAAGAACCTTCCAGTCTGGCTGGCGGCTCCACAGCAAAGCGCCTACGATGACGGCAACGACCGTCGCGATGGCCACCATGAAAATGATTTTCTGCTGATCGCCGAGTCGATTGAACGCCTGGCGCAGACGCTCCACCGGATTCGTTTCCGGTGCGCTACCTGCCATCGTTTCGGTTGTTGCTGCCATCAATGCCCAGGTCGAATGCTGTGAAACAGAAGAAGAATCAATTGAGAAGCCAAATTTTCCTAGAAATATTCTACTATTACCCGTGCCTAATTCACCCTAACTTTTTTCTATGAGCACTCCCGAAGCCCCCCTCTCTGCCATCGGCGTACCGGTTGAGGCGGATGCAAAAGCAGCGGAGTTGCAGCGGGCGTTCGCGATGTTCAACCGGGTTTCCGCCGAGTTGACCCTGGCATACGAAGCGCTCCAGGCGCGCGTCGCGTCATTGACGGAGGAATTGGCCATCGCCAATGGCGAATTGCGCCGTCAGTATCAGGAAAAAGAAGCCCTTTCCGAGCGCCTGTCTTCCTTGCTCGACGCGCTGCCGGCCGGTGTCGTGCTGCTCGATGCCGGTGCTTTGGTCGTGGCGGTTAACCCGGCGGCGATGACGATGTTCGGGGCCGATATGGTCGGGCGCCACTGGGGGGATGTCGTGCGCGCCAGCCTGGAACCGACCTTGACCGTTGGGGAATGGTCGCTGGGGCAGGGGCGGGTTTCGATTGCAGAAAGTGTCCTGCCTTCCGCCGGCGGGAAAATTCTGCTCATCCACGATGTCAGCGCCGCCCACCGGATGAAATCCGAATTGGATCGCAGCCAGCGACTGGCCGCCATGGGCGAGATGGCCGCGTCCCTGGCTCATCAACTGCGCACCCCCCTTGCCGCGGCGCTGCTTCATGCATCGAATCTCGGTTTGCCCGGCATGACCGACGAGACGCGTGCAAAATTTTCAGAGAAGGCCAGTACTCAGCTGAGGCGTCTCGAACGCCTGATTCAGGATGTTCTGCTGTTTGCCAGAGGCGAAAGCATCGGTCGCGATATCGTGCCGGCCAGCGATCTGCTTCAGGAAGCGGCGCAGACGCTCGATCCGTTGATGCGTCAAAACGGACTCGAATTTTCCGTGCTGGATGCCTGTGCCGGGACGGAAGTCGTTTGCAACCGCAAGGCATTGTTCGGCGCGTTGATCAACCTGTTGGAAAATGCCATGCAGGCGACGCCGAGGGGCGGCAAAATTTGCCTCTCGGGCACTCGGAATGGCGAATGCCTGCTCCTTGGCGTGCGCGATAGCGGTGCCGGAATCCCCGTTGCCAGCCAGGCCCGGATATTCGAGCCATTTTTCACGACCAAGGGACAGGGAACAGGCCTGGGCCTGGCCATTGCGCTTGGTGTCGCGCGGGCGCACGGCGGTTCGATCGAATTGTTCTCGGTCCCCGGAAATGGTGCCGAATTTGTCATTTCCCTGCCGCTCGGCAGGGGCGAAAATGAAGTGGAATCCTGATGGTGGAAAACAGTTTGCCGATATTGGTGGTGGAAGACGATCCCAGTTTGCGCGAGGCGATCGGCGATACGCTTGAATTGGCCGGGCGTTCCTATGTCGCCGTCGAAGGTGGCGAGGAGGCGCTCAAGGTATTGGCTGAAAAGGCATTCTCCATCGTGATAAGCGACGTCAGGATGATGCCGATGGATGGCATCGCGCTCCTCAAGGAAATCAGAAGCCGTCTGCCTCACCTGCCCGTGGTGTTGATGACGGCATTCGCAGAGGTTGAAAAGGCCGTGGATGCCATGCGTTCCGGGGCTTGTGATTTCTTGCTCAAGCCTTTTGAACCCAGCGCTTTGCTGGCCCATATCAATAAATACGCCTTGCCGGATACCGGCAATGCCTTGGGTGTTATCGCATCCGACCAGGCTTCGCGCGACATGTTCGCCTTGGCGCAGCGGGTGGCCCAAACCGATGCCACGGTTTTGCTGACGGGGGAGTCAGGTGTCGGGAAAGAGGTCGTTGCACGGTTCATTCATAGAAATTCGGCACGTCGGAACGGGCCATTTGTCGCCATAAACTGCGCGGCTATTCCTGACAGTCTGCTTGAAGCAACGCTGTTCGGCTATGAAAAAGGCGCGTTTACCGGGGCGCAGCAAGCCCAGGCCGGAAAGTTCGAGCAGGCCGAGGGCGGCACCCTGCTGCTTGACGAGGTCACGGAAATGCCGATGGGTTTGCAGGCCAAGTTGCTTCGTGTCCTGCAGGAGCGTGAGGTCGAGCGGGTTGGCGGCAAGAAGCCGGTACCCTTGAATATCCGGATCGTGGCGACATCGAACCGGGATATGGCCGCGGCGGTAGCCAAAGGCAATTTTCGCGAGGACCTTTTCTATCGCCTGAACGTGTTTCCGGTGGCGATTCCTTCCTTGCGTGAGCGGCGCGACGATATCGTATCGATTGCCCGTCATTTCGTCGTCGAACATGGCGGTCGTTTGGGGCGTTCCGGTGTCTCGCTTTCGCCGGCTGCTGAGGCGGTTCTCGTGGCGCACGACTGGCCCGGCAATGTCAGGGAGCTTGAAAACATCATTCAGCGCGCATTGATCCTATCGACAGGGGGGCATATAGACCCCGGGCATCTCGGCGTGCCAGGCAAGCCGTCGATTGCGCACCCTCTCCCCGCTTTTCCCGTGGGGCAAGAAGCCCCTGCCGCGCTAACGGAATCGGCTAAAAAAGTCGATAATATGAAGGACTTGGAGCGAGATCACATTCTGCGTACCCTGGCGGAGGTCGGTGGCTCCAGGAAACAGGCGATAGAGCGCCTGGGCATATCGGAAAGAACCTTGCGCAACAAGTTGCAGCAGTACAGGGACGAGGGTTACCTGAGTTGATTGAAAGATGGCCCCGAATTTGCTTTGAGTTGTCTGTGGTTTTATAGGAGTTGAGTATGGACACCCAGGGAATCGAACAAATGCTAAGCGTATTGCGCTCGACGGCAGCGCAAGCGGCTGGCAAACCTGTTGAAAATACGCAGGTTTCGGGTGCGCCGGATTTCGCCGCTATCCTCAAGGGTTCGATCGACAAGGTCAACGAGTCGCAGCAGCAGTCGAACCAGATGGCGGAAAAACTTGCCGCCGGTGATACCACGCAGAATCTGCATGAGGTCATGATTGCCCTGCAGACCGCCAGCGTCTCTTTTCAGGAAATGGTGCAGGTCCGGAATAAGTTGGTCACGGCCTATCAGGACGTGATGAACATGCAGCTTTGACCTTGCTTGCTATACCTGTTCGCCATGATCATTGCATTACGCCATTTGGCGCCGAGCGTCGGCGGTCTCGATAGCCATGGGGTGAAGCCGGGGGGGGCCGGGAACCGCGT
>JAJXVG010000032.1 GCA_021782315.1 Pseudomonadota bacterium | reverse complement strand
ATGGACGTAGCCCTGCTCGACCTTGACCTCGGCACCCATCGCCTGCAGGCCCTTGATATGCTGGTCGACCGGACGGGCGCCGATGGCGCAGCCGCCGGGTAGCGAGACGCGCGCTTCGCCGCCGCGTGCGACCAGGGGCCCGAGCACGAGAATGGCGGCGCGCATGGTCTTGACCATTTCATAGGAAGCGACGGCATTGTTCAGCCCCGCGCCGTCGAGCACCATGCCGTCGATACCGTCCATGGTGACGCCGACCCCCATGTCGCCGAGCAGGCGAAGCATGGTCGAGATGTCGTTGAGATGCGGCACATTGGTCAGGCGCAGCGGCTCGGCGGTGAGCAGCGAGGCGCAGAGGATGGGCAGGGCGGCATTCTTGGCGCCGGAAATGACGACCTCTCCCGACAGGACTTTCCCGCCCTCGATCAACAATTTATCCACGTTGCGCGCTCCATTCTTCCGGGGTCAATGTTTTGAAGGAAAGCGCATGCAGTTCCCCGCTGTCGAATTTTTCCTTCAGTATCCTGTTCACATGCTGCTGACGCTGCACGCGGCTCTTGCCGACAAATTCGCCGCTGACGATCAGGGCGCTGAAATGCTGGCCGTCGCCTTCGAGCGCCAGGTGTTCGCAGGCCATGCCGGCGAGAATCAATTCTTTGACTTGTTCAGGGTGCATCATATCTAGCCTCTCAGCTTCCAGCCCCGCTTCAGCAGACTCAGCGTCAATACGGACACGGCGGCGAAGCAGGCGAAGACGACCGTCAGGCTGACTTCCGGCGCCACATCGGAGACGCCGAAAAAACCGTAACGAAAGCCGTCGATCATGTAAAACACGGGATTGTAATGCGACAGGTCCTGCCAAAACGCCGGCAAGGTATAAATCGAGTAGAAAACGCCGGACAACATGGTCAATGGCATGATCAGGAAATTCTGGAAGCCGGCCAGGTGATCGAATTTCTCCGACCAGATGCCGGCGATCATCCCCAGTGCCGCAAACAGCGCGCCGCCGAACAACGCGAAAACCAGCACCCACAGCGGGGCGACGACACGCAGATCAGCGAACCACACGGTGGCTGCCAGGACGCCGAGACCGACGAGGAGACCGCGGGCCAGGGCCGCCAGCACGTAGGCAGCAAAGAAAACGCTGTAGGGAATGGGCGGCAGCAGGACAAAAACGATGGACCCGGTAATCTTGGCCTGGATCAGGCTGGACGAGGAATTGGCGAAGGCGTTTTGCAAGATCTGCATCATCACCAGGCCGGGCACCAGGAAGCTGGTGTAGCGCACACCGTGCACCTGCACATGGTCGTCGAGGACATGGCCGAAGATGAGCAGATACAGCAGGGCGGTCAGCACCGGCGCCGCGATGGTCTGAAAACTGACTTTCCAGAAACGCAGGAACTCCTTCCCGAACAGGGTCAGGAAACCGGTCATTGTCGCAAGGTCCGCACGAAGACTTCCTCCAGCGACGCGCCCGGATAGGCTGCCATCAGGTTGATCGTCTTATCCAGGGCGACGACGCGCCCCTGCTTCATCAAGGCGATGCGATTGCACAGCGCCTCGGCCTCTTCGAGGTAATGGGTGGTCAGGATGATGGTGTGACCCTCGGCGTTCAGGCGGCGAACGAACTGCCACAGCCCCTGGCGCAATTCGACATCGACCCCGGCCGTCGGCTCGTCGAGCACGATGACCGGCGGCTTGTGCACCAGGGCCTGGGCGACCAGCACCCGCCGCTTCATGCCGCCGGACAGGCGCCGCATATTGACATCGGCCTTGGCGGTCAGATCGAGGTTTGCAAGAATCTCGTCTATCCAGTCGTCGTTTTTTCGTATGCCGAAATAGCCGGACTGGATGCGCAGGGTTTCTCGGACACTGAAAAAGGGGTCGAAAACCAGTTCCTGCGGAACGACGCCAAGGAGGCGGCGGGCCGCGCGAAAATCGTCGATCACATCATGGCCGAGAACCTTCAGCGTCCCGGCGTCCGGGCGCAGCAAACCGGCCAGCGACGAAATCAGGGTCGTCTTGCCGGCGCCGTTCGGCCCGAGCAGACCGAAGAACTCGCCCTGCCCGATCTCCATGGAGACGCCGGCCAGCGCTTGCAGCGAGCCGAAATGCTTGACGACATCGACGATTGAAACAGCGGAAACCATGGCGCCCCCTCAAACGAGGGGCAATAGTTCGGTGACGCCGTACAGTTCGGCCAGGGAACGAACGCCGGTCGGAATATTGGCAAATTTAACGGTCGACTGCAGCCGGGCACCGGCCCGCAGCCAACCCAGCATCACGGCCAGGGCCGACGAATCGGCTTCCGTCACCGCAGCGAAATCGAACACCTGCTCGCCGGACTGCAAAGCGGCGCAACCCGCTTCGAGCAGCTTGCGCGCATTGTTCATGACCAGCGGCGCATTGACGATCAGGCGCCCCGCTTCACGTTCGATCATTTTTTCTCGGACTTGGCCGGGCCGTTATCCTGCGACTTGTTCTTGGTGGCGATCGAGGCGATCAGGCCGTCGATGCCGCCGTTGCGGACCTCCTGGTTGAACTGGTCGCGATAGTTGCTGACCAGGCTGATACCGGCCACCACCACGTCGTAGACCTTCCAGTCCGCCCCCTGCTTCTCCAGGCTGTAATCGAGCTGAACCGGCTTGCTGCCGGGCTGAAGGATCTCGGTCCTGACCAGCACGTCGGTATCGGTCGCCGCCATCTTGAGGGGCTTGTAGACCACCTTCTGATTCTTGTAGCTGGTCAGGGCGTTCGAATAGGTGCGCACCAGCAGCGTCCGGAATTCGTCGGTCAACTGCGTCTGCTGCTGCGGCGATGCCTTGCGCCATTCCCTGCCGAGCGCCAGCGCCGTCATGTGCGTGAAATTGAAATTGGGCAGCACCTTCTTTTCGACCAGGTCGATCACCTTGCGCGTGTCACCGCTCTGAATGTCCTTGTCCTTGCGAATGATGTCGAGGACATCCTCGGTGACGCGCTGGACCATGGCATCCGGCGCCTCCTGCGCCTGGGCGGCGGTTGCGACAAAAACGGCAAAAAACAGGGCAATTAGCTTTTTCATCATTGGAATACCTTGCGAATTAATCCTCGAGGCGCGGCGGGTGGCCATCGAAAATCTGGTTGCGACGACGCTGCTGGTAGGCGCCACGAATGTATGAATACTTGTCCAGGGCAGCGGCCTCGATGACCTTGTCGGCCGGCAGCAGGCTGGCGCGCACGTCGACGAAACGCACGACCACCATGCTGTTGCGCGCGGCGATGGGGTGCAGGCTCCAGACCGGGTCGGCATAGGAGTCAGCCACCCAGGTGACGGTATCGCGCATATTGCGCGGCCCGATCAGCGGCCAGAAGAGATACGGACCTCCACCAACCCCCCAGACGGCAAGGGTCTGCCCCAGGTCCTCGTCGTGCTTTTCCAGGCCGAGTTCGCTGGCGACGTCGAAGAGGCCGAAAATACCGACGGTCGAATTGATCAGCAGGCGTCCGAGATCGCTGCCGGCGTCGGTGAGCTTTCCTTGCAGGGCGTTATTGACGCCGATCCACAGATCGCCGACGTTGCCGAAAAAATTGCCGATCCCGGCCTTGACCGGCAGGGGCGTCGCGCTATCGTAAGCTTGGGCGACCGGCTTTGCGGCATACTGGTCGGCCACCTCGTTGACCGCGAACATCGCGCGATTGAAGCTTTCATAGGGGTCGTCCCCATCCTCGTCGGCCAGTACGCAGCCGCTGGCCAGGGCAATTAGCCCGGCCAGCAGCCAGCGGCGCCCTAGCCGGTTACCCGGCGCGCCAAAACGATCAATCATTGCTTTTCCTGCCCATCCGCTGCTTTGCTGAATAAAAACTGGCTAATCAATTTTTCGAGAACGATGGCCGACTGCGTCTTGGCGATGGTATCGCCCGCCTGCAACATCTTGTCGTCGCCACCGGCATCCAATCCGACATACTGCTCGCCGAGCAAGCCGGCGGTATTGATTGCGGCGAAGGTATCCTTCGGAAAATGGTAGCGGCCGTCAATCGTCATGCTGACCACTGCCTCGTAGGTTCCCGAATCAAACTGGATATTGGCAATTCGTCCGACGACCACCCCGGCGCTTTTGACCGGCCCCCGCACCTTGAGCCCGCCGATGTTATCGAACTTGGCTTTCAGCACGTAGGTGTTGGACAATTGCGACGACGAAAGGTTGCCGACCTTGAGCGAAAGAAAAAGCAAGGCGGCCAGGCCGATTGCCACGAAAAAACCGACCCACAGGTCGAGAACAGTACGGTTCATCAAGCTCCCCGAAACATGAGCGAGGTTAATACGAAATCCAGTGCCAGAACGGTCAGCACCGAAGTCACCACGGTTCGCGTAATGGCGCGCGAAACGCCTTCGGCTGTCGGCACCGAGTCGTAGCCTTCAAAAACGGCAATCAGCGACACCGCGATCCCAAAAACAAAACTCTTGACGACACCATTCCAGATATCGTACCGAAAATCGACGCCGGCCTGCATCTGAGACCAATAGGCTCCGTCGTCGACGCCGATGAAGACGACGCCGATCAGCCAGCCGCCGAGCACGCCCATGGCGGAAAAAACAGCCGCCAGTAACGGCATCGAAATGACGCCGCCCCAGAATCGCGGCGCCACGACCCGCGCAATCGGGTCGATCGCCATCATGTCCATCGCCTTGAGTTGCTCTGTCGCCTTCATCAGACCGATTTCGGCCGTCACCGACGAACCGGCGCGGGAAGCGAAAAAGATCGCCGCCAGGACCGGCCCGAGTTCCCGCGTCAGGGAGAGCGCGACCAGCGTTCCCAGCGCCTCGGTCGACCCGAAGCGCTGCAGTATTTCGTAGCCTTGCAGGCCCAGCACCAGACCGACGAACAGACCGGAAACGAGAATGATCACCAGGGAAAGCACGCCACTGAAGTAGATTTCGCGCAAGGTCAGCGGCAAACGGCGAAACGAGGAAGCGGAGTGCATCAGCACGGCCCAGAAAAATCGTGTCGCGAAACCGAGGCGCCAGACGCGCTCGACCACGGCATGGCCGAGTTTTCGAATCAGCGAAAGCGGACTAGGCATGCAGCCCCCCGGCCAGGAATTCGTCGCGGGCGGGAGGCGCCGGATAGTCGAAATGCACGGGACCGTCCGGCTCGGCGTATACAAACTGGTGCACGAACGGGTCGGTCGATGCCCTGATTTCGTCCGGCGTACCCTCGGCAACGACCCGGCCGCCGTTCAGGAAATAGATGTAGTCGACGATGGCCAGGGATTCGTGGATATCGTGGGTGACCATGATCGACGTTGCCCCCAGGGCGTCGTTCAGCTTGCGGATCAACTGGCCGATCACCCCGAGCGCGATCGGATCGAGCCCGGTAAATGGCTCGTCGTACATGACCAGCATCGGATCCAGGGCCAGCGCCCGCGCCAGGGCAACCCGCCGCGCCATGCCGCCGGACAACTCTCCCGGCATCAGCGCATGCGCGCCGCGCAAACCGACGGCCTCAAGTTTCATCAGCACCAGGTCGCGGATCATCTCGTCCGACATGTCGGTGTGCTCGCGCATCGGGAATGCCACGTTATCGAAGACGCTCATATCGGTAAACAGCGCGCCGAACTGGAAGAGCATCCCCATCCGGCGTCGCAGACTGTACAACTCCGCCTGCGACATCCCGCACACCTGATGTTTTTCCAGCCGGACACGCCCGCCGGTCGGCCTCAACTGGCCGCCAATGCAACGCAAGAGCGTGGTTTTCCCGCAGCCGGACCCACCCATGATGGCGACCACCTTGCCGCGGGGAATCTTCATGTTGATCCCCTGCAGCACAGGCCGGCCATCATAGTCAAACTGGAGATTCTCGATATCGACCAGGATGTCGTCGGACAAAGCGTCTTCCCTAAACAAAGATCCACCGATTTTAACAGAATCCGCCGACATGGCCTGGAAACGACAAGGCTATAATCAAACAACTTCACTCGAAATGTTTCCACTTGTCACTTGTCAAGCCGCTCCTGCTGATTGTCGATGACGACTCACTGATCTGTGAATCGCTCAGTTTCGCCTTTGCCCAGGACCATGAAGTGCTCACCAGTCACTCCCGGGGCCATGCACTGACCCTGTTGCGACAGCTCCGTCAGCCGCCGCAACTGGCCCTGGTCGACCTCGGACTGCCGCCCCTGCCGCACCGGCCGGATGAAGGATTCGCCCTGATCGGCGACCTGCTCGCCCTGTCGCCCGACATGAAAATCGTCGTTCTCTCCGGACAGAACGAAGAGGACAATGCGCGTCACGCCCGAACCCTCGGAGCGGTCGAATTCGTCGCCAAACCCTGCGACCCGTCCAGGCTCCGCGATTTTTTCCGCCAGGCACTGCATTTCGGGTCCCAGGCACAGCAGCCCCCAAGCAAGGGGCTGATCGGCGAAAGCCTGCCCATGCAGCGCCTGCGCCTGCAACTCGGCCAGTACGCCAACCTGCCCTACCCGGTCCTTATCGAAGGCGAATCGGGCAGCGGCAAGGACATCGTGGCCAGCCACTACCTGCATCGGCAGACCGAGCGCCATGACAAGCCGTTTCTCGCCCTGAACTGCGCGGCGATTTCTCCGTCGCTCCTCGAACCGACGCTTTTCGGCCATGCCAAGGGGGCATTCACCGGAGCCAGCAGCGCCAAGAGCGGTTATTTCGAAGACGCCGACAGCGGCACCCTCTTCCTCGACGAAATCGGCGAATTGCCGCTCGACCTGCAACCCAAGCTGCTGCGCGTCCTTGAAAACGGCGAATACCAGCGGGTCGGTGAAACACAGACACGGGTATCCAGCGCACGCATCGTCGCGGCGACCAACCGCGACCTGCGCCAGGAAATCAGGGCGGGCCGTTTCCGGGCCGACCTCTTTCACCGGCTATCCGTATTTACCGTGGCGGTCCCCCCCCTGCGCGAAACGGGCCTGGATCGCCTGTTGTTGCTCGATCACTTCCGCAAAACCTGTGCTGCCAACGCCCGCACCGACCCCTTTCTGCTCGCCCCGGCGGCGCAATCCCTTTGGCTGGACTATGGTTTTCCGGGCAACGTCCGCGAATTGCGCAACATCGTCCTTCGCCTGACCGCGCGCTACCCGGGACAAACGGTCAGTGCCGGGCAATTGCGGGCCGAACTGGACAATCTCGACAGCATTGATCCGCCCCCGGTTCAGCCCGGGCTTGCCGTCAACGACCTGGAAAACATCAGGCAGGCCGCCCGCAAGCATCTCGAAGCGACTTCCCGGATCAACCTCGACGCCACGCTCGAATTGTGGCAGCGCGGCTATATAGAAGCCGCGACCGAACTCTGCGCCGGCAACATGAGCGAAGCGGCACGCCGCCTCGGTCTCAACCGCACCACTCTCTACAACCGCATGGAAAGCTGGACCCGTCGATGAGCCTCTATCTCGAACACTTTGGGCTGCGCGAACCGCCTTTTCGCATCACGCCGGATACCGATTTCTTTTTCACCGGCGCCAATCGCGGCCCGACGCTCGACGCACTGATCTACGCGATCACCCAGGACGAAGGCATCGTCAAGGTAACAGGAGAGGTCGGCAGCGGCAAGACCATGCTCTGCCGGATGTTGCTCGAGCGATTGCCGGCCAATGTCGAAACGCTCTACCTGGCCAACCCCTCGTTGTCCCGCCAGGAAATTCTCGGCGCCATTGCCGACGAACTGGGCATCCCGGCCGACGGCAAAGCCAGCCATTCGCTGACCCGGGCGCTGCAGGAAGCCTTGATCGCCCGCTACGCCGAAGGCAAGCGGGTCGTTTTGCTGATCGACGAAGCGCACGCCATGCCCGCCGAATCGCTCGAAGAAATCCGTCTGCTCTCCAACCTGGAATCGAAAGCAGCCAAACTGCTGCAAATCGCCCTGTTCGCCCAGCCGGAACTCGACGAGCGCCTGGCGGCGACCGACATGCGCCAGTTGCGCGAACGCATCACCCAGCATTTCAACCTGATGCCCCTCAAGCAGGGCGACGTCGCCGCCTACATCGAGTTCCGCCTGCGCGCTGCGGGCTATTGCGGTCCGAATCCGTTTTCCGACGAGGGGGTCGCGATGATCGCCCGCCTCTCCGAGGGGCTGTCGCGACGCATCAACATCCTGGCCGACAAATCCCTGCTCGCCGCCTATTCCGCCGGCGGCCACAAGGTCGACGTCGAGGAAATCAAAATCGCCGCCCATGACGCCCATTTCTCGCCGCTCCACCCCAAACCCGCCCCCAATATCGCCCCCCTGCTCTGGGGTCTGGCCGGAACCGGCGCCGCCGCGCTGCTCATCTGGCTGACCTTCGCCACCATCCGCCACGCATCGCGGGCAAGCGACGACGACCAGTTGGTGGCCAGCCCGCTGCCGACGACACAGGCGGAAAAGCGCCTGCAACCGGCCGCCGAACCGCCGGCCAAGCAGAAAAAAATCCGTTTCGCGCCGCTGACCCGACAGCACCTCGCGCAATATGATCAATGGATAATCGATGCACCCGACACGCATTACTTCATCCAATTGCTGGCGACGGACGCAACCAACACAGGTCAAATCGAAGGTTTTCTCGCCCGGATTAACGAAATCCTGGACCCGTCCCAAGTTCGCGCCTATCGCTCCTCGCTCTCCGGACGTGATCGGGTCGGCGTCATTTTTGGCGACTACGCCAACCGCGAAGAGGCGATCGAAGCCATGCAGGCACTACCCGAGTCGATCAAGGCCGTGCAGCCTTTCCCCAGACAGGTCAGCAAGTTACGCTAACATCAGGCGATGGGCAATGCATGCTGAAATAGCAAATTACGTGCTAACATCATAGCGATTATTCGCCCCCATGCCGCCCAGACAAGGTCATACCCGATGAAAATCGGTTTCATCATCGCAACGCTCGCCGCTTTATTGCTGTCCGCCTGCGCGGCTCCGACGCCGCGCGAGCCGCCCAGGGGACACCTGAACGCGGAAAGCACCGAGTCGGCAGCCGCCGCGGACATTCCGCCCCCGGTTCAGCAAACCCTTGCCCTGCCCAAGCCGCGGGCGGCAAAAAAAGCCGAGACCTACAGCGTGGTCGTCAACAACGTGCCGGTTCGCGACCTGCTCTTCGCCCTGGCCCGCGACGCCAAGGTCAATGTCGACGTTTATACCGGCATCACCGGCAATGTCACGCTGAATGCCATCGATCAGACCTTGCCGCAACTGCTCAGCCGAATCGCCCGGCAGGTCGACATGCGTTACGAGTTGGACGGGCCCAATCTCGCCATCATGCCGGACTCGCCCTTCCTCAAGCACTACAAGGTCGACTACGTGAACATGGCGCGCAGCGTTACCGGCACGGTATCGAGCAACACCCAGATCGCCACCGGCGCACCGGGCAACACGGGTGGCGGCTCCCCGGTCGGCAGCGGCGGAAGCGGCAACGTGTCCAGCACGCGCATCGAAAACACCTCGCGCAACCAGTTCTGGGAATCCCTCGAAAAGAATATCAAGGACATTCTCCGCGAAACCGACAAGATACTTCCGGACGGCTCCAGCGAGACCATTGTCGAGCAAAACACCACCGAGAGCGCGACGGGCGCTGCCGCACTGCCACAAGCCGCAATCCGGCGCGGCGCCCAGGCTGTCGCCAATGCGCTGCAGGCCAATCCGAACTCCTCCAGTCAGGCAGCCGGCAATGCGGTCGTTCGGCACAGCACCTTCCGGGAAGCGGCCTCGGTAATCATGAATGCCGAAACCGGCGTCATCACGGTCCGCGCCACCCAGCGCCAGCACGACCGGATTCAGGAATTCGTGGACAGGGTCGTCAACTCGGCCCGGCGCCAGGTCCTGATCGAAGCCACCATCGTCGAAGTGACGCTGAATAACGGTTACCAGCAGGGCATCAACTGGTCGCAACTGGCCGGTGGCGGCACTTTCAATTTCCTTGGCGACGCCCTGACCAAGAACGCCGTCAACCTCAGCTACACCAAACCCGACAGCAATCCGAACGCCCTGGTCACCCTGCTGAACACCTTCGGAACGACCAAGGTGCTCTCCAGCCCCCGGCTTTCCGTCATGAACAACCAGACGGCCCTGCTCAAGGTTGTTGAAAACTATGTCTATTTCAGCGTCAAGGCCGACACCACCGCGACCGCGAATGTCGGTACCAATACCGTGTACACCACCACCCCCCAATCGGTTTCCGTTGGCCTGGTGGTCAGCGTCACGCCGCAGATCAGCGACGGCGACGCCGTGACCCTCAACGTGCGCCCGACCATTACCAGCGTCGCCAGTGTCGTCCAGGACCCCAACCCGGATCTGATGAAAAACAACATCAGCAACCTCGTCCCCGTTATCCGGACACGTGAAATCGAGTCCGTTATGCGCATTGCCAGCGGCAACATCGCCATTCTGGGCGGCCTGATGGAGGACAAGATCGACTACCAGACCCAGCGCGTGCCGCTGCTCGGGCAAATCCCCATTGCCGGGGAATTGCTCAACAACCGCAACAACGCCACGCAAAAAACCGAGCTGGTCATTTTCCTGCGCCCTGTCGTCATCAAGGACGCAAGCCTGGACGGCGACTATGCGGCCTTGCGCGGCCACCTTCCCGGAGAAGGCTTTTTCGCCCAGCCGAATGAAGCCCAGCCCTTCAATATCACGCCAAGCCGCTGAGAGCAGGACATGAGCCTGTTGATGGATGCCCTCAGACGAGCGGAGACAAGCAAGCAGGAAGCCGGCCGCAGGCTGCCGGGAAGACCTGCCGGGACGGGGACGCTCAGCCTGGAACCGCTTGCCATCGAGCCCGGCACGGCTGCCGCCAACCCCCTGCCGAATCTCGCCGCGCACCTCGAAGCGCTGGACGCCGACCTGTCCAGGGCAAGCCAGCCCGAGCCCCGCCCTTCCGTCTCTCCCGCCCCAAAGCCATCTCCGGCCAGCGCAGCCGAATCACGGGAAGCCGTCCGCAACGCCTTCAGCGCAAAACTGACCGACCAGCCGCCCTCCCGATTGCCGCTCTGGCTGACGCTGGCCGCGCTGGGCCTCGGTGCCGCCGGCATCGGCGCTTACACCTGGTACCAGACCAGCGCCCTCGATCATGGTCTGCAGGGCACCCGCCCGATACCCGGCAGGCTGGCGCAACCCGGACTGCCGCCGGCCAAACCGGCCTCCGACGGAGAGCCGGCCATGCCTTCCACCCCGACTGCCGGTACGACTGCGACTATCCCCCCTCAGCCGGAAGCGGCCCCGCCGCTTCCACCACAGGCGCCCCCTCCTCCTGCCGTCCGTTCAACAGTCGACATGGGCAACTCCGCTCGCGCGCCAATACGCCTGGTCCGCACCCAACCCAAGCCGGACCCCGACCTGATGCGCGGTTTCGCCGATCTGCAAGCCGGCGACTTCGACCGCTCGCGGCAGGCATTCGAAGAAGCCCTGCAAAGCGATCCGAACAACACCGACGCCCTGCTCGCGCTGGCCGCCATCGCCAGCCGCCAGGGGAGGCCGGCCGAGGCCGACGACTTTCGCCGGCGAGCCCTGGTCGCCAACCCGAGCGACCCGGCGGTGCAGGCGGCGAACATGAACAGCGCGGCAATCGACGCCGATCCGAACGCCGCCGAAAGTCACTTGAAAACGCTTCTCTCCAGTCACCCGGAATCCGCCGCGCTCAACTTTGCGCTGGGCAACCTCTATGCACGACAAAGCCATTGGACAGAGGCGCAGCAAGCCTATTTCAATGCTGTTGCCGCCGATGGCGACAACCCGGACTACCTGTTCAACCTGGCCATCAGCCTGGATCACCTGCGCCAGCCCCGCCTCGCCGCCCAGCATTACCGGCTGGCCCTGGAAGCAGCGGCAAGGCGCCCGGCGGCCTTCGATCGCAACCGGGTTCAGAAACGCCTGGGCGAACTGCAAGCCGAGCGCCAGCCGTAAGCCGAGCATGAACGCTTCCGCCTCCACGCGCCGCCCGCTCGGCCAGATACTGATTGCCGAAGGCATCCTTTCCGAGGATCAACTGCGGATCGCCCTGCTCGAGCAGATGAAGCAGAATCAGCCGATCGGCAAACTGCTGGTGGCACTGGGCTTTGTCACCGAAGCCACCCTGCGCCAGGCACTGTCGGAAAATCTCGGCAAGCAGAGCATCGACCTGTCGCACGCCGTGGTCGACCCGCAGGCGCTCAAACGGGTACCGCGCGATCTCGCCAAACGCCATCACCTGCTGCCAATCGATTTCGACCGGCAGCGCCGCCGCCTGACCCTGGCCATCGCCGACATCAACGACATCGTCGGCCTGGACCGCGTACGCAGCGAGCAGGAAGAAGGCGTGGAGATCGAAACGCTGCTCGCCGGCGAATCCGAAATCGATCATGCCATCGACCAGTATTACGGCCATGAATTGTCGATCGACGGCATCCTGCACGAAATCGAAACCGGTGAAATAGACTGGCACAGCCTGGCGACGACCGACAACGAATACAGCCAGCCGGTCGTCCGCCTAATCGATGCCATTCTCACCGACGCCGTCAAGCATGAGGCCTCGGACATCCACTTCGAACCGGAAGCCAATTTCCTGCGCATCCGTTACCGCATCGACGGCATGCTGCGCCAGATTCGCGCCCTGCACAAATCCTATTGGCCGGCCATGACGGTCCGCATCAAGGTGCTTTCCGGCATGAATATCGCCGAAACCCGCGCCCCGCAGGATGGCCGGATCAGCCTGACGGTTTCCGGCCGCCCCATCGACTTCCGGGTCGCCTGCCAGCCGACCATCCACGGCGAAAATGTCGTTCTCCGCATTCTCGACCGGCAAAAAGGCATCGTCCCGCTGGAAAACCTCGGCCTGGCCGAGGAACACCTGCACCAGCTCAAGCTGATGATCGCCAGGCCGGAAGGCATCATTCTCGTCACCGGCCCGAACGGCAACGGCAAGACGACGACGCTCTACTCGGTGCTCAACCACATCAACGCCGAGGGCATCCACATCATGACCCTCGAAGACCCGGTCGAATACCCGATGGCCATGGTGCGCCAGACCTCGGTCTCGGAGTCCGCCAAACTCGATTTCGCCAACGGCATCCGCTCGATGATGCGACAGGATCCGGACGTCATCCTGGTCGGCGAAGTCCGCGACGCCGAAACCGCCGAAATGGCTTTCCGCGCCGCGATGACCGGCCACCAGGTGTACACCACCCTGCACACCAACTCGGCGATTGGCGCCATCCCCCGCCTGCTCGACATCGGCGTGCTGCCCGACGTCATGGCCGGCAATATCATCGGCATCGTCGCTCAGCGCCTGATCCGCCGCCTGTGCGAGCATTGCAAGAGTCCATACCACGCGGAAGCGCACGAAATCAGGTTGCTCGGCCAGCTCGGGGAAGGGCCCCACCCCGTCCTCTTCCGACCTACCGGTTGCGAGCGTTGCGATTTCCAGGGTTACCGCGGGCGTATCGCGATCATGGAATTGATGCGCATCGACGCCGGTATCGACGAACTGATCGCCCGCCGCGCCACCACGCACGAAATCCGAGCCCGGGCACAGTTGCAGGGCTTCACCACCCTGGCCGACGACGGCATGTTCCGGGTGTTGAACGGCACCACCTCGCTCGAGGAACTGGCGCGCGTCGTCGACCTGACCGACCGGATGTAGCCATGCTTTTCGACTACAAGGCAGTCAGCGCAGAGGGGCGAATGACCTACGGACAGCTCGACGCCATCAACCTGGTCGACCTCGAAATGCGCCTGAAACGCATGCAGCTCGATCTGGTCACCGGCGCGCCGATCAGGCAGCGCGCGCTTTTCGGCGCGCACCGGGTGCCGCGCCCGGAATTGATCAATTTCTGCTTTCACCTCGAACACCTGACCCGCGCCGGCGTCCCTATCCTCGACGGGCTGACCGACCTGCGCGACTCGGTCGGGCATCCGCGCTTCCGCGAAGTGATGGCCGGACTGATCGAGGGCATAGAAGGCGGGCAGACGCTGTCGCAGGCCATGAATACCCACCCCGATATTTTCGGCCAGGTTTTCGTCAATCTCGTCCGGGCCGGCGAAACCAGCGGCCAGTTGCCGGATGTCCTGGCCAACCTGACCGAATCGCTGAAATGGGAAGACGAGCTGGCGTCGCACACCAAGAAATTGCTGATGTACCCTGCCTTCGTGGCCAGTATCGTCCTCGCCGCCACCCTCTTCCTGATGATCTACATGGTCCCGCAGCTCAAGCTGTTCGTGAAGAACATGGGCCAGGTGCTGCCGCCGCAAACCAAGCTGCTGTTTTTCATCTCCGACCTGCTGGTCGGCTACTGGTACATTGTCCTGCTCCTGCCCGTGCTTGCCGTCGCCATCGGCCTGGCCGTCCTGCGCAGCAACCCACTGGCCCGGTTCCGTCTCGACGGCATCAAGCTTCGCCTGCCGCTGGTCGGCCCCATCCTGCAGAAAATCATCCTCTCCCGCTTCGCCAGCACCTTCGCCATGCTCTACGCCTCCGGCATCCCTGTACTCGAATCGATCCGCACGACGCAGAACGTCGTCGGCAACCTGTTCGTGCGGAAGGCGCTCGAACAAGTCGAGCAGTTCATTCGCGAGGGGCAGAACGTCGCCGGCGCCTTCAGGGAGGTCGGCCTCTTCCCGCCGCTCGTCGTCCGCATGCTGCGCATCGGCGAAAGCACCGGCGGACTGGACAAGGCGCTGCTCAACGTCAGTTATTTCTACAACCGCGACGTCAAGGAGTCGGTCGGCAAGGCGCAGGCGCTGATCGAACCCATGCTCACGCTGTTCATGGGTGCGCTGCTCGGCTGGATTATGCTGTCGGTCATCGGACCCATTTACGACGTCATCAGCCATATCAAAACGTGAGCAGCCGCCACTTTCTCTATCTCAACACCCATCGCTTGTCGGCCTATGGCTGGCGGCAAGGCAAGCTCTACCCGGAAGGCGTGTTCGAGAACGACGACGCCGGCTTGCAGTTGTTCGCCGAATACCTGGCCAGGCGTCGCGGTAGTCACTTTTCCCTGCTCGCCAACGTCGCCGAGGAGGGGTATACCCTGGAAACGATCCCCTACCTGCAAGGGCGCGATCGGCAAACACTGATCAAGCGCAAGATCGGCCAGCACTTCCTGAGCAGTCCGCTGACCGCCGCGATTTCGCTCGGCTACGAAAAAACCCAGCGAAAAAATGAAAAACTGCTGCTGTCGGCGCTGACCAACCCGAGTCATTTCGAACCCTGGCTGCGCCGGATAACCGATGCCGAAGCCCCACTGGCCGGCATCTACACCCTCGCCCAGCTTGGCGGCGAACTATTGAAAAGACTGGGGCTGGCCAGCAAGCGCTGTTTGCTGCTGACCCTGCAGGACCACTCGATCCGCGAAAGCTATCTGGTCCAGGGGCAGGCACACTTCTCGCGCATGGCGCCCCTCGCCGACAGCAGCATTGCCGGTATCGCCAGCGCCTTCACTGCGGAATCGGGCAAGCTTCGCCAATATCTGATCGGCCAGCGTCTGATCGGGCGCAACGAAGACCTGCCGGTCTTCATCCTGGCCCATCCACAAACCATTCCGGCGATCGAAAAGGCGCACCCGGAGCAGGAAGGCCTGCCGAATTTCACTGCCATCGACAGCCACGCCGCGGCGCACAAGATCAAATTGCACGCGCTGCCCGAAGACAACCGCAGCGAATCGCTTTTCCTGCACCTGCTGGCCACGGCCCCGCCCGGTCAGCAATTCGCCGGGGAAATCCACCGCCATGACTACGTCCTGTCGCAGATTCGACGCGGGCTGATCGCCGCCGGATCGATTGCCCTGCTCGCCGGTCTCCTGTTCGCCGCCAAGGAAATCTACCGCGCCCACCAGCTGCGCGAGGAATCGACCACCCTCAACGCCGCGGCTGCAGACCTCGACCGGCGCTACCGGGAAATTTCCGCCACCTTCCCGCAACTCGGCGTCGACAACGAAACCTTGCACCGATTGACCGAGCGTTACGGCGAACTTCGCGGCCTGCAACGCCAGCCCGCGGCGAGCTACCGCATGCTCAGCCGGGTACTCGACCGCATGCCGGCCGTCGTCCTCGAAGGCATCGACTGGAAAAACGGCAATTTTTCCCCGACCGCCGCCGCCATCGGCGCCGGCCCGGAAATTCTCACGGTCCGCGGCCTCGTTCGCCAGGAGCAGGCCAGCACACGGCAAACGCTGGCCGTCTTCGATCGATTCGTCGAAGCCCTGAGCGCCGACCCGGCCAATACGGTCAAGGTGCTGCAACGTCCGTTCGGCATCGACTCCGGCAGCGCCCTGCGCGGCGGGGACGGCACGGACGAAGAGAGCAAGCCCCGGCGATTCGCCATCGAAATCGTGCGAAAGGCCGCGCCGTGAAGCTGAGCAGGCGCGACCTTGCCAAACTCTGGCTGCCGCTGGCGACCGCCCTGGCCTTGATCGGCATCGCCGGCCTGCTCGCCTGGCTGGCCCAGATCGACGCCAGCAAGGCCGAACGCGAACGCAATGCGGCGAGCAGCGCGAAGAACCAGATCGAGCAACGCCTGCACGAAATGCGCAGCGAGGAAGCGGAAATCAAGGAACGGGCCCAGCGCCTTCGGCAATTGCAGGGTGCCGGCCTGACCGGCGAGGAAAGAAGGCTAGACTGGATGGAAACGCTCCGCGATGCCTACCGCGAGCTCGGCATTCCCGGCATGAGCTATGAATTCGGCGCACAGACCGGGCTCGACAGCACCGACAAGGGCCCTCAAATCTGGCGGAGCAGCCCCCTGCACCTGCAGCTTCGCCTGCTGCACGAAGAGGATCTGCTCAGATTCCTCGCCCGCATCCAGACACAGGCCGGGGCCCTGGTCATCACCCGCAGTTGCAAGCTGGCGCCCCTGCCCCCTCCAGGCGACGGCAACCGCAACATGGCCCTGTTCGGCGCCGAATGCGACATGCAGTGGCTGACGGTCAGCCGCCCGCCGGGGAGAAAATGAGCATGGCCCGCCTGATCGCACTCCTTTTGCTGGCTGCCGTCGCCCTGCCTGGCCTGGCCGACGAGCAAACCCTCGGCCGCCTCTTCCTCGATCCGCAGCAACGCGCCAGGCTCGACCTCCAGCGTCGGCAAAATCCGGGCTTTCTCCCCGATGCCGGCAACGAGGAAGCCAGCCGGACCTTCAGCGGCGAGGTGCGCAGCAGCAACGGCCGCCGCACCCGCTGGATCAACGGCCAAGCCGACTGGCAGGGAACCACGCCACCGCCGCACGTCCCCGTCGGCGACAGCTTCAATCCGGCCACCGGCGAACGGGAAAGCGTGCTGCGCGGCGGCAGCATCACGATCAAGCCATCTCCCCGAGAACCCTAGGCATGGCAGGCATACGGCGTTTGCAATCAGGCATTGCCCTGCTTTTTTTCCTGTTCCTGATCGTGGGAATCGGCGCCAGCCTGTTTCTGTCAGCCGCCAACGCCTCCCGACAAAGACTGGATCAGGATGCAAAAACCCAGATCGCGTTGCGTCAGGCCAAGGATGCCATCATCGCCTGGTCGGCCACTCACCAGAGCTCGCCTGGCACGCTGCCTTGTCCGGAAGACCCCGAGCTCATCGGCGGCCCCAATGAGGGAAGGGCGCTAAGCTCATGCTCAAACAAAAAGATTCTGGTCGGGCGTATCCCCTGGCGACCGCTGCAACTCGACAATCCGACCGATGCCAGCGGCAGCGTGCTGTGGTACGTTCTTTCACCCGGTTTTCGCCGCGTCGCGCCACCGGGCAGCATGGGCATTGCGCCAGGGCAACTGCAACTGGACGGTGCATCCAATGAAATAGCCGCCCTGATTATCGCCCCCGGCCCGCCACTCCCGGGTCAGACGCGGACCGTGCCGAGCGCTGACCTGCCGCCCGCTCTCGATGGTTACCTGGATATGGACAATGCCGACGGCGGCGCCTTCGTCAGCGCCGGTCCACGCCATGCTTTCAACGATCAGGTCATTGCAATTGACACCCAGGATCTCTTCCAGGCCGTGACGCCCCGGGTCCTCGCGGAAATTCGCGGGGCTTTCGCCCTGAACGGGCTGCGGCGATATCATTACCAATACGATACTTTTCCCCCGAACGGCTTCGACCTGAGCGACCTTGACTTCGACGGGGATACCCGAAAATGGCTTGCCCCGAAAAGCAATCCGAACCTCTGGTTTGCCAGCGTAAGCTATAACAATTTCTCGCCTGATTCAGCAAGCTTGAGTCTTGGCGCCCGAACCCTGAACGTCGTACCCTGCACAATATTGCCATGCTCCTGACCAAGCGAAGCAAAGGTTTCTCCCTGCTCGAACTGACGATTGTCCTCGTCATCGTCTCCCTACTCTCCAGCGGACTGATGATGACGCTGAGCAGCCAGATGGAGCAGCGCTCCCGGACGCAAACCCAGCAGCAACTGCAGGATATTCGCGACAGCCTGCTCGGCTACGCCGCTGCCCATATCGCACTCGACGGCAAGCCTTATCTGCCCTGCCCCGATACCGACGGCGACGGTATTGAAAACCGCTCGGGAAACACTTGCAGCAATCAGGAGGGAAATTTGCCCTGGAACGACCTCGGGCTCGCCGACCAGGACGCCTGGGGCAATCGATTCCGCTACCGGGTTGAGCCGGGATTTTCCAGAAACGACGTTGGTTTCACCCTGAACACCGCGGCTAATCTTCGTGTCTGCAATCTGGCCGGGTGCACCTCGACCCTGGCCACCGGGCTCCCGGCGGTCGTGGTTTCCCATGGCAAAAACGGTTTCGGCGCCACCAATACCGGAAATACGGTGAACCCGGCCCCCACCAGCCCGGACGAAATTGAAAATACCAACGGGGACAGCGATTTCGTCTGGCACACCCCGACCCCGCCGGGCGCCAACGAATTCGACGACCAACTGACCTGGGTGCCCGCCGCAATCCTTTACAACCGCATGATCGCCGCCGGCCGCCTGCCCTGATCGGCGGCTGGCGCCCGACATATTGACCGCCATCGAGGCAACTGCCACACTGATTCAAGAGTGTGAACCAGGCTACCTTACAGGCTCCGCGTGAACCGGCAACCCTTTCTGCTTTCCCTGCGCAACGGCGGCATCGTCCCGGAAGACGACGCCGAGACACGCCTGAAGAAATCGCTGCTGGTCTTCGCCACCGGCCTGGTCTGCCTCGGCTCCATGCTCTGGCTATTCCTTTACGGCCAGATGGGGCCGCGGTTCTCGGCCACCGCCCCCTTCGTTTTCCAGTTGCTGCTGGTCGGCAACCTGCTCTACTACTTCCGTAGCGGCAATTTCGACCTCTTCCGCTATCTTCAGTTGGCCCTCTTCCTCTTCGCCCCGTTTGCCGTGCAGTGGAGTATCGGCAATTTCATCACGGCCAGCGGCGCCAGCCTGTGGGGACTGCTCTCGCCGATCGGGGCCATTCTTTTCTTCGGCGCGCGCGAATCGCTGGCCTGGTTCTTTGCCTACGTTTTCCTCACCGCGCTATCCGGTTTTTTCGACTACGTTCTCGCTGACAGCATTGGCTTCCGCGGCCCACAGGTCTCGACCCAGACCAGCGTCTTTTTCTTCGCCCTCAATTTCGTCGCCGTCTCCAGCATCGTATACCTCTTGCTGCGCTACGCCGTTCAGGAAAAAGCCAAGGCGCAAGCCGGTCTCGAAACCACCCACCGCTTGCTGCAGGGCGAACAGGAACGTTCCGAGCGATTGCTGCTCAACATCCTGCCAGGCCGCATCGCCGAACGCCTGAAACACGACAGCCAGGCCATTGCCGACGGTTTTGCCGACGTCACGGTGATGTTCGTCGACATCGTCAATTTCACCCGGATCGCCGAGGGCATGACGCCGCAACAGGTTTTCGCCATGCTCAATCGCATTTTCTCGTCTTTCGACGAACTGGCCGAACAATACGGCATGGAAAAGATCAAGACCATCGGCGACGCCTACATGGTCGCCGGCGGGCTGAACAACGAGCAGGACAATTACACCCGTTCGATAGCCGAACTGGCGATTGCCATGCGCGACCTGCTGCACCGCGACTTCACGGTCAACGACATGCACCTGGACGTCCGCATCGGCATCGGTACCGGCCCGGTGGTCGCCGGCGTCGTCGGCAAGAAGAAATTCATCTACGACCTGTGGGGCGATACCGTCAACCTGGCCAGCCGGATCACCAGCGAAGGCACGCCGGGCATGATCCAGGTCGACGAAACCACCCACCAGCGGCTGGCCCGGCACTTCTGCTTCGACCCGCCGCAAAGCATCCATCTCAAGGGCAAGGGCGACACCCTGGTCCATCGCCTGAACGCTTCCCGCAACGCCTCCGCTACGGCCGGGCAGACAAACTGAAGACGACCCGACCCTGCCGGTTTTCCGCCAGTTTCAACAGGTAGCCCGCAGCTTCCGCCTGGCGGGCCGCATGGTAAAGCCCGACCCCCAGTCCGTCCTCCGAGGCGACCGGTTCGCCGAACAGGCTTGCCGCCAGTTGCCCGGGAACGGCCGTTCCATCGTCGGCCACCGTCAGACAGCCGTCGACAAGGCTGACGGCAATCGCCAGGCCGGGCTGGCGCTGGCGCTTGGCCAGCGCGTTCTGCAGCAGGTTCTCGGCGACGCTGTCGAACAGGCCGCCGGGCAGGGTCGTTCCTGCTGCCGCCTCGCCATGCCAGGCGAGCGAGACATGGGCGTAGCGCTCCCCGAGTCCGTGCCACCAGGAATCGGCAGCCACCTGCGCCTGGTTTTCGAGGCTCGGCGACTGCAGTTTCTCCAGCGTGGCCTTCAGACGATCGGCGATCCGGGGCAACTGCCGGCCAAGCAGGGCGGCGACCTCGGCCGGGTCGCCCGGCTGGTTGGCGGCATAGCAGAGGACCTGTAGCGATTGCAGCAGGTTCTTCACATCGTGGGTGACCCTGGCCCCGGTTTCGTAAATCGCCTGCACGTAGCCCATGCGCTGCAACTGGTGCGTCTGGCGTTTGACCAGGTAAAACTCGACGACCAGCCGCAGCAGCCATTCGGCATGCCAATGCATGGCCGGCGAAGGCGACTGACGAAAATGAAGGGATACGGACAGCTCGTCCGCCTTGCAGCTATGGGAATAATCCGTCAGTTCGCCGGATTGTCCGCTGTTCGGGCCGGACTGCCAGGACACCCCGGTCACCCAGGGCATCTTTCGCAGCCGCCGGACCAGGGCTTCCAGGAAGCCGGCCGGGTCGGCGTGACGTTCGCTCTCGGCCGAAAGCTGGACCAGCCACTGCTCCAGCGGCATGCCGGCCGACAACAGATAGCGCGAGACGGTCGAGCCGATACCGGAAAAACCAGCCCGCGGATTCCAGGCCCAGGCCACCGCCAGCAGGGCGCCGGCGATGGCCATGGAAGTCTTGAACAGGGATTCGACATAGCCGACGCCGCTGACCAGCATGTAGGCCAGCGCGCCCAGCACGAATACGGCGAGGACAAGGAAAACCAGCATCCCGTAGAACAGGTCGAAGGTTTCGGCAAATCTGCGCCGCGGGGCGCGGGCCGGAAAAAAGAGCAGCACGACGAGGAGGACGGGCATGTAGCGTGCGAGGATGCCGCGCAAGGTGGGATCCAGGGCCACCACGGGGGAAATTTCCGGGACGACCCCGAGTACGGCGATGGCGATCAGGTAACCGAAGGCCAGCAGATACCCCGAACGCTCGCCGCGCAGCGCCGTAGGCAACACCCGGCCGCCGATCGCCGCCGCCAGGGCGCCGCACCAGATCAGCAAAAGCCAGGGGCCGAGCAGCAGCATCGAAGCCAGGACCGCCCCGAACAGCATGCTTCCCTGGCGCAGGCTGATCCGGCGCTCCCCGGCGACGAAGGGCTGCCAGAGCAGGAAAAGTCCGAGCGCCACCATCCACAACAGGCTGACGGCCGGACTCCGCCAGCCGCCGAAAGCCAGTCCGTGCAGGATCAACAGATGACCGGCCAGCAAGAGATGCGGCCAGTTCGCCAAGCGGAAGGCGATGCGGCGCGACAAGCCGGCGTTCATATTTCGGACACCCTGTCCATATTTCGACACACGAGAGAAGCCAGGCATCGGCGATTGTCAGATTTCATCGAAAAAACGCAGGCGCAATATTTGCTTTAAAGCATAGGAAAAATATTTATCGGAGCATGCCATGAAAAACCAACAAAAAGGCTTCACCCTTGTCGAAATCGCCATCGTCCTGGTTATTATCGGACTCTTGCTGGGTGGCGTGCTGAAGGGGCAGGAACTGATCAACAGCGCGAAAGTCAAGAATTTCATCAACGACTTTAAAACCGTCCCTCTGTTTATCTATGGCTACCAGGACAAGTTCAAGGCCCTGCCTGGCGACGATCTCAATGTCGCAACCCATCTTGGCAGCGCCGCGATGGCTGCCGGCGTGACCCTGCTGACGGTCACCGCGACCACGCAGGGCAACGGGCGGATCGAGGGCAATTACAATTCGACATCAAAAACTGATGAATCCGTCGCATTCTGGCAGCAGGTTCGCCTGGCCAATCTGGCTTCCGGCGGCGTCGGCTTTGCCACCCCCGCCAACGACATGCCCACCAATGCCGACGGCGGCCTCCTTGGCATCCAGAGCACCGCCCCCATTACAGGGATGAGCGGTTCCTACTTTGTGTGTTCCGAGGGAATCCAGGGCAAGTTTGCCAAGCAGATCGACATCACGATGGATGACGGAAACACCGCGACCGGCTCGGTCCGGGTGGCATCAGGCCCATATACGGGAACGGCACTCAACCCCGTCGCCACCACGGATATCGTGGATGGCACAACCTACATCGTCTGCTCCGCCTTTTAAGCAAAGCAGCATTATCGAAGCCCGCCCCGGCGGGCTTTTTCATTTCTGCAACAGGCGCTGCTCCGCCGCCATCACCTCTTCCGGCGAACCGAGCACAACCACCACATCGCCTTCTTCCAGGCGGGTTTCCGGGGCCGGCTCCAGGGCGCGAATGCCGCGCCGACGGACGGCGCTGACTTC
>JAJXVG010000229.1 GCA_021782315.1 Pseudomonadota bacterium | reverse complement strand
ACGCAATTCTCGACGATGACGACCGCACCGTCGATGATGATGCCGAAGTCGAGGGCGCCGAGACTCATCAGGTTGGCGCTGACGCGGTAATTGACCATGCCGGAAAAGGTGAACAGCATGGACAACGGTATGACCAAGGCCGTGATCACCGCTGCCCGGATATTGCCGAGGAACAGGAAGAGGATGGCGATGACCAGGGTCGCCCCTTCCAGCAGGTTGTTCTTGACGGTATAGATCGCCTTGTCCACTAGCACGGTCCGGTCATAGACCGTCACCGCCCGGATGCCTTCAGGCAGGCTGCGATTGATTTCGGCCATCTTCTGGTCGACGGCGCGGGAGACGATGCGGCTGTTCTCGCCGATCAGCATGAATACCGTCCCGAGCACGACCTCCCGGCCGTTGTCGGTGGCGGCGCCGGTCCTCAGTTCGCGGCCGATGCCGACCTCGGCCACGTCCCGGATGCGAATAGGCACGCCCCGGACGTTGCCGAGTATGACGTTGCGGATGTCTTCGATGTTCCGCACCTGGCCGGGCGCCCGGATCAGGTACTGTTCGCCGCGCTTTTCGATGTAGCCGGCACCGACATTGTTGTTGTTACGGTCGATGGCGGTGACCACGTCCTGCAGGGTCAGGCCGTAGGAAGCCAGCTTTTCCGGGCTGGGCGCCACCTGGTATTCCTTGGCGAAACCGCCGATCGAATTGATTTCGGTCACCCCCGCGACATTGCGCAGTTGCGGCTTGATGATCCAGTCCTGAATCTCGCGCAAACCGGTCGGCGTGTAGGGCGTACCGTCCGCCTTCCTGGCGCCGTCCTCGGCTTCGACGGTCCACAGGTAAATCTCCCCGAGACCGGTCGAGATCGGCCCCATGGCCGGGGATATCCCGGCCGGCAGCTTTTCCCTCGCTTCCTGGATACGCTGATTGACCAGTTGGCGGGCGAAGTAGATATCGGTTCCGTCCGCGAAGATGACCGTGACCTGGGACAGGCCGTAGCGCGACAGGGAACGGGTCTGTTCCAGATGGGGCAGGCCGGCCATGACGGTCTCGACCGGGTAGGTCACCCGTTGCTCGACCTCGAGCGGCGAATAGCCCGGTACCGCCGTGTTGATCTGGACCTGGACGTTGGTGATGTCGGGCACGGCGTCGATCGGCAGGCGCTGGTAATTGTAGATACCCAGGGCGGCCATGCCGAATACGGCCAGCAAGACCAGCCAGCGGTGCTCGATGGCGAGGCGAATGATGCGTTCGAACATGTCGTTGCTCCTCGCGTCAGTGACTGTGCTCGGCGCTGCCCTTGCCGAGTTCCGATTTCAGGATGAAGCTGCCGGACGCGGCGTAGGGGGTTTCCGCCGTCAATCCGCCGAGCACCTCGACCCGCTTGCCGTCCGAGCGGCCGAGGCTGACCGCTTGCCTGACAAAGCCGTCGGCCAGCCTGACGAAAACGACGTTCTCGTCGTCTATCGTCTGGACGGCTTCGGCGACAACGCTGACCGGCACCTCGGTCTCGCCGGAGACGACTTTGACGGTGACGAACATGCCAGGGCGCCAGGCCATCTTCGGATTGGCCAGGGAGACGCGCGCCTTGGCCGTGCGGGTATCCTGGCCGAGCAAGGCGCCGACGTAGGAAATGCTGCCTGCCGCCTCCGACTCGAAGGCCGTGGCCCTGACCACGACCTTTTCGCCGACCCGGACAAGGTTCAGATCCTTGGCCGGGACGACGATTTCCGCCCAGACGGACGAAAGGTCCGAAATGGTGAAAATGCTGGCGTCCTCCTTGACGGCTTCGCCGAGGGCGATATGCTTCTCGACGATCATGCCGTCGAAAGGCGCCTTGATTTCATAGCGACTGAGCTTGCCCGACACCGTGGCGCCCGCCCCCAGGGCAACCAGTTTCTGCTGGTTGTTGGCGACGGCGATTTCCGCCTCTTTCAAGGCTTGCTGCGCTTGCAGGTAGTCCTGCTCGGCGGAAATCCTTTCCTCCCAGAGCTTCTTTTCCCGCTCATGGGTGGACCGGGCCAGGGCCAGTCGCTTCTGCGCCGACAACAGTTCGCTGCGTTGCTCGGAGAGCGCCGTGCTGGCTATCACCGCCAGGATCTGGCCACGCTTGACCAATTGCCCGAGATTGGCCGGAACGCTCTCGACGACACCCGCCAGGCGGGGCACGACATGCGCCGTGCGATCTTCATTGAAACGAATTTCGCCGGGCAGTTGCTGGGAGGTCCTGATCCTGGCCGGGGCGGCCTTCTCGATGCCGATGGCGGACGCATCGACCTGTTCCTTCGTCAGTTCGATCTTGCCCTCCTCCCGAATTTCGGCGAACAGGAATGGCGTGTTGCCCAGGCGGGCGGTAAATTCCGCCTCGAACATATGCGGTTCGGCGATTGCCTGGGTGCTCTTCAGGTAGTCCTTTTCGGGCTTGAAGGCTATTTCCTGCCGCTCGCCGCCGGGGCGTCTCAGGGTTGCGGACACCGCGAGCGCGGAAGGGGGAAGCGGTTTGTCGTTCTGGAACAGCCAGATACGGTAATGGGCAGCCTCCCCTTCTTCGGCCAGCAACAGCTCAAGGCCGAAACCGTCCCTGGCAAACAGCTTGCCGCCATGCGGCCCGCTTTTCGCCTCTTTTTCATGGTGCTCCTCATCCTCGTGTTCGTCGGCATGCTCGTGCCCATCGCCGGCCTCGGCGCCATGATGCTCGCCATCAGCGTGGTCCTTGTCTTCGGCATGGCTGGCATGCTCATGCTCTTCCGCCGCCGGCCGGGCGGAACCGGAAAGCAGTATCCAGCCGCCGATGACGATTCCCATCACGACGATGACCGCGATGGCGAGACCTTGTTTTCCGGTCAGTTTGGAAGGCTTCTTGTTGAAATTGAGTTTCACGGCAGACTCCTACGGCGATTTTTCCAGGTCGGGTGATATCGAATCGACGCTTCCCAGAACCCGTTCCAGTTCGGCGGATGTTCGGTGCGCCTCGGCGAGGCTTCGCAGGTATTGGGCCCTGGCCTGGAAGAAGGTGCGCTGGGCGTCCAAAACCTCCAGGAAGCTGAATTTGCCGAGTTCAAAGCCCTTGCTGGCAGCTTCATAGGCACTACGGGCGCCCGGAACAATCTCGCTTTGCAGGGTTTGCGCCTCGGCAACCAATGCTTTCAGACGCTCCTGGCTCTGCGCCACCTCGGTACCCAGGCGCAATTCGATGGCCTTCAACTCGTCCCGCGCCTTGTCGGCACGCCGCAAGGCTTCACGTACCTTGCCCTGGTTGCGGTCGAATATCGGCAAGGGAATCGAAAGACCGACGATGGTCTGGTTGCGGCCCAGTTCTTCGACCCGCTGCGAACCCAGGCTGACCGTCAGGTCAGGCATCCGATTTGCGCGCTCGAGCTCGACAAGGGCGGCGAAACGGGCTGCATCGTAGCGGGCGCTGGCCAGTGCCGGAGAACTGTTCAGCCGTCGGCTGATCTCCTCGGCGCTGGGGATCGCCGGCAGACTATCGATCTGCCCTTCGACCCGTTCGAAGTTCGGCTCCGGGCTGCCCCAGCTTGCCGCCAGGCGCTTGCGGGCGGCAAGCAGTTCGCTCCTGGCCTGGTTCAAATCGATACGGGTGGAGGCTTCGGCAATCCGCGCCTTGCTTTCCTCGACCGGCGATATCTTGCCGGCGATGACACGCCGGGCAGCGGCCTCGGTGGCCCGCTGGGCGATGCCGTACAAATCCCCGGCCTGCTGCACGCGCTCCTGGGCGACCAGCACATCGAAGAAGGCGCCGACAACGCTCGCCCGGACATCCAGGCGCTTGGCCGACAGCGCGGCGGCGGCCATGCCCAGTTCCCGTTCGGCAAAATCCACCCGGGCCGAACGCTTGCCGCCCAACTCGATCAATTGGTTGATCTGGATGGTGGTCGTCCGTGTCTCCTTGTCGGCGGTATCTTCGACCATGGTCGAAATTTCCGGGTTGGGCAGAAGACCGGCCTGAATCACGGTCCCCTCGACGGCGCGCCATTCATTGGTCGCGGCCGAGAGTTCCGGGTTGGCCGCAAGGGCGAGATCGATTGCGGCGGGCAGGGTCAGGGGGGCGCTCGCCTCCTTGGCGAGAGCAGGCGCTCCCGGCGTCGACGAAGACAGTTCCGGCGACTGGGCCCAGAGGTTGCTGCAGGCGAACACCGCCAATCCGGACAGGATTTGCAGCAGCAAGGCGGCGATTGCTTTTTTGGGATGCATCCGATTCTCCAGTGATGAAATGCACATCGGGAAATCGGCGGAGCGCCATTCGACAAGCGGAATGGCAAAATTCGCGGAACAAGCCGCGGCAAACAGGTAAGGAAAATGTCCTGGCTCCGCCGATCAGGCGGAGATGGGCCAGTTGGGGCGCTCCGGCTGCTCAGCGGGAGGCGATGCCAGGCAGCGAGTCGAGCACGGGTGGTCTGTCCGTACCGTAGTGACGGAGAGTGGGCTGACTGCGCCGGTCAATGCGGCAACGCACCCGGCGTGACAGGCAGCGCAATCGCTGTCGCCTGAGGCGGGAGAACTTTCGCCATTGGCGCCGGTTTGATGTTTGTGTTCGTGGTGACCGAAGTGCTGAACGGCTAGCTTCTCATGCTGGCAATAGGCGGCAGCCACCGACCAGGAGAACTGGAACGGCAGAAAGAGCAGCAGGAAGACGGCAATCCAGCGACGCATGGGGCATTATGTTATCAGAATAATACCGTCGAGGAAATTCCGCGATAAACACCCCGCAGCTTTGCCGGAATTCGCTTTGTTCGTCGCCATTTCCATGGATTTCGGGTGCTTGGCGGCGACCGGCAAGGAT
>JAJXVG010000031.1 GCA_021782315.1 Pseudomonadota bacterium | reverse complement strand
ATGACCCGCGCCACCGTTCCGGTCTGCGAGGACATCGTCTTCCTGCCCGGCACCGAGGAAGAGAAGATGGCGCCGTGGATGGGCGCACTCGAGGATAATCTCGACGTCCTCACCCATACCGATGAAAGCAACGGCCCCTACGGCGGCGACTGGGGCAAGGCGGCGACCAACGACATCATCCGCTCGCGAATCAAGGTCAAGTCGATGAACTTCATGCGCGGCCGGACCTTCCTGAAGAAGTATCTGATCATCGACGAGGCGCAGAACCTGACGCCGAAACAGATGAAGACCTTGGTCACCCGCGCCGGCCCCGGCACCAAGGTCGTCTGCCTGGGCAACATCGCCCAGATCGACACGCCTTACCTGACCGAAGGCAGTTCGGGACTGACTTACGTGGTCGACCGCTTCAAGGGCTGGCCGCATTCCGGTCACATTACGTTACAACGCGGCGAACGTTCCCGTCTGGCTGACCATGCCGCCGAAGTGTTATAATCGTCCGCAATGATCAAGGGGCCGTGTCGGTGACACGGCCTTTTCGTTTCAACCACGGATAGTTTTCACGCCGGAGGCGTTACTTGAAACGTCGCGATTTTCTAACATCCGCCGCGGCCCTGTCGCTTTTCGTCACCGATGCCTGGGCCACCAAGAAACAGGCCAAGACCAAGACGGCAGCAGGCAGCGCCAAGCACAAGGGCGCCGCCGGCAAAACTGCCAAGTCGAGCAAGCTGTCCAAGAAGGCAGCTTCGAAGCATGACCGCCGCCACAAGGGGAAAAACGTCTATCGACCGCGCGAACCGGTCGCCCACACGGCCGAGGATCCGGTCATCGAACATCCGCCGCAAGGCACCACCGCTTCGAAACTGCCGCCGGTCAAGGCCGTGGAGCCGCCCAGCGAATGGCGGACCTATGAAATCACGACGACGGTCAATCTGAAAAACAAGAACGGGCCGACCAAATTCTGGTTACCCCTGCCGCTCAACCAGGACACGCTTTTTCAGCGCACCCTCGGCCATTCCTGGCTAGGCAATCCGGCCAGCGCCAGCATGCGCCGACTGCCGGACGGCGATCTCGAGGTGTTTTGCTGCGAATGGACGGAGAGCGGCGATGCCCACCTCCAGTTGACCACGCTGGTCACGACGGCCGATCGACATTTCGACATCACGCGACGGACCGTGGCACCGGAGCGCGAGGACATCCTGCGCCGCAATCTCCAGGCGTCGCAACTGCTTCCCAACGATGGTCTCGCCTTCCAGCTTGGCGAACGCATCCTCGGCCGCATCAAGGATCCGGTCGCCCAGGCCAAGGCCGTTTACGACTGGGTGGTCGACAATACGATCTACGACCCGAGCCTGCCCGACTGCGGGAGCGGCGACGTTCGAAAACAGTTGATCCAGGGGCAATATGGCGGGCGCTCGGCCGACATCAACGGTCTCTTCGTCGCCATTTGCCGCTCCATCGGCATTCCGGCCCGATGCGTCTACGGCATGCGCACCGGCCCGTCTCGGCTCTTCAACAGCCTCGGGCTGATTAGCGACGACGCGACGCACGGCCAGCATGTTCGGGCCGAGTTCTACGTTCCCGGTTACGGGTGGATTCCGGTCGACCCCAGCGATGTGCGGCGGGCCATTTCGAAGGAAATTCTCTCCGACCGCGATAGCAAGCTGATTTCGCTGAAAAAAATCCTGTTCGGGGTCTGGGAAATGAACTGGATCGCTTTCAATTTCGGCACGGACATCGTCCTGCCGGGCAAGAACGCTCCGATCCCCTTCATGCTCATACCGCAACTGGAAACGGCGGGGAGGCGCATCGACAGCGACAGTCCGGCGGCGCCGGCATACAGCATCCGCACCCGCCAGGTCGAGGTCTAGTGTAGTACCGCGCTAGCCGAAATCAGTTCTGGGCGTCGACGAAACCGCCGCTCGCCAGGTTCTCGAAACGCGTGTATTCGCCGATGAAGGCCATGCGCACGGTACCGGTCGGGCCGTTACGCTGCTTGCCGATAATCACCTCGGCCAGGCCCTTGTTGTCTTGACTTTCCTTGTTGTAGTACTCGTCCCGGTACATCATCAGGATGACGTCGGCGTCCTGCTCGATGGCACCCGATTCGCGCAGGTCGGACATCATCGGCCGTTTGTCGGTACGCTCCTCGACCTTGCGGGAAAGCTGCGACAAGGCGACGATGGGCACTTGCAATTCCTTGGCCAGCGACTTGATGGAGCGGGAAATCTCCGAAACCTCGGTCGCCCGGTTTTCGCCCTGCCGGTTGCCGCTCATCAGCTGGATGTAGTCGATGACCAGCAAGCCGAGCTTGCCGCCGTACTTGCGCGCCAGACGGCGGGCGCGGGCGCGCAGGTTGGCCGGGCTGAGGCCGCCGGTTTCGTCGATGTAGATCGGCGCCTCGTGCAGTTTGCCGAGCGCAAAGGAGAGACGCGACCACTCGTCGTCCGACATCCTGCCCGTGCGCAGGCTCTGTGAATTGAGGCGGCCGATGGAGGCCAGCATGCGCATGGCCAGTTGGGCGCCGCCCATTTCCATGGAAAATATGCCGACCGGCAGACCGGTGTCGACCGCCACGTTCTCGGCGATATTCAGCGCGAATGCCGTTTTGCCCATGGACGGCCGGCCGGCCACGATAATCAGGTCGCCCGGCTGGAAACCCGAGGTCTTCTGGTCGAGATCGATGAAGCCGGTCGGCACCCCGGTGATATCCGACGGGTTGTCGCGGTCGTGCAATTCCTGGATGCGTTCGACCACCTGCGTGAGCAGGGGATTGATGTGGATGAAGCCCTCGTTGTGACCGGCGCCGGCCTCGGCGATCTTGAATATCTTGGACTCGGCTTCATCGAGCAGGGTTTCGGCATCCCGTCCCAGCGGATTCAGGGCATCCGCCGCAATTTCATCCGCCGTCGCCACCAGTTGACGCAATACCGCCCGTTCACGAACGATGTCGGCATAGCGCCGGATATTGGCCGCCGATGGCGTATTGGCCGCCAGTTCGCCCAGGTAGGCCAGCCCCCCGGTCTGATCGCCCTCGCCCGCCCCGTCCAGCGCCTCGGCGACGGTCACCACGTCGGCCGGCTTGGCGTTGTCCAGCAGCTTGCGGATCTGGCGGAAGATTCGCCGGTGCTCGTCCCGGTAAAAATCGGTCTCGGCAACCTGGTCGCCAATCCGGTCCCAGGCCTGGTTATCGAGAAGCAGGCCGCCGAGAACGGATTGTTCGGCCTCGATGGAGTGCGGCGGCACGCGCAGGTGATCCAGGGAGGAATCGGAAATTCTGGGCTTCGAGGGGCGTTGATTCATGACGGCAAGTTTAAATTAAAAAGGCCCCGCTATCGCGAGGCCTTTTCTGTGTCGGATTGACTGAAATTATTCAGCAACCACGGCCACGGTGATGTTGGCCAGCACGTCGGTATGCAGCGCCACGTCGAGCGGGAATTCGCCGATCGCCTTGAGCGGGCCGTCCGGCATGCGAACGGCCGACTTGTCGATATCGAAACCGGCGGCCTTGAGGGCCTCGGCGATGTCAACGTTGCCGACGGAACCGAACAGGCGGCCGTCCATGCCGGCCTTGCGGGCGACGGAGACGGCAGTGCCGTTCATCTTGTCGGCAACCGCCTGGGCAGCGGCCAGCTTTTCGGCAGCCAGCTTTTCCAGTTCGGCGCGACGGGTTTCGAATTCAGCCATGGCAGCCGGCGTAGCACGCTTGGCCATGCGTTGCGGAATCAGAAAATTGCGGGCGTAGCCATCCTTGACCTTGACGATATCGCCGAGGTTACCGAGATTGACGACCTTTTCGAGCAGAATGATTTGCATGTTTCGTCTCCCCGAAAATTATTGATGGTTGTCGGTGTAAGGCAGCAGGGCCATGAAGCGGGCGCGCTTGATGGCGGTGCCCAGCTGGCGCTGATAGCCGGCCTTGGTGCCGGTCAGGCGAGCCGGCATGATCTTGGCGTTTTCCTGAATGAATTCCTTCAGAACGTCCACATCCTTGTAGTCGATCTGTTCGACCTTTTCAGCCGTGAAACGGCAGAACTTGCGACGCTTGAACAGGCCGCCGCCGCGCTTCTTTTTCTTGTCGTCATCCTTCTTCTTGAAGAATCGAGCCATTTTCGTTTCCTTCCAAATATTCGAGTGTATTCACATGCAGTACGGGCGCCTTGCTGTTGCGACTCCTGGCAGCGAGAAATCCGCTCAGTCTGACTGAGCCCCCAAGAGGTGCAGCCTGTAGCCAGCGGGCATTGTCACCCAGGGCCACGACAGCGATTTCGACTTCCACCAGACGCTCTGCACCGCTTTCCATTTGCGAGGAGCTGTGTTGCAGCCATCCTTCGCTGACCGGAACGCCGGTCGGGGTGTAACGCAAAGCCTTGCGCTCAACCAGTTTTCCGGAAAGTGTGATGCAGTTCAGCCCTTGATTCCCGTACAAATATGCTTAAGCAGCAGCCGTTTCAACCGGTGCGGCCGGAGCGGCATCACCAGGCATCATGGACTTGGACTTCTCTTCCTTCATCATCGGGGAAGGGGTCGTCACGGCGGCCTTCATCTTGACGGTGAGGTGGCGCAGCACGGCGTCGTTGAACTTGAACGAATGTTCGAGTTCGTTCAGCGTTTCGCCGTCGCACTCGATGTTCATCAGAACGTAGTGAGCCTTGTGGATCTTCTGGATCGGGTAGGCCAGCTGGCGGCGGCCCCAGTCTTCCAGACGATGAATGCTACCGCCCTTGGCGGTAACAATGGCGCGATAGCGCTCGACCATGCCGGGCACCTGTTCGCTTTGGTCCGGATGGACGATAAAGCAGATTTCGTAATGGCGCATGCAATCTCCTTTTGGGATAAACCCCCCGCCATGCGGGTGCGGTGGGGCAAGGTGGAAAAGCCGGCGATTATAGCAACAATTCCGGTCTTTTGGCGAAAAGCGGTTTGCCATCGCAAAAATGCCGCCTGCCGCGATGGCGGGAGTATCCGGCATGCCGGAAACCGAACGCCTTCCGGACCTGATTCAGGAAAGCACCGGTCCGCTTCGAAGAAAAATGGCCTCGCCGCCGCTTACGAAGCGTCTTCCATGCGATTCGCCGTTTCCTTGAGTTCGATCAGGAACAAGATTTCCTCGACGACCGGCAAGGTGAAGCCGATGCGCTGCCCGCCACGATTGTCGCGCAACAACTGGTACAGATAACCGACCACGTCGTCCGCACCCCAGAATCCGACGATGGCGTTCATCAGGCGGGGCAGGTCCTCCAGACAATTGGCCCGCGGCGCAAGCGGCTGCTCGCCGGGGTTTTCCCGTGCCTGTTCGGCAAGCTCCTCCCCGCGACTCTCCCAACTCTGCACCTCAACGTTGAAATGCCGGTTGAGATTGTGGGCGACGTTTTCAAACTCGGCGCGCATGCCGGCCATCCGGTACACATCCATCAAGCGAATCCATGGCTGCAAGGCTTCGTGAGGATTGTTGTCGATATATTCCTGCAGCGCCTGCGCAGCGCCCTTTACTCGACCGAAGGAGAGCATGATGTCGGCCAGTTCCATGACCGGATTGGCTTCAAAATACTCGTCCAGCACGGTCGCGTTCATCGACAGCACCGAATCGCTTCGCCGCACTGCCGAATCCTCCTCAACATCCGATCCGCGTGACGTGGCGTCGCCGCCATGATCGAGTTCGACATCCACCTGCGTGGGCGAACCCACCCGCGCAGGCTCGAAAGGAAGATCGATGCCGCCCACCTCCGCCTGCTCATCGATCCGCTTCGGATCCGCCGCCTCGGGAACAGTAGGCATGGCGGCATCCCCCTCCTCTTCGCCCGACTGCTTCCGGCGGCGATTTTGCCAGCCCAACCAAGCCGCCAGGCCAAGCGCCGCGCCGACCAGAAGGCCATACAAGCTCGTCTCGGAGAAGCCGGAGGAGCTATCGACCATCCGGTTCATCGCCTTCCCGGCCGATCGGTCCGTGTGGAAATCCGGTGCTGCCGAAGGTGACGTTTGCGCCGCCTTTTGATCATCTGCAACCGGCGATGGCGCTGCCTCGCCCTTTTCAACGCGGCTGGCAAAACCGGCGGCAGACTGCTGGAGTTCGCCCAGGGTCGACTCCATGTTTCTCAACTTTTCACTCACTTCGAGTTGAGAAGTAGCCTGCTGCTGCATGGCCAGCAGCGTGCGAAACTCGAGGCGCAGGATGTCCCTTTGCGCTTCCCGGACCGAAGCCCTGTCCGATTGGAGTCCGCTCGCCAGTTGCAGCGAAGGGTCGCCGACGGCGGCTTCGGCCAAAACCAGACGGTCGGGCGTCGTCGCGATATTCGGCGCCCTCTCTGCTCGCCCGGGCCTGGGTCGTGGCGCTGCAGCGGCGACCGGGGGCGACGGACGAATCTTTGCCGACCGATGGACGGAGACTCCGCGCGGAGCGAGGGCAACATCCTGGACGCGCGGCGCCGCGGGCGGCGAGGAGGCAACATTCACCGGCGAGGCCAGCAGCATGTAGCTACGCGAAACCTCATGCCCACAACCGAGTTGCACCGCCAACTGCATGATCGGTTCGCGCAACGGCCGATCCGAAGTGATTTCGAGAACCGGTTGCGCGCCATGGCGAATGTTCAGCACCGCCTTTTTCAGCCATGGCAGGTCGCTGCCTCCGGCCGGTTGGACGAGGCGGAAGCAAGTGGTATCTAGCTTTCGCTTGTCGCTCCCCAGGAGATCGATCTCCAAGCGTATGCCTTCGCCCAGGACAGGCTGTCCGCGCAATTCACCGAGGCCGACCGCCGATGCGGCGCCTGACAAGCTCAGCAGAACAATCGACAGGAAATAGCGAAGCGCAAAGCAGTTCAAGGATAGCCCCCCCCGGATGAGCACAAATTATTCGAATTGTAGCTGCTATTTATCGGTCAAATACCAGGCATCATCAAAGCTCCCGACCCAATGGGGGCGGTAAACGACGAACAATGTCATCACCATTCCGGAAAGCCAGGCTTCGGAAAAGGCTAGCAACAGAAAATACGGGAAATACTCGGTAAACAGATAGTCCCAGGCATAGGCTCCGACCAGGCCCATGAGCAGCGTCGCGGCAAGGCCGACGCCGATAATCGTCAAGGCCGCACCGAGGAAGGCATTGATGAAGATATAGACAAAGAAATGCCGGGGCAGCATGCCGGAGAAAATCCGGTAACACACCTGGTTCAGACCAACCCCCAAACCGGCCAGTAACAAGGCATTTGCCGCATAGGCAAAGGGTCCGGCCGCGCCGTTCAGGGTGACGCCGGCGGCCACGACGGAAAGCCCGACAAATGCAAGCTGCGGGCCGAAGCTCAAAAAAAACACCGTCGCACCGAGCAGATGCAGGGTCAAGCCGGGCTTGACCCCCGCCTTCATGCTCCAGAACAGCGTCAGCAAAACCACCATGCCGAGCCAAACGTTCAATTGCTCGGAATCCCCGAGACGTCGCCAGGGAGCCCGGTACACACAACGGGCGAAAAGCGGCACCCAGACGACCCACGCCGCCCAGTACCAGCCTTCGCCCATCAAGGTATCGGTCAGATTCACATGACTATTCTAGTGTAGTGTTGCACGCTCTCCGGCACTTAAAACCGCGTCTTTTCGGCCATGGCAGCGTTGCAAATCCTCGCGACACCACTGGGTATCGCTGTGGTTTGCGCCTTGCCCTGACCAAAAATCCGTCGCTTTTAACTGTACCACCAAGAGTGCAACACTACACTACTGCCAGCCACCGGCTTTGGGATACTAGCCGACAGCACCCGCCAATTGCGGCACGAGTTCGAACAGGTCGCCGACCAGCCCGTAATCCGCCACCTGGAAGATGGGCGCATCGGGGTCCTTGTTGATGGCGACGATGACTTTCGACTCCTTCATCCCGGCCAGATGCTGGATGGCCCCCGAGATACCGACTGCAATATACAGCTGCGGCGCGACGATCTTGCCGGTCTGCCCGACCTGGTAGTCGTTCGGCACGAAGCCGGCATCGACCGCCGCCCGGCTGGCGCCGAGCGCCGCACCGAGCTTGTCGGCCAGCGGTTCGAGCAGGCGGTGGTAGTTCTCGCCGCTGCCCAGGCCGCGGCCGCCGGAGACGATGATCCTGGCGGCGCCGAGTTCGGGCCGTTCGGACTTGGTCAGTTCCCGGTTCAGGAGCTGGCTCTGCTGGGTGTCGGCGGCCGCTCCGATGTTTTCGAGCGGGGCGGCATTGCCGCCGGCGACGGGGTCGAAGGCGGTGCTGCGCACGGTGATGACCTTGACGGCATCGGCGCTGTGCACCGTGGCCAGGGCATTGCCGGCGTAGATCGGGCGGACGAAGGTGTCGGCCGATTCAACCCCGGTGATTTCGGAGATCTGGGCGACATCGAGCAGGGCGGCGACCCGCGGCAGGAGGTTCTTGCCGAAGGTGGTGGCCGGGGCCAGGATGTGGCTGTAACCGGCGGCCTGGGCGATGACCAGGGCCGTCAGGTTTTCGGCGGTCTGGCTCTGGTAGTGGGCGGCGTCGGCGACCTTGACCAGGGCGACCCCGGCCAGCGCGGCGGCTTCCCGGGCGGCGGCTTCGCACTGGCTGCCGGCAACGAGGAGGTGGATGTCGCCGCCGATCTTGATAGCGGCAGCGACGGTGTTGAGGGTGGCGGCCTTGAGGCCGGCGTTGTCGTGTTCGGCGATAACAAGAATGGTCATGATCAGATCACCTTGGCTTCGTTCTTGAGTTTGTTGACCAGTTCGGCCACGTCGGCGACCCGGATGCCGGCCGAACGCTTGGCGGGTTCGACGACTTTCAGGGTCTTCAGGCGGGGAGCGACATCGACGCCGAGGTCGGCCGGCTTGACGCTGTCGAGCGGCTTCTTCTTGGCTTTCATGATGTTGGGCAGGGTGGCGTAGCGCGGTTCGTTCAGGCGCAGGTCGGTGCTCACCACGGCCGGCAGGGCGATCTCGAGGGTTTCCAGGCCGCCGTCAATTTCGCGGGTGACGCTGGCCTTGCCGCCGGCGATCACCACCTTGGAGGCGAAGGTGGCTTGCGGCCAGCCTTGCAGGGCGGCGAGCATCTGCCCGGTCTGGTTGGCGTCGTCGTCGATGGCCTGTTTGCCGCAGATGACGAGTTGCGGTTGTTCCTTGTCGCAGAGCGCCTTCAACAGCTTGGCAACGGCCAGGGGCTGCAGTTCGACCTCGCTTTCGACCAGGATGCCGCGGTCGGCGCCGATGGCCATCGCCGTGCGCAGGGTTTCCTGGCAGGCGGCAACGCCGCAGGAGACGGCGATGACTTCCGTTGCAATGCCGGCTTCCTTCAGGCGAACGGCTTCTTCGATGGCAATTTCGTCGAAGGGGTTCATGCTCATCTTGACGTTGGCCAGGTCTACGCCCGACCCATCCGCCTTGACGCGGACCTTCACGTTGTAATCGACGACCCGTTTGACGGGAACAAGGATCTTCATGGGGATATTCCTCTTCCGGATAAAAAGCCCCCGGCCGGCCCTGGGCCGGCAAGCGGGGAGCGGAAATTACTCGATGGCGAGCGCCGAATTGGCGTGCTGGCGCAGGACGTACTTCTGGATCTTGCCGGTCGATGTCTTCGGCAGTTCGCCGAAGACCACCGTCTTCGGTACCTTGAAGCGGGCCAGATGGCTCCGGCAATGCTCGATGATGTCGGCCTCGGTGCAGCGGGCGTCGCCCTTCAATTCGATGAAGGCGGCCGGCACCTCGCCCCACTTCTCGTCGGGCTTGGCGACCACCGCTGCGGCGATCACCGCCGGATGGCGATAGAGCACGTCTTCGACCTCCAGCGACGAGATGTTTTCGCCGCCGGAGATGATCACGTCCTTGGAGCGATCCTTGATCTTGACGTAGCCGTCGCTATGAACGACGGCCAGGTCGCCGGTATGGAACCAGCCGCCGGCGAAGGCTTCCTCGGTCGCCTTCGGATTTTTCAGGTAGCCCTTCATCACCAGGTTGCCGCGGAACATGATTTCGCCCATGGTTTCGCCGTCCCAGGGCACCGGCTGCATCGACACCGGGTCGAGCACGGCAATCGCTTCCTGCATGTGATAGCGCACGCCCTGGCGCCCGTTGCGGGCAGCGCGCAGGTCGATCGGCAACCTGTCCCATTCCGGGTGCTTGGCGCAAACCGAAGCCGGTCCGTAGGTTTCGGTCAGGCCATAGACATGGGTGATATTGAAGCCCATGGTCTCGCAGCCCTCGATGATGGCGGCGGGCGGCGCCGCCCCGGCGATGAGGCCGCTGACCTGGTGCTCGATGCCCGCTTTCAGGGCGGCCGGGGCATTGATCATCATGCCGTACACAATCGGCGCCCCGCACATGTGAGTAACCTTGTGCCTCCTGATCAGCTCGAAGATCAGGGCCGGGTCGACCTTGCGCAGGCAAACGCTGGTGCCGGCGTTGGCGGCCAGGGTCCAGGGGAAGCACCAGCCGTTGCAATGGAACATCGGCAGGGTCCACAGGTAGACCGAATGCGGCGGCATGCCCCAGGAAATGATGTTGGAGGCCGAATTCAGGTAGGCGCCGCGATGATGATAGACCACCCCCTTCGGATTGCCGGTCGTCCCCGAGGTGTAGTTGAGGGCGATGGCATTCCACTCGTTTTCCGGCAGTTGCCAGGCGAAATCCGGCTCGCCTTCGTCCAGGAAGGCCTCGTAATCCTTCTCGCCCAGGGTTTCGCCCTCGGTGTAATCGGGGTCCAGGCTGTCGATGACCAGGGGCTTCGGCCCGTCGAGCAGCTCAAGCGCGGCCTTGACCACCTTGCTGAACTCGGGATCGGTGATCAGGACCCGGGCTTCGCCGTGCGCCAGCATGAAGGCGATGGCTTCGGCATCGAGACGGGTATTCAGCGTATTGAGCACGGCACCGATCATCGGCACGCCGAAGTGGCATTCAAACATCGCCGCCGTATTGGGCAGCATGACGGCGACCGTCTCGCCCTTGCCGATGCCGCGGTTTTTCAGGGCGGAGGCCAGTTGGCAGCTGCGTTCGTAGCTTTCCTTCCAGGTGTACTGGCGGGCGCCCTGGATCACCGAGACGCGTTTCGGGTAAATGAAGGCCGAACGCTCGAGAAAGCTGAGCGGGGACAGCGGAACATAGTTGGCCGGATTCTGGTCCAGCCCGACGGAATACGGGTTCACCACGGTATATCTCCTCACGGTTTCTTGCCAGGTGCTGTTCTCGTCGGGGGCAAGGTATTTTTATTTATCGCGATAATGGCAAAACACTCTTGCGCAACTATTGGCAGAATGTAACGAATCGTTACATCGAAGATCCGCCATCCGCCCCTGCACTAGAATCCTCAGATGCCGCAGCAACCCGCCCCGACCGATCCGATACCGCGCCTGGAAATGCTGCAGGCCGGGCTGGATCTGCTCGACCAGGGGATCACCGTCTTCGACGCTGATCTGCGCCTGGTGGCATGGAACCGGACCTTTCTCGCCTTGCTCGAATTTCCGGCCGAACTGGCCTACGTCGGCGCCCCCTTCGCCGGATTCATCCGCCACAACGCCGAACGCGGCGAATACGGCCCGGGCGATGTCGAGGCGCAGGTCGCCGAGCGGGTCGCGGCGGCCAGGAATTTCATGCCGCACGTCACCGAACGGCAGCGTCCCAACGGCCGGGTTCTGCTACTGCGCGGAGAGCCGCTGCCGCACAAGGGTTTCGTCACGCTGTACAGCGACGTCACCGAACAGCGTTACATCGAGCACCTGACCGAACACCAGAATATCCAGCTCGACGAGCGGGTGCGCCGGCGCACCGCCCAGCTCGAAAACGCCAATGCCAACCTGCGCCGGGCCAGCGAGGAAAACGAGCGCATCGCCGCCGCCCTTCGCCGCAGCGAAGAACGCCTCCGGCTGATCAACGACACCATTCCCATCCTCATCGGCTACGTGGACCAGAACGAGGTCTACCAATACGCCAACAAGGGTTACTCCGACTGGTACGGCCATCCGGAGGGCGGCGTCACCGGCCGGAGCGTGATCGACGTGACCGGGCCGCAGGTCTATGGCCAGGTCCGCGATGCCGTCCGGCGGGCCCTGGCCGGCCAGCAGGTGACCTACGAATACCAGATGGAACGCCGTGGCCAGACCGTCTTCGCCCGCAGCACCCTGGTCCCGGAAATCTCGACCGACGGGAAAACCCTGGGCTTTTTTGTTTTTTCCCACGAGACCACCGAACAGAAACGGATGCAGGCAGCGCTGATCCAGGCACAGAAAATGGAAGCCATCGGCCAGTTGACCGGCGGCCTCGCCCATGACTTCAACAATCTGCTCACCGTCATCATCGGCAACCTGGCCGCCCTCCAGGACCATCGCCCGGACGATGCCGAACTCAACGAGTTCGTCGAACCCGCCTTGCAGTCGGCGCGGCGCGGCGTGCAGCTGATCAAGCGCCTGCTTACCTTTTCCCGGCAGCAGCCGCTGGAACCGCAAACCGTCGATATCGGCCGGCTCATCGTCAATCTCGCCAAGCTGGTCCGCCGCTCGCTGCCCGAATCAATTGCCGTGTCGACGGACACGGCCGGCATCACGGTGCACGCGCTGGTCGACCCCGGCCAGCTCGAAAGCGCCCTGCTCAATTTCGCCCTGAATTCGCGCGATGCCATGCCGCAAGGCGGCCGTCTGCACATTGCGGCGCGCGCCGTCGAACTGGGCGCCGACGCCCCCGCCTTCGACGTTCCGCCCGGCCTCTACGCGCTGATCGAGGTCGCCGACAACGGCAGCGGCATGGATGCGGCAACCCTCGCCCGGGCCTGCGAACCCTTTTTCACGACCAAGCGCCTCGGCCTCGGCAGCGGCCTCGGCCTGGCGATGGCCTACGGCTTCGCCAAGCAATCGGGCGGCGGCATCTCCATCCAGAGCCAGCCCGAGCAGGGAACGACGGTCCTCATGGTTCTCCCGCTGGCCGTGCCGGAACCCGACATCGACCCACCCGGCCGGGATATCGCCCTGCCCCACGGCGGCGAACTGGTGCTGCTCGTCGAGGACGAACCGAATGTCCGGCGCGTCGTCCGCCAGCAGCTGATCGATCTCGGCTACCCGGTGATCGAGGCCGAAAACGGTCCGCAGGCGCTCGACATGATCGAATGCATCGCCGATATCGCCATCGTCGTCAGCGACGTCGTCATGCCCGGCGGTATCGACGGCCGCCAACTGGCCGAGCGCGTCCAGGCGGAGCGGCCCTATATCCCCTTCGTCCTGATGAGCGGCTACAGCGACGAAGCAGACACGGCGACGGTCGGCGCGCCGACCATCCTGACCAAGCCCTTCGTCCGCCGGGACCTGGCCCGCGCCCTGCAGGCAGCCTATCGAGAAGCACCATGAAAGATCAAGAACCCGCCAAGCTGATCGCCATCGTCGAAGACGATCCCGATGTCGCCCGCATCATCGAGCAGGTGCTCGCCGACTTCGGCTTCCGCACCGTCTGGTGCCGCAGCGGCGGCGACCTGCTGCGCCGCCTGCGTTCCCTGGCCCCCGATCTCTGCATCATCGATCTCGGCCTGCCCGACATGGACGGTATCGAAGCAATGCAACGGGTTCGCGCCCAATCGAATTGCGGCATCCTGATCCTGACCGGCCGTGCCCACGTCAGCGACCGGGTCATGGGCCTCGAACTGGGCGCCGACGACTATGTACTGAAACCCTTCGAACCGCGCGAACTGGTCGCCCGTGTGCGCAGCATCGTCCGCCGCCGGGAAGGCAAGGAAATATCGCCCCGGCAGCTTGCCGAGTTCGCCGGCTGGCGCTTCAACCTCGGCAACAACACGCTGACCGGCCCGGGCGGCGACGAACACGCCTTGAGCACGGCCGAAGCGGAATTGCTCAAGGTCTTCGTCAACAACCCGAACCGCATTCTGCAGCGCGAAAAGTTGATGGGAACCCGCGATCTGGCCCCCACCGACCGCGCCATCGACGTCCGTATCTCGCGCCTGCGGCGAAAGCTGGAACCGGACCCGCAAAGCCCGGCCTTCATCAAGACCGTTTACGGCGCCGGCTATCTGTTCCTGGCAACGGTCAACTGGCCGGGCGAAGCCAACTCAGGCCAAGGAAATCCTTGATATATATCGCGAAAATAGAACTTTGTAACTTTTGTTAAATGTGGCATTATTTAAGTTAAGGGTGCTCCTGTTGCCGCTCTGAGTGCATCCGGATACCGTAATACGCACATCCCTGCCTGCAGTCGGGGATAGTGCTTCCTTCCAGTTCTCAGCTCAGGCATGGGAAAAATGCACGAAACCGGCCACGCCAGCGAACATCTCATTTCAATCCGAGACGATCAGATTGTCGTTTCGCGCAGCGACGCCCAGGGCCAGATCGTCTTTGCCAACGCCGACTTCATAGAACTCAGCGGCTATTCGGAAGAGGAATTGCTGGGTCGGCCGCACAATATCGTTCGCCACCCGGACATGCCCGGCGCCGTCTTCGCCGATTTGTGGCGCGACCTCAAAGCCGGCCGGCCCTGGATCGGCATGATCAAGAACCGGTGCAAGAACGGCGATGCCTATTGGGTCGAGGCCCATGTCTCGCCAATATGGGAAAACGGCCGGATCGTCGGTTACATGTCGATGCGTCGAAAGGCCAGCCCGGCCCAGATCGCACGCGCCACACAGGACTATGCCGCGATGCGGGCCGATGCCAGGACCGCCCTCTCCTTCAGGCATGGCGTCCTGACCCGGGGCCGGCGGATTGAGTGGCTGCGCGGCAAATACGACAACGCAGGACTGACCACCAAGCTCATATTGACCTCCGTCCTCGCTGCCATCATTATCCTCGGGGCCGTCACCTATTTCCTGGCCAAGCACGTCACGCGAACGTTGAACGACAATGCCGGCCAACAGCTGCGCCATGATGTCAGCCTGCTCCGCGCTGCGGTGGCCGCCCGCATCGAAAGCGCCAATCTCGAGGTCGTGGAGTACTCGAGAACACTCTCAAAGAGGGTGTACGAGGGCATGGGAGGCGAAAAAAAAGCCAGCCTGGCGGCTCTTGAAGCCATGCTTGGGCAAGACGCCGCGAGCCGCAACAATCCGATCGATCTTTTCCTGCGCGACTTACGGGGCGTCGGCACCATTTTCGTGCTGACGCCAGACGGTTTCCAGCGCCGCCTGACATCGGCCGTTGACCAGAACGGTCAGTCGGCCGTCGGCAGTTTTCTGGCCACCGACCATCCGGCCAATGCGCTTCTGCTGACGGGCAAATCTTACGTGGGCGTCGCACGGGTTTTCGGCCACCAGTATCTGACCAGCTACTCCCCCATTTTCAATGCCGCTGGCAAGGTGATCGGCGCCAGCGTCATCGGTATCGACATGGCAGATCAACTGGCCACGCTGAAATCCCAGATGCGCTCCATGAAGGTCGGCGACAGCGGGTACTACTACATCGTCGATGCGACACCAGGCCCCTATTTCGGCACCATGATTCTGCACCCCTATCGCGAGGGTCAGGTTGTGGATGCACTCGAAAACAACGGCCACAGCCTGTTCGAAAAAATGGCCAGGCAGGGCCAGGGTGAAATTTACTACGACTGGAAAAACATCGAGGCCGGAGAAACCAGCGAGCGGCGGAAACTGGTGATGTTCGAAACACTGAATGATCCGCACTGGGTGATTGCCGGCGGCTCCTCTGCCGACGAGTTCACCGCCCTCTCCCGCCATATTATCTGGCTGGTCGTGGCCGGCTGGTTGGTGATGTCGGTGACCATTTTCCTGATCACCCTGCTCCTCTTGCGCAAGCTCGTGCTCAGACCGCTCAACCGGCAAGTCCTGCCGACCTTCCAGGCGATGTCGGACGGCCGCTTCGACACCCCCCTCGACCTGCGGAGCAATGACGAAATCGGGCGTGTGCTGCTTGGCCTGGAATCCTTGCGCAATCGACTGGCCTTCGAAAACGAACGTGAGCGCACACTATCGGTTTTGCGCGAAAAGGCGCGACACGAAGCGGAACATCTGTCGCGTGCCCGGGCCGAGTTTCTGGCCAATATGAGCCATGAGATCCGCACCCCCCTGAACGCGGTGATCGGCCTTGCCTACCTGCTGCTCCAGGGCAAGCTCGGACAGCGCGAAATGGAATACGTCAAACGTATCGAAGGGGCCGGGAAACTGCTGTTGGCTATCATCAACGACATTCTCGACTTCTCGAAGATCGATGCCGGGCGGATGCAACTGGAGGATGCTCCGTTTCGGCTGGACGACGTCCTCGACAACCTGTCGAACCTCGTTCGCAACCGCGTCCAGGAAAAAGGCCTGGTACTCGAGTACGTGGTCTCCCCCGAAACGCCCCAGAGCTTGCGGGGCGATGCCTTGCGCCTGTCGCAGATACTGATCAACCTGGTCAGCAATGCCATCAAGTTCACGGCCGAAGGATCCATCACCGTTCACATCGATGCCGAGCCTTCTGTCGACGGGCGTGTCGAGTTGTTCTTCCGGATCGCCGACACCGGAATCGGCATGTCGGAAGAACAGTTGGGCAATCTTTTCCGGGCCTTTTCCCAAGCCGACAGTTCGGTTACCCGGAAATTCGGCGGCAGTGGCCTGGGCCTCGTCATTTGCAAGCGCCTGATCGAAATGATGGGCGGCACCATCGGCGTGGACAGCCAGCCCAAATGCGGCTCGACTTTCGGGTTCACCGTCTGGCTCGGTTTGGAAAGCACTCAGACTTTGCTGCCGCCCAAGGCCGGCTATCGGGTCCTGGTCGTCGACGACAATGAGTTGGCGCGAAAGGTGCTCGAACAGTTGCTGCTCAAAAACGGGTGCTCCGTGCAGACCGTCAATTCCGGCGAAGCCGCCTTGATCGAATTGCGGAGTCCGGCCGGCATGCTTTTCGATTGTGTCATGGTCGATCTCAACATGCCGGACATGGACGGCGTGGCGCTGGCCCATCATATACGACACGAGCGCCGCAAAGCGACGAAACTGGTCATGGTCACCGGTGAAAATATCCATGTCGCACGCTACCGCCACGCTCTGGAGGACTTCGACAGCGTCATCGAGAAACCGGTCACCGCCGCCCGCCTGAACGAGGTTCTCGTCGAATTGCAGGGCAGCGCCAACGGAACGGAAGACTTGCCGGCGGTGGCGAAGGCCCCGCTGGCCGGTTTGCGTATTCTCGTCGCCGAGGACGTGCCGACCAATCAACTGATCATGCGCGACCTGCTCGAATCCCTCGGCGCAACCGTCGAAATGGCCGACAACGGCATTATCGTACTGGAGTCACTGGCTTCCTTCGGCAACAATATCGATCTCATCCTGATGGATATCCAGATGCCGGAAATGGACGGACTGGAAGCCAGTCGCCGTATCCGTAGCGGCAAGGCCAGGAACGATATTCCGATCATCGCGCTGACCGCCCACGCCCTCGACGAGGAGCGCAAGCGAGCCATCGACAGCGGGATGAACGACTTCCTGACCAAACCCATCGAGCCGGAGCAGTTGCTCGAGGTCATCCAGCTCTGGCGCCCGACGACAGCCGCCCCGGCCTCCTCCGCCCCGCCACCGGAACAGAAGAAGATCGCCACAGAGGGAGCGGACCTGTCCAAGCTGCGGGGCATCGACGTCGAGGAGGGGCTACAGCGCATGCTCAAGCGACAAGCGCTTTTCGAAAAGATTCTTCGCGATTTCGAATCCCGCTTCAGCGGCGAAACGAGCCGTATCCGCGCAGCACTGGCCGCCGGCGATTCGATACTGGCCGCCCGCCAAGCCCATAGCGTCAAGGGAACGGGCGGCATGATCAGCGCCAGGGAGTTGGCCTCCCGGGCGGCGGCCCTGGAGCAGGCGATCATCGCGAACAGCCCGACGACAGCCGACTGCCTGGACCACTTCGACAAAGCACTTGAAGACGTACTGGGCGGCATCCGCGCCGTTTTCGGTAGCGCCCGGCCCAGCTAGAAAAACTTGCGGGAGAGGGGCCGAAAGCGGCCCCTCATGCAAGCTGGCGGCCCCGGCCGCCTCGACCCCGTCACTCGTCTTCGTCGTGCAACTGGAAGCGGCCGGCCAGTTGCTGCTGGACATTGGCCGGAACTGCCGCGTAGCGGATGAATTCGATGGTGTAGCTGCCCCGCCCCCCGGTCAGCGACTTCAGCCGCGACTGGTAGTCGTTCAGTTCGGCCAGCGGCACTTCGCCGCTAATCGCCGCCATGCCCCTGCCCCGCCCGTCGGTGCCGGTGATATGGCCGCGCCGGCCTGACAGGTCGCCGGCCAGATCCCCGATAGTGCTTTCCGGCGCGACGATCTCAATGCTGACGATCGGTTCGAGCACTATCGGCCTGGCGCCTCGAATCGCCTCGATGACCGCCTTGCGGCCGGCGATGGTGAAAGCGACCTCCTTGCCGTCCACGGCGTGGGTCTTGCCGTCGAAAACGGTGACTTTCAGGTCGTCGACCGGGTAACCCGCGACGACGCCGCCTTCGAGCCCCTGGCGAATGCCCTTCTCGACCGCGGCCATGAAGACGCCGGGAATGACGCCCCCCTTCACCGCATCGACAAATTCGAAACCGTCGCCACGGCCTTTCGGCTCGATACGCAGGTGCACCTCGCCGAACTGACCGGCCCCCCCCGACTGCTTCTTGTGCCGATACATCGCTTCGGCCGGGGCGGTAATCGTTTCGCTGTAGGGGATGCGCGGCGGCCTGGTATCGACCTCCAGCTTGTACTGACCGGCCATGCGGGCCAGCTTGGCTTTCAGGTGGATTTCGCCGAGGCCGCGAATGACCGTTTCATTGCTGGTCGGATGACGTTCGACAACGAAGGTCGGATCTTCCATGGCCAGTTTGCCGAGAATGTCGAACAGGCGCTGCTCATCGCCTTTCTTGCGGGTTTCGACGGCCAGCCCGGCCATCGGCCTGGGGAACTCGAGGGGAAGGAGGTGAATATGGTCCTCGTCGTGCGAGTCATGCAGGACGCAGTCGAATTCGATTTCATCGACCTTGGCGATGGCGCCGATATCACCCGGCTGCAGTTCGTCCACCTCGACGCTGTCCTTGCCCTGCAACAGGTAAAGATGGCTGACCTTGATCGGACGCTTGCCGTCGCCGACGAAGAGTTGCATGTCTTTCCTGACGGTGCCCTGATGGACCCGGAAAACACCGATCTTGCCGAGGTAGGGATCGACGACCACCTTGAAGACATGGGCCAGCACGTGTCGGCCGGCATCCGGCACGGCCTGGAACGCCGCCCCCCCCGGCTCGCCCCGGTAGAAAGGTGGCGGATTGCCCTCGGCCGGGTTGGGCGCCAGCGAGGCCAGCACGTGCAGCAACTCCGTGATGCCGGCCCCGGTCCTCGCCGAAGCAAACAGAATGGGGATCAGGCGGCCGTCGCGCAACGCCTTTTCAAACGGTGCGTGGAGGGCGGCGGCGCTGGGGTCGGCACCGTCTTCGAGATACCGGGCAAGCAGGTTTTCGTCCTCTTCGACGATCTGGTCGATCAAGGCGCGATGGGCGGCGGCCACCGAGGCGAAATCGGCATCGCCGGCATCGTGCTCGAGCACCTCGACGACATCGGCAGCGGCATGGACCGGCAGGTCCAGCAACATGCACTGCTTGCCGAAGCGTTCGCGGATGTCGGCGACGAGGGCCGGCAAATCGAGATTGTCGGCATCGATCTTGTTGATGACGATCATCCGGCAAAGCTTGCGCTCGGCGGCATGACGCATCATTCTTTCGGTCATCAATTCGACCCCGGTCTGGGCATTGACCACGATCAGGGCCGTATCGACACCGGCCAGTGCGGCAATCGCCTGGCCGCAAAAATCGGGGTAGCCCGGGGTATCGATCAGGTGAACATGGCGGCCTTCACAGGCAAAATTGACCAGGGCCGATGTCAAGGAATGTCCCGCCTCCTTTTCCTGCGCATCGAAGTCGGCGACCGTGTTTCCCTTCTCGACGGTACCCTTGGCCGGAATCGTACCGGTCGCGAAGAGCAGCGCCTCGGCCAGCGAAGTCTTGCCGACGGCGCCATGGCCGACCAGTGCTACGGTACGCAGTGCCTCGCTGCTGTACTTGGACATTTTCTTCTCCCTGAGCAATAAATTGGCGATGAATCAACGAGCTTTCTCGGCCGCTATCATTTCGGCCACCATCTTTTCGGCGAAGTGAGGGCCGAATTCGAGAATCAGGCCGCTGGCGACGGCAACCAGCGCCAGGCCGGCTATCAACTGAATGGCCGGGCGCCGGAAATCCGGCCCATGGTTCAGCGCAAACCATACCGGGCCGATGACCGGAAAGAGCAGCGTCGGCAAGCCGGTCTTCCAGCCGAAGCTGAAGGCGGCGGGAATGGTGCCGATATAGCCGACCAGCAAGAGCAGGCCGCCTGCCGCCAGCGACAGGGTCGAGGCGACGGCGAAAGCGAAGAATCCCCAGTCCATCATGGCTTGGCCTTTGCCGGACGCTTCCAGCCGGTCAGCGTGACCTGCCTGGATCGGGATACGGTCAATGCCCCGGGCGGGGCATCCTTGGTCAGGGTTGTGCCCGCGCCCAGCGTTGCGCCGCGGCCGACGGTGACCGGGGCGACCAATTGCGTATCCGAACCGATAAAGACGTCGTCCTCGACGATCGTCCTGTGCTTGTTGGCGCCGTCGTAGTTGCAGGTGATCGTTCCGGCGCCGACATTGACGCGCCGGCCAATGTCCGCATCGCCGATGTAGGCCAGGTGGTTGGCCTTCGATCCGGCGGCGATCCGGGTGTTCTTGATTTCGACGAAATTGCCGACATGCACTTCCGGACCGAGTTCCGTCCCGGGGCGCAAACGGGCGTAGGGACCGATGACCCCGTCGGGACCGATGACCGCGTCCTCGAAATGGCAGAAGGCGGCGATGCGCGTCCCGGCCCCGACCTTGACGTTCTTGAGCACGCAGTACGGCCCGACCTCGACGGCGTCGGCCAGTTCCACACCGCCCTCGAAAACGCAGCCGACATCGATGAATACGTCGCGGCCGTGACTCAGCGCGCCGCGCATGTCGATACGGGCCGGGTCGGCCAGGCGGACGCCGGCGACCAGCAATCGCTCGGCCAGATTGCGCTGGTGCTGGCGCTCCAGTTCTGCCAGTTGCACCTTGCTGTTGACGCCGAGCACTTCCCACTCGGCCTCGGGCTGCGCCGTGCGCACCGGCAGGCCTGCGTCGACGGCAAGCGCGACGACGTCGGTCAGATAGTACTCGCCCTGGGCATTGTTGTTCTTCAGGCTGCCGAGCCACTCGGCGAGGCGCGCCGTGGGCATCGCCATGATTCCGGTATTGACCTCGCGGATGGCCCGCTGCTCGGGCGTCGCGTCTTTCTCCTCGACAATGGAGACGACCTGCCCACTGCCGTCCCGGACGATGCGTCCGTAGCCACCGGGGTCGGCGAGATCGACGGTAAGGATGGACAGGCCGCCCCGTCCGGCCTGCAGCAGTCGCTTCAGGGTTTCCGGCGTGGTCAGCGGCACATCGCCGTAGAGGACCAGGGTCTGGGCCGAGCCGCCCAGTTGCGGCAGGGCCTGGGCCAGGGCATGGCCGGTGCCCAGTTGCCGGGCCTGCTCGGCCCACAGGATATCGGCGGCGGCGAGTGTCGACCGCACCGCTTCGCCACCATGGCCGTAGACGACGATCAGTCTTTCCGGCGACAGCAGGCGGGCCGTATCGATGACGTGTTGCGCCAACGCCTTGCCGGCCACCGGGTGCAGGACCTTGGGAAGGTTGGAGTGCATGCGCTTGCCTTGACCGGCAGCGAGAATGACGACATTCATTTGGGCTTGATCTTATGGGATTGGGCAAGGCACATTTTCACATGATCGGCCATGCCTGTCGAAGCCGGCGGGGGCTTTGCCGCATCCGTCCTTTGATCCAGCGCAAATGAGCGCAAAAAACCCCGCCGGCTTCGCAGCGGGCGGGGCTTTGCGGTGCGGGACCGGCTTAGCGCGGCAGCAGGGTCGAACCCATCAGGAACTGATCGACCTCGCGGGCGGCCTGACGGCCCTCGCGAATCGCCCAGACGACCAGCGACTGGCCGCGACGGACGTCGCCCGCGGCGAACACCTTGTCGACATTGGTCTTGTAGCAGCCTTCGCCATCGGTCGTCGCCTTTGCATTCTGGCGGGCATCCTTGTCGACGCCGAAGGCATCGAGCAGAGCGCCGACCGGATTGACGAAACCCATGGCCAGGAAGGCATGGTCGCAGGGCAGCTCGAATTCGGAACCGGCCACTTCGCTCATCTTGCCGTCTTTCCATTCGACGCGAACCGCCTGCAGCGCCTTGACATTACCCTTGCCGTCGTCGATAAAGGACTTGGTGGCGACCGCGAAATCGCGGCTGCAACCTTCGTCGTGTGAGGAAGAAGTACGCAGCTTGTACGGCCAGTACGGCCAGGTCAGCGCCTTGTTTTCCTGCTCGGGCGGCATCGGCATCAGTTCGAACTGGGTCACCGAGGCGGCCCCGTGGCGATTGGAGGTGCCGACGCAATCGGAGCCGGTATCGCCGCCACCGATGACGACGACGTGCTTGCCCTTGACGTTGACCGGATTGGCCTTGCCCTGCTGGACTTCCTTGTTCTGCGGAATCAGGAACTCCAAAGCGGCCTGGATGCCTTTCAACTGACGGCCCGGCACCGGCAATTCGCGCGGCACTTCCGAACCGGCGGCGAGAATGACGGCATCGAAGTCCTTCTTCAAGCGATCGGCCGACACGACTTCCTTGGCATCGTTGTTGATTCCGGCCGGCAGATTCTTGTCGCCGACCAGCACCCGGGTCTTGAAGATGACGCCCTCGGCTTCCATCTGGGCGACGCGACGGTCGATGACCGTTTTTTCCAGCTTGAAATCGGGAATGCCGTAACCGAGCAGGCCGCCGATACGGTCGCTCTTCTCGAAAACGGTTACTTCGTGACCGACCCGGGCCAGTTGCTGGGCGGCGGCCAGACCGGCCGGGCCGGAGCCGACGATGGCAATCTTCTTGCCGGTCTTGGCTTTCGGCGGCTGCGGCACGACCCAGCCGGACTCCCAGCCCTTGTCGATGATGAAATGCTCGATCGACTTGATACCCACA
>JAJXVG010000228.1 GCA_021782315.1 Pseudomonadota bacterium | reverse complement strand
AAAACCTAGTCTTTTCGGCCATGGCGGCGTTGCAAATCCGCGCGATACCACTGGGTATCGCTGTGGTTTGCGCCTTGCCCTGACCAAAAATCCTTCAGTTTTAACTGTGCCATCAAGAGTGCAACACCACACTAGCGGATTGTGCCGGCGCCAGATGTCGGAATCGTTAATCGCCGCCTGCGGCAACAGTTCTGGCCGGTTCGGCGGCAAGATCGAGCCTGGCGGCATACTGTCGGACAGTGGGCAGTCGGAGCCGTGGCGGTCACCGCCTGTTTCGCGCTCGGGCCTTCTTCCCGCCTGGCTGCAGGAAAGCCGCTTGCCGCCGCTCATGCCGCCTCCGCCATGCGCTTCAGCGTGACGTAGTCGATCTTGCCCGTCCCCAGCAGCGGCAGGGCATCGACCTTGAGTATCTTGCGCGGCACGGTCAGTTCCGACAGGCCGATCTGGCGCGCCTTGGCGACCAGCAGTTCGCGGCTCAGCTCGTCATCGGTGGTGAATAGCACCAGCGCCTCGCCCTTGGCCGGGTCCGGCTGGCTGGAAGCGGCATGGGGCAAGGCCGGCGACACCGCATTGGCCAGTTTCTCGACCACCTCCAGGCTGACCATTTCGCCGGCAACCTTGGCGAAGCGCTTGACCCGGCCGACGATCCTGACGAAACCGTCCTCGTCCACATCGACCACGTCGCCGGTCTCGTACCAGCCTTCGCCGAGATCTGAAACCGGCGCTTGCAGCACGCCCGGCCGATCGGCCTTCAAATAGCCGGCCATGAGGTTCGGGCCGCGCACGTGCAGGATGCCGCCACCGTCGATACCGGGCACCGGAACCAGCCTGTATTCGATGCCGGGCAGGAAATTGCCGACCGTGCCGGTGCGATAGGCCATCGGCGTGTTGACGGCCAGCACCGGCGCCGTTTCGGTCGCGCCGTAGCCCTCGAAAATACGCAGGCCGAATTTCTCGAACCACAGATTGCGCACCGTCTCCGACAGTTTCTCGGCGCCGGCCACGACGTAGCGCAAACGATAGAAATCGTAGGGATTGGCGAACTTGGCGTAGTTGGCGAGAAAGGTCGAGGTGCCGAAAAGCACCGTGCAACCGCGGTCGTAGGCCAACTCGGGAATCACCCGGTAATGCAGCGGCGAGGGATAGAGAAAAAGGCCGGCGCCGCCGAGGACCGGCAGCAGGGCGCCGCCCGTCAAGCCGAAGGAATGGAAGATGGGCAGCGCATTGAGCACCTTGTCGTAGACCGAGAAATCGATGACCGCGCGAATCTGCGCAATATTGGCCAGGATGGCCCGATGCGGCAGGACCACCCCCTTCGGCTGCCCCTCCGAACCCGAGGTGAACAACACGACGGCAGCCTCTTCCGGCGAGGCCGGCAATTCGAAACGACGCGGGAAATGGATGGCGTAAAGCATCAACCACAGCTTGTCGCCGAGACCTATCCGTTCGCGGACATCCTCCAGGTAGACCAGTTGAACCCCCCGCAGGCCGGCCAGCTTGTCGGCCAGCCTGGCCTGCTCGACGAATGCGCGCGAGGTGACGACGGTGCGGAGTTCAGCCGCATGGCAGGCCGCCTGCATGGCCTCGCCGCCGGCCGAATAATTGAGCATGGCGGGCACCCGCCGCCTTGCCGTCAGCCCGAAAATCAGGCCGAGGGTTGGCGCCAGGTTGGGCAGCAGCAAGCCAATCCGCTCGCCGGGCGAGGAAATCCGTTCGATCTGCCGGGTCAGGATCATGGCCATCTTCAGCAGGTCGTTGTAGCAATACTCGACCTGCTTGATGTCTTCGAGCATACGGTGGCGCCGCCCGAAAATGGCAATCGCGTCGCACAGGGCGGAATACAAGGTCTGCTGCGGACGCGCCGTGAATATCATTTCCTGCATCAGCTTGCGCATCGCCTCGCCGGACTTGCGCCGGCGCAACTTGGCGGTGGCCCCTTGCGGCATGGGAAAGTGCCGCTCGGCGAGGATGGCCAGGCGGATTTTCGGAAACAGGGCCCGCGGATGCTTGCCCGAGAGACGCGAGAAATAACTGTTGGCAGCACCGTCGACCCGCACCGGCACCACGCTTGCTCCCGTTCTGGCGGCGACGAAGGCCGGACCGTCGTAAACCTTCATCAACGATCCGGTCAGGGTGATCCGCCCCTCCGGGAAAATGACCACCGGACGCCCGGATTCGATCAGCCGGATCACCTTTTTCATGGCCATCGGGTTGGTCGGATCGACGGCCAGGTAATCGACCAGCGACAACAGGATCCGGAAGAAAAGGCGGTTGGCGATGGTGGTGTGCACCACGAACACCGGTTCGATGGGCAGGAACAGGCCGATTAAAAACCCGTCGAGAAAGGACTGATGATTGGCCACGACCAGCAGGCGTTGGTGATCGAAACTGACTTGCTGCGCCGTGACTTCAACACGAAACAACAGACGGGCAAGGGCGCGCAGCAGCGGCCGCATTAACTTGCGCATCAGGCATTCTCCTTCAGATAGTCGAGCACATTGATCAGCGCGTCCTCCAGCGGCCCCCGGTCGAGCCAGAACCAGACCTCCTTGCCGACCTTCCCGGAGGCCAGCACGCCGGATTCGTGCAGAACCTTCAGATGGTGCGAGACCGTCGACCGCGCCAGGGTCGACACCTCGGCGATCTGCCCGACATTGAGCCGCTCGCCCGGCTCGAACAGGAGCAGGATACGCTGCCGATGCTCATCGCCAAGGGCCGTGAATATTTTGGACATCGCCCGCCACGGCTCAGGAATCGCCCGCGAATAGTTTTTTCTCATATCGAAAATATTAGTTACATCGATATGTACATGTCAAGTTACTTTTTGCAACAGCTCTTCTCGTACGCAGCTTAAGTTGATACTTTTGCAGTTTAGGTCGAGATAGCCAACCGTTGCACCACATGGGTTTCGGCGAACAAACCAAATTCGAGAGCCCCCAAAGCAAGCTATTTCGTGGCTTTGAGTTTTCCAGCTAAGCCAAGCAGGTATGTGTCTACAAGTCGTTCAATCCGGATTCTTGTTGGCATGCTGAGAGGCGTCATTTCGGCCTAGCTGACCTTGGGTCGCAGGTAGAAATCTGGCTGCAATACGCTGATTACCTGCCGTTCCGCCGCTGATCATGATTAATAGGTGCCGGGCGGAACCAATTTCATCATTATCGGAAAGGATCATTTAGAGTTTTCGCGCCACTTGGCAAGGCTATAGAGCGCGTCATCCAAGCTGTGAAGAACGCGGAAGTCTTCACTTGTTGAATGCCCTGCGGCGCCCTGGCCGCCAATCCAGAGTGCGATGCTGGTTGGCAGCATTTGGCGCAATTGTTCCAGTACGCCGGAAATCTGGCGGCGCGGAAAAGCCGTCGAGAAAGAGAGGGCGACGATATCGGCCTGATGCGCAACTGCGGCGCGGCTGATCTCGCGCAAGGGCATCTGCGTGCCGAGCGGTATGCATTCGGCACCTTCCAGCGCAAAGAGACCTTCGACCATGAGTAGCCCGAGCACGTGCTGCTCGTCCGGTACGGTAGTCAGCACAATGCGCGGGCTGCGACTGCCGCCGGGCAGCGTGGCGATGGCCTGGCGCAGCAGGCGCTTGGTCAGTTCGGTGAACAGGTGTTCCTCGAAGACTTCGAAGCTGCCGTTCTCCCAGGCTTCACCGACGTGCTCGGTGAGTGGTGCCACGATGTCCTGGACAAAATGCTGAAAACCCTGGCGCGCCAGGCGTTGCTGCATGGCCTGCTGGTAGCCGGGCGCATCGTGTTGTTTGATCAGGGCCAGCAACTCGGCAAGTTCTCCCGTGCTGTCAGTGAAGCTTGTCTGGCGGTATTCCGCATGGCGCGGAGCTAGCTGGGCGAGTTCCTCATTCGAGGCAGCAATCAGCTTACCCGGCCGATGTCCTTGATCCATCAGGCGTTTGATCAGACGCAGGCGGTCAAGCTGGGCGGCCGGGTAGAGCCGTTCTCCATTAGTGTCGCGATCCGGCAGCGGAAATCCATAGCGGCGTTCCCACATGCGCAGGACATCCTTGGAAAGCCCGGTTTCGCGTTCGACGGCGGCGATATTGAAATGCAATGCATTCATATTTGTCCTGAACAAATGTTAGACAAACCGTTGACAAGCCAACTTTTTCTGGCTATGTTACGAACAAATGCCTAGTTTGTCTAGGACAAACTAGAAAGGAGTTTGACATGTTTTCCCGGATCAAGCGTCTATTCTGTTTTGCCGGCCTGCTTTCCCTCTGCGTTGTGCCTCCCGCCCTGGCTGGCGAATGTCCGCTCCTGCTCAACCACGGCTTTACCAATCTGCAGGACGACAAGCCAATGCCGCTCTGCCAGTATCAGGGCAAGGTCATTCTGGCCGTCAATACGGCCAGCTACTGCGGCTTTACCTCGCAGTACGACGGCCTGGAAAAGCTCTATGCGCGGCTCAAGGACAAGGGGCTGGTCGTGCTCGGCTTTCCCTCGAACGATTTCGGCGAGCAGGAGCCGGGCAGCAGCAAGGAGATTGCCGATTTCTGCCGACTGACTTACGGCGTGCAGTTTCCGATGGCTGCCAAGAGCGTGGTCAAGGGCAAGCAGGCCAATCCCTTCTACCTGCAACTGGCCGAAATCACCGGCAGCACGCCGCGCTGGAATTTCCACAAATACCTGATCAATCGGGATGCGACGCAAGTCCTTGCCTTCGGCAGCATGACCAAGCCGGACGACAAGGCGCTGCTTGCCCGTATCGACGAATTCCTCAAATAAGCCATGTCCGGAGTACAAACCATGAGTCAAAAACAACGCATCGCCGTCGTCGGCGCCGGCATTTCGGGCCTGGCCAGCGCGTGG
>JAJXVG010000227.1 GCA_021782315.1 Pseudomonadota bacterium | reverse complement strand
GAAAGGCGGGTAGCGGGCGCTTGCGCTCGGCGGCAAAGATGCCTTCGCCGTCGAGTTTCGCCTTCAGTTGCAGGAAGCGTTCGAAAAGATCGCCCTGGCCGGCCCGGCGGACGGCCTCGACGTTGAGCTGGAATTCGCCGCGCGGCTCGTAGAAGGAGACGAGGACCCGGGCTTCGATCTTCTGGCCGTTTTCCGGCCGCCAGCCGAGCAGTTGCGCCCGGCTGCGCCACATGACGCAGCGCACCTGGGCACTGTCGTCCTTGAGGGAAAAATAGACATGGCCGGAGGCGGCGCAGGTCAGGCTGGATATTTCCCCGCCGACCCAGGTCAGCGGGAAAGCCGTTTCCAGGCAATCCCTTACCTGCCGGTTGAGGCCGGAGATGCTGATGACCGGGTTGCTGACAGTGGGCGGGGGTGGCATGGCCGGATTGTAACCCGCGGCGGAATCGGGCAGATGCCTGTTGACAGCAAAAATTTTCGTTAACTTGTTGATTTTTAATGATGTAAATTACATGCCTTGTTTTTTGGCAGAGTGTAAAAAAGCCTTTGTCGAGTAGGGGTTAGCCGTGTTGATGACAACTGATTCACAGACTTATCCACAGGTTTTGGGGATAAGCCGCGGCAAAGCCGTCGCTTAGTCGCTTGCCCTGAGGCGAGGGGCAGGGCAGAATTGCGGACTGATATTCCACCAAGGATTAGTTCACGTGTTTGCTATCATTCAAGCGGCCGGTTGGCCCATTTGGCCCTTGCTGCTGGCTTCCATCATTTCGGTTGCGCTGATTATCGAGCGCGTGGTCGCCCTGCGTCGTTCCAAGGTGGTTCCCGCCGGCTTGCTGCAGCGGGCGGTCGGTGAATTCAAGCGCGGCGCCAATAACGACAGGCTGCTCGACGAACTGGAGCGTCATTCGCCGCTGGGCCGTGTGCTGTCGGCCGGTTTGCGCAACGTAAACGCTTCGCGCGAAATCATGAAGGAATCGATCGAGGAAAGCGGTTCGGCCGTTTCCCATGAGTTGAACCGCTACCTGACGACGCTCGGTACCATCGCTTCGATCAGCCCGTTGATGGGGCTGTTCGGTACGGTGGTCGGGATGATTGAAATTTTCGGCTCGCAGTCGCCGACGAGCGGCGCCAACCCGATGCAACTCGCCCACGGTATTTCCATCGCCTTGTATAACACCGGTTTCGGTATTTTCATCGCGATTCCCAGCCTGATCTTCTGGCGGCACTTTCGGGCGCTGATCGACAGTTTCGTCGTCGAGATGGAGCAGCAGGCCGTCCGTCTTGTCGAATACATGCACGGCGACCGGAAGTAAGCGATGAATTTCCAGCGCGGCCGCAGCCGGGAAGAGCCCGAAATCAATCTGATTCCGATGATCGACGTGTTGCTGGTCATTATCATTTTCCTGATGCTGACCACCTCCTACGCCAAGTTCTCCGGGCTGGAGATCAACCTGCCGACGGCCGACGCCAGCAAGCAGGCCGAGCAGCCGAACGAGGTCAATGTTTCGGTGACGGCTGCCGGGCAGGTTCTGATCAATAAGTCGCCATTGACCGCCAACGACGTCAAAAGCATCGCCGATGGACTGCGCCGGGCGGCAGGAGGCAAGGAAGACCCGTTGATCGTCATCAACGCCGATGCCAAGGCGACGCACCAAAGCGTGGTCGATGTCATGCAGGCGGCGCAGACGGCCGGGTATCCCCACATTTCCTTCGCTACCCAGAATCGTTGATGCCGGCGCGCTGGCTACAGCGACAGTGGTTCGAGCAACGCCGGCTGACGCCGGCGTTGTGGCTTTTGCTGCCGCTTGCCTGGCTTTATGCCTTGGTCAGTGGTCTGCGGCGCCGGCTGATCACTCCCCGGCGCTTGTCGGTGCCGGTTGTTGTCGTCGGCAATATCACCGTCGGCGGCGCCGGCAAGACGCCGCTTACCCTTTGGCTGGCGCAGCAATTGAAAACAAGGGGCTGGCAGCCGGGTATCGTCAGCCGGGGCTATGGGCGGCGCGGCGACGGGGTGCTTGAGGTCAAGGTCGATTCCCGGCCGGACGAGGTCGGCGACGAACCTCTGTTGCTGGCGCGGCGCAGCGGCCTTCCGGTCTGGGTGGGGCGGCGCCGGGCGGCGGCCGGCGAGGCCTTGTTGGCGGCCTGCCCGGCGGTCGATGTCATCCTCTGCGACGACGGCCTGCAGCACTACGCCCTGGCCCGCGATGTGGAACTGGCCGTCTTCGACGCGCGCGGCGCCGGTAACGGCTGGCGGCTGCCGGTCGGGCCGCTGCGCGAACCGCTGGCGCGGCTGCGCACGGTCGATGCGATCGTAGGCAACGGTTTCGGGGGCGCTTTGTCCGCCCCGGTGCCGGTTTTCGACATGACCTTGCAGCCGGGGCGCTTTCATCGGCTGGACGATCCGCGACAAAGCTGCTCCGCCGAGGAATTGAAAGCTCGCGGGCCGCTCCATGCGCTCGCCGGCATCGGCAATCCTGGGCGTTTTTTCCGGACCCTGGAAGCCCTTGGCCTGCATTGCGCAAACCATCCGTTTCCAGACCATCATGCATACTCGGCGGCCGATTTGGCCTTTGCCCGGGATGGCATCCTGCTGATGACCGAGAAGGATGCAGTAAAATGTGCGGGTCTGACGGCGGGTGAAACCTGGGTTCTGCCCGTCGAGGCCGAGCTTTCGCCGGCCTTAATTGAACTGATTTTGGAGAAACTCCGTGGACGCCAGGCTGCTTGATATTCTCGTCTGCCCGATTTGCAAGGGCAATCTCGAACACCGTAAAGCCGAGAAGGAGCTGGTTTGCAAACCCTGCAAGCTGGCTTTCCCGATCCGCGACGACATTCCCATCATGCTCGAGGATGAGGCGCGCCAGTTGACGGCGGACGGGCAGTAGTGTCCGCTCTCGCCTTCAAGGTCGTCATCCCGGCGCGCTATGCGTCGACCCGCCTGCCGGCCAAGCCGCTGCTCGATCTGGGCGGCCGGCCGATGGTCGTCCGGGTGGCCGAGCGGGCTCGGCTCTCGGGGGCGGAGGAAATCTGGGTGGCGACCGACCATCGGGACGTCCGTGCGGCGGCCGAGGCCTTTGAAGTCGCCGCGCTGATGACCCGCGGCGATCATCCGACCGGCACCGACCGCCTGGCCGAAGTCGTTGAACAGCGTGGCTGGAGCAAGGACACCATCGTCGTCAATGTCCAGGGCGACGAGCCCCTGATCGAGCCGGGCATCATTGTCCAGACGGCCCGCCAGTTGGCGGCCAGCGGCGCCGATATCGCGACGGTTGCCCATCCGATTGCCGATCCGGCCGATTTCTTCAATCCGAACGTGGTCAAGGTGGTGTGTCGGGCCGACGGCGATGCGGCGTATTTTTCCCGCGCTCCGATTCCCTATGCCCGCGATCATTTCGCTCGGGCCGGCCGGACGCTGCCGGCCGATTTTCCCGCCTATCGTCACGTTGGCCTGTATGCCTACCGGGCCAGTTTCCTGAAAGCCTTTTCCGGCCTGTCCGTCGCCCCGACCGAACATTTCGAGTCGCTGGAGCAGTTGCGCGCCCTGTGGCACGGTTATCGAATCAGCGTCACGCTGATCGATGCGGCGCCGGCGCCCGGCGTCGATACACCCGAGGATGCCGAGCGGATGCGCAAACTGTTTGACCGTGCCATGAATTGCGAGTAATTTTCCGCTCTTAGAGAACGGCCACTAGTGAAGCCGATAATAAGAATTTTTTAGACAAAACCGAGGGATTTTTCATGAAATTGATTCTGTTGGGCGCACCCGGCGCTGGCAAGGGGACGCAAGCTACTTTCATCTCCAAGCAGTTCGGTATTCCCCAGATTTCCACCGGCGACATGCTGCGCGCTCAGGTCAAGGCGGGTACAGAGCTTGGTCTCGAGGCCAAGAAACACATGGACGCGGGCGGCCTGGTGCCGGATGCGGTCATTATCGGCATGGTCAAGGATCGCCTGACCCAGGACGATTGCAAGAACGGTTACCTGTTCGATGGTTTTCCGCGCACCATTCCACAGGCCCAGGCCATGAAGGATGCCGGCGTGCCGATCGAGTTCGTCCTCGAAATCGACGTGCCGGACAGCGACATCGTCGAACGCATGGCCGGCCGCCGCGCGCACCTGGCTTCGGGGCGCACCTACCACGTCAAGTTCAACCCGCCGAAAGTTGCCGGCAAGGATGACGTGACCGGTGAAGACCTGGTTCAGCGCGACGACGACAAGGAAGAGACGGTCAAGAAGCGTCTGGATGTTTATCATGCGCAAACCAAGCCGCTGGTCGATTTCTACGGCAATTGGGCGGCCGAGGGCGATGCCAAGGCGCCGAAGGTGCGTAAGGTGGCCGGTGTCGGTAGCGTGGATAGCATTACCAAGAGCGTTTTCGAAGCGCTGAAGTAACAGGAGCGACAGATGACGGTAAAAAACGCCTTCTACGCACAGTCGGGGGGTGTCACCGCCGTCATCAACGCCACGGCGTGCGGCCTGATCCAGGCGGCACGCCGGCATCCCGACCAAATCGGGAAAGTGTTGGCCGGGCGCGATGGCATTATCGGCGCCCTGACCGAGGATTTGATCGACACCAGTCTCGAATCCGACGAAACAATCGCCCGCCTGCGCCACACGCCGGGCGGCGCCTTCGGCTCCTGCCGCTACAAGCTGAAAAGCCTCGAACAGCACCGGACGCAATACGAACGCCTGATCGAGGTGTTCAAGGCGCACGACATCGGCTATTTCTTCTACAACGGCGGCAACGACTCCATGGATACCGCCTGGAAGGTGTCGCAGATCGCCGAGAAGATGGGTTATCCGGTGGTTTGCGTCGGCGTGCCGAAG
>JAJXVG010000226.1 GCA_021782315.1 Pseudomonadota bacterium | reverse complement strand
CCCTGGTCGTCGGCTATCTCGGGCTGGGAACCTATTACTCGGTCATCAACAGTGTCGATGACTTCTCTGTCGGCGCGCGTCGCCTGGCCGACGGCGACCTGACGGCCCAGTTCGATACGCAGGGAGTCGACGAACTGCATGCGGCAGGCAAGGATTTCAACGGCATGGCGGCAGCATTTCGCAAGCTGTTGGGCGGCATCCAGGGTGATGCCCGACAATTGAACATGGCGGCCGAACAACTGGCTTCTTCCAGCCAGCAGATTTCCGTCAGTACGGCGGCCCAAAGCGACTCGGCCTCAAGTATGGCTGCCGCGGTCGAGCAGATGACTGTGGGTGTCGATCATATTTCCCGCAATGCCCAGGACGCGCAGAATTATTCGCGGGAATCGGATGAGGTTGCCGCACAGGGTGGGCGAATCGTCCAGTCCGTCGTCGATGAGATTCAGGGCATCGCCCAGACCGTCAACCAGTCGGCCGTTGCCGTCGAGGCGCTGGGCAAGCAGTCCGAGCAAATCTCGGCCATCGTTGGCACGATCAAGGATATCGCCGACCAGACCAATCTGCTGGCGCTCAATGCGGCCATCGAGGCGGCACGGGCCGGTGAATCCGGCCGCGGCTTCGCGGTTGTCGCCGACGAGGTCAGAAAGCTGGCGGAGCGGACGGCGAAGTCGACGCACGAAATTTCGGAAATGATTCTGGCCGTACAGACCGGCACGGCAACCGCGGTGTCCAGTATGAAACAGGGGGTCGAACGGGTTTCCGCCGGCGTCGAACAGGCCCAGTTGGCCGGCAATGCCATTGCCCAGGTCCAGGCCCAGTCGCGTCAGGTACTCAATGCCGTCTCGGAAATTACCGTCGCCTTGCGCGAACAGACCGCAGCCAGTACCGAAATCGCCCAGAATGTCGAACGGATCGCCCAGATGGCCGAGGAGAACAACTCGGCCGCCACCGGCAATGCGGCAACCTCGGACAACCTGCGCCAGTTGGCCCAGGCGCTGACCGGTGCTATCGCACGCTTCAGGACCTGAGCGCCCGGCGCCGCCGCCAGGCGGCAATCAGATAGACCCGCCAGGCGGCCCGCGTCGCGGCATAGCCCAAGGCCGCCAGGCTGCTGGCTAGAATGAGCAGCCCGATGCCCAACGGTCGGGCAACCGCCAGCATCCAGGTCTGCATGGCGCCGGTCCAGGCCACCAGGTCGCCGGCGGTGAAGGCGGGTGGGGCGATGAAGCCGTTGATCTCGCCGGTCGCGAAGCGACCGATCCCGTAGGCCGCCAGGTAGAGCGGTACGATGGTGAAGGGGTTGGTGTACAGCGTGACCAGCATGGCCAGCGGTAGATTGACCCGGAAAATTAGCGCGCAGATCGCGGCGCCGATCATCTGCAGCGGCCCCGGGATCAATCCGCAGAAGAGGCCGGCAGCGACGGCCCCGGCGGCCGAATGACGATTCAGGTGCCATAGCCGGGGATGCAGCAGCGACGACTCGAAGGGCTTCAACCAGGGGTTGTCGCGTATCGTCTGGTGATCCGGCAGGTATTTTTTCAGGTAACGACGCATGTCCGCATTATCGCAGCTTGCCGCCGACGTGAAAGGATAGGGCGGCGAGGAGGGCGGTCGTGGGCACCCCGCCAGCTAGGCCCATAGGCCAGACGGCCGGCCTTTCGTCCCGGCGGCGATCACCTTCCCGCTTCGGCGAGCGGCAATACCGCCCCTATCCATCGGCCGATGCGCTTCGGCCTGCATCCGGCGCGATGCGGCCCTTGGTAATTATTTGTAATGTATTGTCTTGCCGCATGGTCGCCGGTTCGGCCTTGAGGCAATATGGTTTCCGGATAAATACAGCCGGGAATCGGGCATTGGGGCGGCGCCATTTTCGGGCTTGGCGCCGGTGGCAATGCCAAGCGCATGCTTCTCCATATTCTTGCCTTTGCCGCCGGTATCCTGTTTCTACAGACACGGCCGGAACTGATTACCTGGGAAATGCCGGCCAGCGTCGGCTTTCTCCTGTGCGGGTTGCGCCTGCGCCGGTCGCACAGGGCGTGGCCAGCCCTGACCATGCTCGCTTGCCTGCTGCTGGGCATCGCCTGGGCCGGCTGGCGGGCCGAGATTCGCCTGGCCGATCGACTCGGGGCCGACTGGGAAGGGCGCGATGTGGAAGTGCTGGGCATCGTCGCCGGGTTGCCGCAGAATTTCGGCAACGGCAGCCGCTTCGAGTTTGACGTGACAGACAGCTTGACCCCGGGCGCCGTCGTTCCGCAGCGCATCATGCTGTCCTCGTACCGGAGCCGGCGCAAGCCGGCGCAATTCGAGCCGCAGTCTGTCCGTCCGGGAGAAATGTGGCGCTTGACGGTTCGCCTGAAGCGCCCGCACGGCAACGCCAATCCCGGCGGTTTCGACTACGAGGCCTGGCTGCTCGAAAGAAATATCCGGGCGACCGGTTATCTTCGTCCGAATCCACCGCAGCGGCTGGTCGAGATGGTCTGGCGCCCGGACTATGCCATCGAGCGCCTGCGCTACGCCATTCGCGGCACCTTCGAGCGTCTTCTGCCGGCAGACGCCTATCCGTGGGCCGGTGTGCTGGTGGCGCTGACCATCGGCGACCAGAAGGCCATCGACGGCAAGCAGTGGACAACCTTCAATAGAACCGGGACAACGCATCTGATGTCGATTTCGGGTCTCCATGTGACCATGGTCGCCGCCCTGTTTGGCTGGCTGGCGACCTTTATCTGGCGGCGGGTGCCGATACTGGCCCTCAGGCTGCCGGCGCAAAAGGCCGGCTTGCTCGCAGCCTGCCTGGGCGCTTTCGGATATGCCCTGCTGGCCGGCTTCGCCATACCGGCCCAGCGCACCCTGTACATGTTGCTGGTCGCCGCCCTGGCCATGCTCTCGGGGCGTATCGTAGCCCCCAGTCGAATATTGGCGCTGGCCCTGCTCGTGGTTTTGCTCGTCGATCCGTGGGCCGTGCTGGCGGCGGGTTTCTGGTTGTCCTTCGGCGCGGTCGGCGTCCTGCTTTATATCGGGGCCGCAGCGGTGGGCGAGGGACGGGGCTGGTCGAACCGGATACGCGCCTGGGGCGCCGTACAGTGGGCAGCAACCCTGGCTTCCCTGCCGATATTGCTCATTGTCTTTCAGCAATTTTCCCTGGTTTCGCCTCTGGCCAACGCCCTGGCCATACCGGTGATCAGTTTTGTCGTCACCCCCCTGGCCTTGCTCGGGACGATTCTCCCCTGGTGGCCGATACTGGCACTGGCGCACCAGGTCCTGGCCTGGCTTATGATTTTTCTCGCCTGGTGCGCAAGCTGGCCGGTCTGGCTGGCACCTGCACCACCCCTGTGGGCGGCCCTGGTCGCCGGTGCCGGAGTTTTCGTCTGTTTGTTGCCGCGCGCTCTGCCCGGTCGCTGGCTGGGTGGCGTGCTGTTGTTCCCCATCCTCTTCTGGCCCACGGCCAAGCCGCCGACCGGCGAGGTCTGGATCGACATCCTGGATGTCGGGCAGGGACTGGCAAGCCTCGTCCGGACGCGCGAACACACGCTGATCTACGACCCCGGGCCGCGCTACGGCGCCGATTCGGATGCCGGACAACGGGTGGTCGTGCCCTATATGCGTTCGCTGGGTATCGCGCATGCGGACATGCTGATGGTCACGCATCGCGATGCCGATCATGCCGGCGGCACCGCTTCCGTCATGGCCGCCCTGTCGATAGACGAAATACGCTCGTCGGTCGATTGGCTGGATGGGCATCGCTGCGCCGCCGGTCAGCGCTGGCAGTGGGATGGCGTCATGTTCAAGGTGCTGCACCCGGCGCCTGAGGCTTATGCGACCGAAAAGCGGCCGAATCGCCTGTCCTGCGTTTTGCGGATCGAGGCCGGCGGGCAGCGCCTGTTGCTGACCTCGGATATCGAGGCGCCGAACGAGGCGGCCTTGCTCCGGCGCTACCCGGACGGCCTGCGGGCCGACATCCTGCTCGTCCCCCACCACGGTTCGAAGACCTCGTCGACGCCCGCCTTCCTGCACGCGGTCGGTGCCTCGCAGGTGGTCATCCCGGTCGGTTACCGCAATCGCTTCGGACATCCGAAAGCCACGATACTGGCTCGCTACGAGGCGATGGCGGCGAAGGTCTGGCGCACCGATCGCGACGGCGCCGTGCGCATCGTGCTGGGCGGACCGGCGGTGGCAATTTCGGGCTACCGGCATGAAGCTCGACGCTACTGGTTTGAGCGGTAACGGTTTGGCGCCAAGCTGCGCCGGGAACGGACTTTATGCCGCCAGCGGCGTAGACCGGTAATGAACAGGAGCAAGGGCAGGAGGCCGGAAATGCAAACCAGGATGCGGCCAAGCATGCCAAAAACCTCGCCGTTGTGAAGGGCGTGAAGCCACTCCGGCATTGCGTCGCCGTTGCCGCTGACCAGCACTTCGTCCGGGGGCTGGGCCGGCGGAGGTACTCGGGATAGCTTACGATGGTCGACGCTATTGCTTGGAGCGGTGATACATTGGCGGAGGAGGTAATGCCATGCAATTCAAGCAGCAGATCGTTCAATGTATGGGGTCGTCCGGGCTGCACCGGATGGCTTACGCCGAGTGGGGGGCGCGCGACAATCCCCGGGTCCTGGTCTGCGTCCATGGGCTGACGCGCAACGGCCGCGATTTCGATGGCTTGGCCGAAGCGATGTCGGCGCATTACCGGGTGATTTGCCCGGATGTCGTCGGCCGCGGCCGGAGCGCTCATTTGCGCGACCCGGCCGGCTACGACATCAGGCAATACGTCGCCGACATGGTGACGCTGATCGCCCGCCTCAACGTCGATAGCGTGCATTGGGTCGGCACCTCGATGGGCGGGCTGATCGGCATGGCGCTCGCGGCCCAGGAAGGGACGCCGATCCACAAACTGGTGCTCA
>JAJXVG010000225.1 GCA_021782315.1 Pseudomonadota bacterium | reverse complement strand
CGTCATGCAGAAAGCGGGATCGGCCTTCGACCGCCTGAACGACGCCATGGACAAGATGAACCGGGGCGAAGGGACCGTCGGAAGGCTCGCCAAAGATCCAAAACTGTACGACAACCTGGTGAAGCTGACCGCCGACAAGTACAGCTTGAAGCACCTCATCAAGGTGATCGTCGGTAGCCGGACGTACCAGTTGAGCGCTCAGCCGAACGAGTTCAACAAGAGCGACAAGCGTTCGTTCGCCCGTGCCTTGGCAGTGGTCCGCGCCATCGTTGCCGAACGCGCGCTACCCGGCCTGGCCGTCGCGCTGCTTAAGGACGAAGAATGGTGGGTGCGCCTTGCCGCCGTCGGCAATGCCCCGCTCGAATCCCTGACCGCACTGACCAGCGACCCGGAAATCGAAGTTCGCGACGCAGCGCTGGCCCGTCTGGCCGAACAAACCACTGCCTGATAACGAGGAAAGACCGATGAAAGAAGCTCTGGCCTGGACGGAATACTGCAAATCACTCGCCCCCGCCATCGTCGAAACCTGTGCCAAGGTACAGGTCAGCGGAGGCCCTGGCGCCCTCGTCAAGGCGCTGGGCAGCGCCCTGCCCGATTGGAAATTCCGCCACGCCATGAGCCGCGGCGGCTGGTATCGACTCGGCGGGATTATCGATGGCAGCGGCATTCGCGTTTGCGACAACCTCGAAACCTGGATCGAAAATGCACTGGCCGAGCGCGCTGGCGATCTTGTCCGACTGAGCGACGATTTCATCGACCAGAAACTGTACGCTACCCGACTGGTCGGCCAGACCCATTATCTCGTCGCCTCGGCCGATGACAGTACCGATGGCTTCCTGCAGCTCGAAATCGAAGATCTGCAGGAAATGCGCGTCCATCGGCTCGGCGCCAACGATCCCGGCACGCTCGAAGAACTGGTCGATCCGAGAGCCAGTGCCGAGCAGGCGCTCCCCGTCGGCCTGCCATTCTACAAATTCTGCCGCATCCAGCACATCGGCTCCTTCCTCAAGCGCATGCTGGCGCAAAAACCCGAGCCGGCCGCCATCCATCGCATGATCGATGACTGGGCGCTGAGCAGCGCCAGCAGCACCAGCGCCTATTTCAACCACTGGGTCATCGCCACCCGCGAGCACCTCGACCGCTATCACCAGCCCGTCTTCCGTGCCCAGCCTATCGCCACGCTGGCCGGAGAGGCCCCGGGGTTCGATGCCGGCACCGGTACCAGCGGACTCAAGCTAAACCAAGCGCTCAACCATTTCGACCGCGACAGCGGCTACCCGATGGCCTGGTATTTCCACATGCTGACCACCAAGGCCGTACCGCACTGGGTCGCCCAGACGGTCGTCGAAGACGCCCTGGCCGGCTTCGCCTACCTGCCACAGCGCGATGTCAATGTCGTCCGCGGCTGGCTGCACCGCCCCTATTCGGTTTGATGCGGAGCGACTCTTCAGCCCGTCGGCGTTCTGAAAAATTCAGCTCGGGGATGCTATCAATCGCGGCGTCAGAAAATAGACTTTCTGCTCTACCCGGACGGCTTGTTTGATCGCCGGATCGGGATCCGGTTCGAAAATGCTCTCGACGTGGCTCAGCTCGATATTGAAGGCAGCGCTATATAGGCCGGCGATTTCATCGGCCACCGCAAAGGGCTGCCCTGGCGTCTCGCCCTCATCCGGTTCTTCGGTGGTGAGCAACAGCATTTTGCAGGCGGCCGGCAAAATATGTCGCAAATGAGCGATGTAGGCCCCGCGAATTTCATCGGGTAAAGCGGTCAGCGACGCACGGTCGAAGACGGCTGAAATATTGCCCAGATCGGCGGCAGTGAGTTGGAAGAAATCACCACAAAAAATGGCAATCCGACCGTGCTCCCAGCGCGTGAATTGGCCAAGCTGCCGACGGGTTGGCTGTAGCCGGTTTTCGCGAAAGAAGGCCCGCACCGCCAGCGGACTGAGTTCGACGCCGATCACCGAATGCCCTTGCCTGGCCAGCCAGATCATGTCCAGGCTTTTGCCGCACAAGGGCACGAAAACGCGGTCTTCTGGGGTCAACCCGAAATTTGGCCAAAATTTCACCAGGTGCGGATTGACGACTTTCTGATGAAAGGCAATTTCACGGTCGCGCCACGACTGTTGCCACAGTTCGTTATCTCGGCCCGTCACGGGGGCAGACGAAGGAAAAAACAAGTCAGCGCATGCTTGGTCATGGGTCGACAGTAGCACCGAACCCGGCGAATAAACCGCGCTGCCGAAATTGTCGCAATCACGACACAGAACCAACAAGGCCCAGACAACCGGAAATAAATTCCTTTGTTTTCATCATGTTGAACATTGGCACCGCCCTTGCTATCGAGAATACAAGGAGAACGCGATGACCACCACCTCTTTTGTCACCATCAACGACACCACCCTGCGCGACGGCGAACAATCGGCCGGCGTCGCATTCTCCCTCGACGAAAAACTGGATATCGCCCGCCAACTGGCCGCCATCGGCGTACCGGAGCTGGAAGTCGGCGTCCCCGCCATGGGTGAAGAGGAACGCGATTCGATCCGGGCTGTCGCCGACCTCAAGCTGGCGCCGCGCCTGATGGTGTGGAGTCGCATGCACCCGGCCGATATTGCCGCCTGCGCCGACATCGGCGCGCACCTGATCGACATTTCGGTGCCGGCCTCCGACCAGCATCTCTCCTACAAATTCAAGCAGGATCGCGCCTGGCTTCTGCGCGAACTGCCAAAATTCATCGGCGCCGGCCACAGCCTCGGGCTGGATGTCGGCCTCGGTTGCGAGGACGCCTCGCGCGCCGACATGAATTTCCTCTGCGCCCTGGCCGAAACGGCCGAACGAGCCGGCGCCCGTCGTCTGCGTTTCGCCGACACCCTGGGCATCCTCGAACCGTTTGCCACTTTTGACCGTATTTCGACCCTGCGTCGCAACACCGGCCTCGAAATCGAAATGCACGCCCACGACGACATGGGCCTGGCCACCGCCAACACCCTGGCCGCCTGCATGGCCGGCGCAACACACGTCAACACGACGGTCAATGGACTCGGCGAACGCGCCGGCAACGCGGCACTCGAAGAGGTCGTGCTTGGCCTGAAGAAATTGCATGGCATCGACGCCGGGATCAATCTCAAGGGCTTTCCGGCGCTCTCGGCCATGGTGGCCAGCGCCTCAGGCCGCACCATTCCCTGGCAGAAAAGCGTTGTCGGCGCCGGCGCCTTCACGCACGAAGCGGGCATCCACGTCGATGGCTTGCTCAAGCACCCGGATAATTATCAGGGATTTGATCCCCGGGAAGTCGGCCAGTCGCACCGCATCGTCCTCGGCAAGCACTCCGGTTCGCGTGCCGTGCAGGTGGTTTATGCCGGCCTCGGCATCGAACTCGGCGAGAGCGAAGCACAAGCGATGCTGCCGCGTGTCCGCAACTTCGTCGCCGAACACAAGCATCCGCCGGAAGTAGCCGATTTGCACAAGCTGTTGGCCTCGGCCCGGAGCAGCCGCCATGTCTGATGCGATGACCATGCCACTGACTGCCATGACGGCCCCCGGCCTGTGGGCAACCCTCAGGGAAGACCTGTCCTGCGTTTTCCAGCGCGACCCGGCCGCCCGCTCGACACTGGAAGTGCTGAGCACCTACCCCGGCGTCCATGCCATTCTCACGCATCGCCTGGCGCACCGCCTGTGGCAAAACGGCTGGCGCTTTCCGGCACGCCTCCTCTCCTTCCTTGGAAGAATGCTGACCAATGTCGACATCCATCCGGGTGCCACTATCGGCCGCCGTTTTTTCATCGACCACGGTGCCTGCGTCGTGATCGGCGAGACGGCGGAGGTTGGCAACGATGTCACGCTCTATCACGGCGTCACCCTGGGCGGCACCTCATGGAACAAGGGCAAGCGTCACCCGACGCTGGCCGACGGCGTCGTCGTCGGCGCCGGCGCCAAGATTCTCGGCCCGATCAGCATCGGCGAACGTGTTCGCGTCGGCGCCAATTCGGTCGTCGTCAAGGACGTGCCGGCCGACCGGACAGTCGTCGGTGTTCCCGGCCGGATCGTCGACACCCGGATCGGCACGGCACGCCCGCCCAATGGCATCAGCCTGGACCATCACCTGATGCCCGATCCGGTGGCCAAATCGATCGCCTGCCTGATCGAACGCATCGAAACCCTGGAGAAGGAGTTGGCGGAAATACGCCAGGAACCGCCTCCCGCCGACCACGCTGGCGAATGCCGTAGCTGCACGGCCGGCGACCTGTGCTGCGAGCATGAGGCGATGCACTGAGATGGACCTGCTCGACTTCTCCGATTGCAAGCTCTACTTCGAGGACGCCCTGCCTGCCGAGGCGGAACGCCTGATCGCCCAGGCCGCCGCGGACTACGGCAACCCGGTGGCCGAACTTTCCCTGCTGCGTGCTCATCTGCTGGCGCCGGAGCACCTGACCGTGCTGGTCAGCCTGTACCGCTACTACTTCTACCAGCATCGCCTCGACGAGGTGCTGATCGTTGCCGAACACGCCAAGCGCATTTCTGCCCGCCACCTTGGCATCCCCAACGACTGGCGGCAGATCGACGAGACCCAGCTCGGCTCGGCCGCTGCCACCTCCTTCGGCCTGCTCCGCTTCTACCTGCTGGCCCTGAAGGCCGAAAGCATCGTCCTGCTCCGCCTCGGCCGCATCGCCGAATCGCGCGACCGACTGACCAAGCTGGCGGCGCTGGACAGCCGCGACCACCTTGGCGCCGCCAAGCTGCTCGAAGTGGTCGACGAGTTTCAATCGGAAGACACACCGGCCGAAACCCCATCCATCACCCTTGCCATCGCCTGAAGGAGGCATCATGGAAGACATCGCCCTGACACTCGAAGAAGCCATGGAAGAACTGGTTTCGGCCGAGGACTTTCTCGATTATTTCGAA
>JAJXVG010000224.1 GCA_021782315.1 Pseudomonadota bacterium | reverse complement strand
TCCCCGTCGCCGGCGACCAGGGCATCGCCCGGTTTGGTGAAGAAAAATGGCGGCTCGCGGCCTTCGGCCTGATCCATCGCTCCCATTTCGCGGGCGTGATCGGCGTAATTGCGGCCGACGCAAAAAATCCGGCGCACCGGAAAACGCAGATCGGAGCCATTGATGGGCAGACTGGAAACAGGAAATGGCGCAAAAACGAAGTTCATCGACCGACCCTCATAAGGAATTGATAATACACAATGTGCAATATTTCACTCAAAACCCGGCCCGCAAGTGTTAGATTTACAAAATAATACAAAACAATACAAATCAAATAACGAGTGGCATCATGAGAAACAAACTGACAAGTGCCTTCGCACTGGCCGCTGCCCTCGCACCGGGTGTGGGCAACGCCATCGGATTCGGGGAAATCGCGCTCCAATCGCGCATCGGCGAGGCGCTCAAGGCTGAAGTGCCCATTCTAACGGATAGCGGTGAATCCCCCCTCACCGCCTGTTTCTCGCTGGTGCCGGTCCGCAGCGCCGACCTGCCGAGCATAAGCGCGGCCAGGACCCGGCTGGTCCGGCGCGGCAAAGGCTATGTCCTGGAAGTGCTGGGCTACCGTCCGACCAGCGAACCGATTTTCGCCATTGCCATCCAGGCCGGCTGCGGTTACGACGTGGTGCGCAGCTACATCCTGATGCCGGAAGCGCCGTTCTCCCAGGCGGAAGCCTATGCCCCGCCGCCCCCGGTCGCCGCGGCGACCGGCAAGGCGGCCAAGTCAAAGGAATGGCGGGCCAGCGAGGGAGAGACACTCGAAGACATTGCCGACGCCCGGGCTCCGAACGATCCGGCCGAACGCCAGCGCCTGCTCGCCGGACTGCAAAGTGCGAACCCCGACCTTTCACCCGAAACCCCGCTCGCCGAGGGAACCGCCGTCCGTCTTCCCGCCGGCAGGCAAGCGCCCGCGGGACGCAGGAAAACTGCCAGCCGCCCGGCGGCCAAGCACCCTGCCGAAAGCAGCCCATCGTTGCATGCGTCGCCTCAACCCGCCAAGGCAAAGCCCAGCCCGCCCCGACCGGCTGCCGACCAACTCGTGCTCGGCGCCGCACCGGAAGAGAGCGCTGCTCGCGACAAGACGCCATCCCGGCAGGAATCCCTGGCCGCCACCGAGGAACGGCTGCTCAAGCTCGAAACCACCCTGCGCGTACTGACCCAGGAAGTCGAAAAAGTCGACCAGGCCCTCGATCTGGTGAGCAAGACCCTCGAAGCACAGGGAAAACTGCAGCAGACACAAGCGCACGCTGCCGGCGCCCTGGCGCCCCCTCCGCTCCCCGAGGCGGAAGCCGTCGGCGCCTCGCCAAGAAGCAGCGGACTGGAACTGTTCATGAGCGCGGCCCTTGGCGCGGTCGTCGCGATAGGCCTGGCCCAGTTACTGGGACGTCGACGTCGCCACCCCGGCGAAGAGGAAAGCCCGCTCGCCTTCGCCCGCCCCCGCAAAGATCCCGCACCGCCCGTCGCCCCGAAGGCCGAACGGCTCCCGATGATCGCAGTCGCGGAAGCGGCCTCGGAAGCTCCTCCGGCCGGCCTGTCGAGCGCTATATCCGAACCGCCCCCCCGCTCGGCCAGCGAATCCAGGGTCGTCGACATCGTGACCGAAGATGCCTATTCCATACTGGACCTGGCCGAAATCATGCTGTCCTACGGCCGTGTCAGCGGTGCCGTCCAAACCCTGGCCGAATATGTCGACCAGAACCTGCCCGGGAACGTTCAGCCCTGGACCCGCCTGCTCGACCTCTACCGCCGGGGCGGCATGCGCCAGGAATTCGAGGATCTGGCCACAAAAACACGAAGCCGCTTCAACGTCCTCATCCCCGCCTGGACCGATTCCGACACCCCGGTTTCGGGACTGAAAACCCTGGAGGACTACCCCCATTTGATCCAGAAGACAACTGCCTGCTGGGGCACCCAGGCCTGCCTCGACTACCTGCTCGACCTCGTGCGCGATACGCGGAACGGACAGCGCAACGGCTTCCCGCTCGAAGTGATCGAGGAAATCGCGCTGCTCATGCGCATCCTGGAAGAAACCTACGGATTGAAACGATCGGTCTGACAGGGGCTCAAACCGGGTTGTCCACATCGACGAAATCGCAAACGATGCCGAATCGTCGGGCGAGATGGCCGGCCAGGGACTGGATTCCGCAGCGCTCGGTGGCATGATGGCCGGCGGCGAGATAGGCGACGCCGCTCTCCCTGGCCAGATGCACCGTCTGCTCGGAGATCTCGCCGGACAGGTAGGCATCGACACCGAGTCCGATCGCCTGTTCGAAATAGCCCTGCGCGCCGCCGGAACACCAGGCAATTCGCCGGATCGGCCGGCTCGCCTCGCCAAACACCTGCGGCTGGCGTCCTAGCCCATGCGCCACCCGCGCCGCCAGGGTAGACAAATCGCAAGGCTCGGCCAAGCGCCCCAGCCAGGCGATATCCTGCTCGCCGAAACGCCCCTCGGGCAACCAGCTGAAGAGCTTTGCCAGTTGCGCGTTGTTGCCCAGTTCCGGATGGGCATCGAGCGGCAAATGATAGGCCAGCAAATTGATATCGCCGGCCAGCAGCGTCGCCAGCCGCTGGCGGCGGATACCTGTGACCCGGCCGTCTTCGCCTTTCCAGAAATAGCCGTGATGAACCAGGACGGCGTCGGCATTGCGCTCCCGCGCAACATCCAGCAGGGCCTGGCTGGCCGTGACGCCGGCAACGACGCGGACGATCTCGGCGCGACCTTCCACTTGCAGTCCATTTGGGCAATAATCCCGAAACTTGCCGGGCGTCAGCAGCCCGTCCAGGTAATCCACCAATTCTTCACGTTTCATTGAGACAGGTTCCCATGCAGAGGTTGTGGCTGATTTTTGCACAAACGGTCACTGTTGCGCTGGCCGTTCTGTTCGTCGTCTCCACGCTGAAACCGGAATGGCTGCCGCAGCGACAGGCGCTTGTCGCCCTGGAGGAGGCACCGAGCAACAACGGTGACGACAAGGTCGCGCCGGCCGGCTCCTATCGAGAAGCCGCGCAGACTGCGCTGCCATCGGTCGTCCACATCTACACGACACAGGAGATCAAGCAGCAGCGCCACCCGCTGTTCGACGACCCGATTTTCCGCCACTTCTTCGGCGACAAGCCCGAAGGGCAACCGCAACGCAACTCGGGCCTGGGTTCCGGCGTGATTGTCAGTGCCAACGGCTACATCCTGACCAATTTCCATGTCATCGATGGTGCCGACGATATACAGGTCGCGCTCAACGACAGCAAGACCTACAAGGCCACTGTCGTCGGCAGCGACCCCGAGTCCGACCTCGCCATCCTGCAGATCAAGGCCGACAAGCTGCCCGCCATCACCTTCGGCCGGATCGACAACCTGCGCGTCGGCGATGTCGTGCTCGCCATCGGCAATCCTTTCGGCGTCGGCCAGACGGTCACCATGGGCATCGTTTCTGCCCTCGGCCGCTCCCATCTCGGCATCAACACCTTCGAGAATTTCATTCAGACCGACGCCGCGATCAACCCCGGCAATTCCGGCGGCGCCCTGGTCGATGTCCATGGCAACCTGGTTGGCATCAATTCCGCCATTTATTCGCGTTCCGGCGGTTCGCTCGGCATCGGCTTCGCGATTCCGGTTTCCAGCGCCCGCAACATCATGGAACAGATTATCCGCAACGGAACCGTCACCCGCGGCTGGATCGGCGTCGAGGCACAGGAGATCACGCCGGAACTGGCCGAGTCCTTCGGCCTGCCGGATAGCGAAGGCGCGCTGATCGCCGGCGTCGTGCGCGGCGGCCCCGCCGATGCGGCCGGCATCCGCCCGGGGGACGTCCTGCTCTCGGTCGGCGGCAAACCGGTCAAGGACCCGCAAGCCATGCTCGACCTGGTTGCCGCGCTGACGCCGGGGGAAAACACCGGTTTCCGCCTGCGCCGCGACAAGAGCATTCTCGAAGTCCAGGTCAAAACCGGCAAACGCCCGGCCAGCGCGCGCCCAGAGAAGGAATAGGCCGGCATGCCACTCGGGAGTGGTTGCATGGAAATTGCACGCATTGGAGGTCAGTGATTTGTGTCAGCTATTAGGCATGAACTGCAACGTACCGACCGACATCTGCTTCTCCTTCAGCGGATTCCAGGCCCGGGGCGGGGCGACCGATGTTCACTCGGACGGCTGGGGCATCGCCTTCTTCGAGGGCAGGGGCTCCCGGGTTTTCCTCGACCCCCAGCCATCGAGCACGTCGCCGGTCGCCGAACTGGTTCGCCGCTACCCGATCCGCTCGAAGAACGTCATCGCCCATATCCGCAAGGCAACCCAGGGCTCGGTCGGCCTCGAGAACACCCACCCTTTCATGCGCGAACTCTGGGGCCGGTACTGGATTTTCGCCCATAACGGCAATCTGCTCGATTTCTCGCCGGCCTGCGACGGCAGCTTCGCGGCCGTCGGACTGACCGACAGCGAACGCGCCTTTTGCTGGCTGCTGCAGGAACTGCGTCGTCGCTTCGGCAACCAGGCGCCGGAACGGGAGCGGCTATTCGATGCCGTTCACGAACTGACCCTGGACATCTCGCGACATGGCGAATTCAATTTCCTGCTGTCCAACGGCGACTGCCTGTTCGCCCACGCCTCGACCAGGCTGAGCTACATTGTGCGCCAGGCGCCATTCGCTCCGGCCCACCTCAAGGACCAGGACCTCACCGTCGATTTCAGCGACGTCACCTCGCCGGACGACCGGGTGGCCGTCATCGCCACCCAGGCACTGACCGATAACGAAACCTGGAGCGACATGCCGCCCGGAAGCCTGTGGTGGTTCGACGAGGGAAAACCCGTCAAGACCTTGCCGACACGTCCCGGACCGCTGAAAAAAGCGGGCTGATCGGCCGCCCCCGATCGCGGCCTTATTTTTCCGTCGGAACCGATTCAACG
>JAJXVG010000223.1 GCA_021782315.1 Pseudomonadota bacterium | reverse complement strand
TATCCTTTCAAGTGGACTGCTCATCTCTGCGAAACACAGGATTCATACAATCGAGATATGATCATGCCGAATCAACCGCATCCATATGTTCAAAAACGATTGCCATTCGTACAAAAATGATCCCCCCCCCCGCCTTGATCGACTGTCTGCTCTTCTGCAGGGTGTTGCGCCGCGCGTCGAGGTATGCGCACCGACGGATAGGCCGGCAAGCCTGACGCAACCGTCCGGCGAGCAGGCACTGAACCTCTACCTGATCGTCGAAGGCGGAATCGGCTTCGGCACGGCGCCTGGGCAATGCCTGACAATCGACGCCCCCGCAGTGATCGTCTGCCGGACCGATCTGCCGCATGTCATCGAAGCCGATCCGGTTCGCGGCCTCCGTGGCCTGTTGTCGGCGAAGGCATTCCTGGATGGTCCGGTCGGCGCCTTGCTGCTCGCCGAATTCGCCGCAGCGATAAGCATTTCGCTTCGAAACACCGACGACTCGCTGCAACATGTCGTCAGCCTGATCGCGACCGAACTCCAGGCGCCGCGTTGCGGACATGCAGCACTGCTCAATCGTGCCGGCGACATCCTGTTCATCGGTCTGCTTCGACACCTGATCGCCCAGCCGGCGATGCCGGGTGGCCTGTTCAACGCGCTGTCCGACCCCCGGATCGCCCGCACGCTGGTCGCCATACACGCCAGGCCGCAAGAAAACTGGACGCTGGAAACCCTTGCCGCGGAAGCCGGCATGTCCCGCACAGCTTTCGCCAACGCATTCCGGAAGGCCATGCACCGGACACCCGGCAAATATCTCGGCACCCTGCGTCTGGCCATCGCGCAGGAGGCCGTCCAAGCGGGGCACGGATTGAAACATGCCGCCAGGTTGTCGGGCTATATGAGTTCATCGGCACTGTCGCGCGCCCTGTCCAGGTGTCGTCGGCCGATCGGAACAGACGCGCCGAGGCGAAAATGATGAATGCTCGCCAGGTGTCAGGATTGCGAAGGCCAATTTCCGTTACCCTGCCGTCCATGCTGCACCGACTCCCCTTCATTCTCGCCCTCGCCATCGTGCTCGGCAGCCCCGCTGCCGGTGCGGAATCCTCGCCGCCACTCGCTCTCCATTTGCCGGATGTCGAGCAAATGCTTGCCCAGCGCAACCGGGTGCTGGTTGCCACCCGACGGGCTACGGCCGCCGGCGAGGCCATGGTCGACGTGGCCGGCGCCCGACCGAACCCCGTCGTCTCTCTGAACACCTTCGGCCTGAACGGTCGATATGTCGGCGGCGGCAGCAACCTCGACACGACCCTGCGCATCGATCAACCCTTCGAGCGCGGCAACAAGCGCAACCTCCGTCTGGCCGTCGCCGACTCCCTGCTCAAGGCCAACCGCGCCGACGAATCGGACGGACTGCGCCAGCAAAATCTGCTGGCTCGTCAGGCCTACTTCGACCTCAAGGCGGCAGAGGAGAAGTCGCAGCTGGCCGCGGAATCGGCGCGACTGGCCGAACAGATACTGGAGACAGCCAATCTGCGCCTGAGGGCGGGCGATCTTTCGCCGGCAGATGTAGCGCGCATCCGCACCGACACCCTCAAGGCGGAAGGCGATGCGACCCAGGCCCGGATCGACCTTCGCCGTTCGCAACTGGCGCTGGCCCAATTGCTGGCCATGGAAAAAGAGGCCGAACGACTGACCACGGCCGACCCCTGGCCGCCCCTCTCCGCGCTGACCAAAACGGCGGCCGACATCGAATCGCGACCCGACGTCGTTTCAGCCCGCCAGCGCCTGGATGCGGCGGAACATTCGATTTCGCTGGCCAGGGCGCAGCAGGTCCGCGACATCACCCTGGGCGCCCAGGTCGAACGCATACCCGACCAGGGAAGCACGCCGATTTATGGCGTTGGCGTCAGCGTCCCCCTGTTCACCGGCTACGATTATCGCGGCGAAATTCGTCGCGCCCATGTCGATCGCGATTCCGCCCTCGACGACCTGGAAAGGGTGCGCGCCACGGCCGCCGCCGAATTCGAACAGGCCACTTTCGAAACCGAACGCTTGAGCGAACTGGCCCGGCGACTCCGTGACGAGGCCCTGCCCTCGGCTCGCCAGGCCCACGCGGCAGTCGTTCTCGCCTTCAAGCACGGCGCCGCTTCGGCGCTCGACGTCATCGACGCCCGGCGCAGCCTTTTCGCCGTCGAAACCGATACCGCCAACGCCCTGGCCGACGCGGCCAAAGCCCGCGCTGCCTGGGCTGCCGCCACCAATCGCCCGGATCTGCCATGACCAAAAACGCCACCGATTTTCGCGCCCGCCTCGCCTCCCCCAAGGTACGTCGAGGCCTTTTCGCAGCCTTCGCCCTTTCCCTGCTGGCAGGCGGCATCCTTCTCTGGCACGGCGAACACGCCCCCTCCTTAACGGCGCCGGTCGAAAAGCCGAACACCCAGACCAATCGACTCAGATTGCCCGAAGTCGCCGGACAACTCGCCTTCCTCAAGCTGGAAACGGCGACGATGGCCGTCCTGCCCGCCAGCGAACCGATGAATGCCCGTCTGGCCCTGGCCGACGACCTGACCGCCCGCATCTTCCCGCCCCTGGCCGGGCGCATGGTCACGCTGCAGGCCTCCATCGGCGATGCCATCAAGGCCGGTGCGCCGCTGGCCGTCCTCGACGCCCCGGACTTCGGTCAGGCCATCGCCGACCTGGGCAAGGCCAACGCCGACCGCAACCAGAAGCGCCAGGCCCTGCATCGCGCCGAAATTCTCTTCCAGGGCGAGGCGCTCGCCCGCCGCGATCTCGAAGCAGCCGAAGCCGATGCCCTGGCCAGCGACGCCGAAGCCGAGCGCGCCCGTCTGCGCCTCGCCAACCTGGTTCCGGCCGGCAGCAAGATCGAGGGGCAACGCCTCGTGCTGCGCGCCCCGCTGGCCGGGATCGTCGTCGACCGGCAGGCCAATCCGGGCACCGAGGTGCGACCGGACGCCGCCAACCCGCTCTTCGTCATCTCCGACCTGCGCCGCCTGTGGCTCAACATCGACCTGCCGGAAAAGGCAGCGGCCTTGGCCAAGCCCGGCGCCGCCCTGAAATTCACCATCGACGCCTATCCCGGCGTCGATTTCAGCGGACAGGTCGAGCGGGTCGGCGCCATGGTCGACGCAGCCACCCGGCGAATTCCGGTCCGTGCCGTCGTCGACAATGCCGACGGGCGCCTGAAACCCGAAATGTTCGCCCGTGCCACCCTCAGCGCCCCGGATGCGCCCGAGGTCGTCCGCCTGCCGGTCGGCGCGCTATTGACCGGCGGCCTGTCGGCCCATGTCTTCGTCCAGGTCGGACCGCGCGACTTCGAGCGGCGCCCTGTCGGCATCGCCCGGCAGGATGCCGAATTCGCCTATCTGACACCGGACTCCGCGATCAAGGCCGGCGAGATCGTGGTCGTCCGCGGCGCCATACTGCTCGCCTCCGAACTGGCCCAGGGGGAGTAAGGTGCTGCCCCGTTTTTCCACCTTCGTCATCCGGCAGCGGATGTTCATCCTGGTCATGGCCCTGGCCCTGGCCGTCGCCGGTTTTCGCGCCCTCCAGGACCTGCCGGTCGAAGCCTTTCCCGATGTCCAGGACGTTCAGGTCCAGGTCGTCACGCAGTACCCGGGCCAGTCCCCCGAAGAAGTCGAGCGCACGATCAGCATTCCGGTTGAACGCGAAATGAGCGGCGTGCCGAATGCCACCCAGGTGCGTTCCGTTTCGATCACGGGCCTGTCGGTCGTTACCCTGACCTTTTCCGATGGTACCAACGACTATTTCGCCCGCAACCAGGTCATGGAAAAGTTGCAGAACGTCAACTTTCCGCCTGGCATCCAGCCGCAACTGGCGCCCCTGGCCACCGCCGTCGGCGAAGTCTATCGCTATGTTCTGAGCACGCCGGCCGGAATGCCGCCACGCGAGGCACGCGCCCTGCAGGACTGGGTCATCCGCCCGGCCCTGCGCCGGGTTGCAGGCGTCGCGGACATCAACAGTTTCGGGGGTGCCGTCAAGGAATACCAGGTACGCCTGAACCCTCCCGCCCTGGCTCGTTACGGCGTGACCCTCGACCAGGTCTCGCAGGCCCTGGCCAACGGCAACCAGAATGCCTCCGGAGGATTGATCAAGCGTGGCGAGGAATCGCTGGTGGTCCGCGCCGTCGGATTGTTTACCGACCTCGACGCCATCCGTGCGGCAGTCGTCCTGGCCAAGGACGGCAAGACCGTCACGGTCGGCGACGTGGCCGAGGTTTCGGTGGGCGACAGACCGCTCTCAGGCATCGTCGCCAACGACGACCAGGACTCCGTCGTCGAAGGCATCGTCCTGATGACCAAGGGCGGCGACCCGTCCAAGGTGGTCGCCGAGGTCGTGCAACGGGTGGACGAACTGAACCAGGGGCAACTGCCGAAAGGCGTCTCGATCAGGCCGATCTACCAGCGGACCGAGTTGGTCAAGCACACGGTGCATACGGTCAGCGAAAATCTGCTGGTCGGCGCCCTGCTCGTCGTCTCCGTGCTCCTGATCTTCCTGCGCGAATGGCGTGCGGCGCTGGTAGTGGCCGCCATCATCCCACTGACCCTGCTCTTCGCCTTCATGCTGATGGACCTCAAGGGGGTCCCCGCCAACCTGATCTCGCTGGGCACAGTGGACTTCGGCATCATCATCGACAGCGCCGTCGTCCTGGTCGAGGCCCTGATGGTCAGGCTTGCCGTCCATCAGCCGACAGCGGCCATCGAGTCGCCCATCGGGCGGCGCTTCGACGCGCTGCGCTGGGTAACCTCCAGCCTGACCAAGCCCATCCTCTTCTCGAAAGCCATCATCATCCTGGCCTTCCTGCCGATTTTCACTTTCCAGCGGGTCGAAGGGCGGATTTTCGCACCGGTGGCGCTGATCCTGTCCTTCTCGCTGATCGGCGCCGTCCTGTTCACGCTGACGGTCGTTCCGGCCCTGCTG
>JAJXVG010000030.1 GCA_021782315.1 Pseudomonadota bacterium | reverse complement strand
GCAGGGCACGGCATAGCCCAGGCCGACGAGCCGGTTCAGGCCGGCGGCCAAGGTCGATTTCGACAGGCGCGCGCCATAGGCCAGGAGCATGGCCAACAGTACGCCGCCGATGGCTGTGACGCTGGCCAGCACGAAACTGTTGCGGGAGAGAATGAGAAAGCGCTGGCCAAACTGGACATCGCCATCGGTCAAGGCCATTTTCAGCAGGCGGGCCGCCGGCAGGACAAAGCCCAGGGTCAGAGGCAGGGCGCAGGCCAGGGTGGCCAGCCAGGCTCGCGGACCGCGCAGACGAGCCCCGGTCATCGGCCGATTGCGCCCCGTCGTGTTGTGATAGCGCGCCCGGCCGCGCGAAACCCGTTCGGCCATGAGCAGAAAGAGGACGAAAGCGAGCAGCATCGCCGCCAGTTGCGCGGCGGCAACCCGGTCGCCCAGCGAAAACCAGGCGCGGTAGATACCGGTGGTGAAGGTGTTAACCGCAAAATGGGCCACCGTGCCGTAATCGGCCAGGGTCTCCATCAAGGCCAGCGCGACGCCGGCCACGATGGCCGGCCGGGCCAGTGGCAGCGAGACCGCGATGAAGGCCCGCCACGGATCCATGCCCAAGGTCCGCGCCGCTTCCAGCATGCCGCTGGCGCGTTCGAGAAAAGCGCTGCGGGCGAGCAGATAGACGTAGGGATAGAGGAGGCTGACGAACATCAGCATGGCACCGGGGAGGGTGCGAATATCCGGAAACCAGTAATCGCCGTATTCCCAGCCGAAGCCATGGCGCAACAGGCTTTGCACCGGCCCGACGAATTGCAGGAAGTCGGTATAGACATAGGTCATGACGTAGGCCGGCACGGCGAGCGGCAGAACCAGCGCCCATTCAAACAGGCGCCGCCCAGGGAATTCGTGCATGGCGGTCAGCCAGGCGGTCGCCACGCCAAGGATGGCGACGCCGCAACCGACGCCCAGGCACAGCCACAGCGAATTGGCAATGTATTCGGGCAGCACGGTGGCCGCCAGATACGCCCAGGTGGCACCGGTGCCGCCGAACAGCAGGTTCAGACCGACGCTGACCACCGGCAGGCCGGCGAGTAGCGCAACGGCGATGCCAAGTAGCGTGGAAGAATAGGCTGTACGCATGTTTGTAAATGCGAATTATAATCGACTGCTATGGCCCAACTTGAACTATCTGGCATTATCCAGCGCTACGGCAGGCAAACCGTCGTCGACGGTGTCAGCCTGCAACTCGAAGCCGGCCGCATCGCCTGTCTCTTGGGCCCCTCGGGCTGCGGCAAGACCACTTTGCTGCGCTGTATTGCCGGATTCGAGGACATTGCGGCGGGCGAAATCCGTCTGCACGGCGAAATCGTCAGCCGGTCCGGCCTGCGCGTACCGCCGGAGAAACGGCGGATCGGCATGGTCTTTCAGGATTACGCGCTGTTTCCCCATCTCACCGTCGACCAGAACGTCGCCTTCGGACTGGGCCGCCGGGCGACCGAAGAAACCGGCCGGCGCGTCCGCCAGTTGTTGGCCACGGTCGGCCTGCACGGCCAGGGCGACAAGTATCCGCACGAACTTTCCGGCGGCCAGCAACAACGGGTGGCCCTGGCCCGCGCCCTGGCGCCGCGACCGGAGTTGATCCTGCTCGACGAGCCTTTTTCCAACCTCGACGTCGGTCTGCGCGAGCGGCTTTCGGCCGAGGTGCGGGATATCCTCAAGCGCGAGGGATCGACGGCGATCATGGTCACCCACGACCAGCATGAAGCCTTCGCCATGGCCGACGAGATCGGTGTCATGTACGCTGGCCGCATCCAGCAGTGGGATGTTCCCTACAATCTTTATCATCGGCCGGCCAACCGCTTTGTCGCCGACTTCATCGGCCAGGGCGTCCTGCTCGCCGGCACGGTGGGAGACCACGGCAAGGTCAACCTGGAACTGGGGACCCTGGTCTCGGACCGGCCGGTCGAGTGGAAGGAAACCGGTTCGAACTGCGCCAGCGGTTGCCGGGTCGACCTCCTGCTCCGCCTAGACGATATCGTCCATGACGACACCAGCCCGGTACGGGCCGAGGTACTGCACAAGGCCTTCCGCGGCGCCGACATCCTGTACACCCTGCGCCTGCTCAGCGGCGACGAGGTGCTGTCGCTGGTCCCCTCTCAGCACGATCACGCCCTGGGCGAAAAAATCGGCATCCGCCTGGTTGCCGATCACCTCATCGCCTTCAGGAAGTATCCGGCGGGTGGCACCGGGCCGGGGCGCTGCGCCGAACGGCCACCGGCGAACGGCATCGGCTGACTTGTCGAATCAGGGCATGATCCCCCTTCTCGGGCCGCTCGATTCTTTTCCGCCGATCGAGACGGCGCGGCGGGACATGGGCGGCCTGCTCGCCATCGGCGGGGAACTGGCCCCCGAACGCCTGCTCGACGCTTATCGGCGCGGCATTTTCCCGTGGGGGACGGTGGACGGCCTGCCACTCTGGTACTCGCCCGATCCGCGCATGGTTCTTTTCCCGCAGGAATTCCGCCTGAGCCGCTCCCTGCGCAAGACCCTGCGCGCCGGAAAATTCGAAGTCCGCTTCGACACCGACTTTCCCGGCGTCATGGATGCCTGCGCGGCCACTCCCCGCCGTGGGCAGGATGGCACCTGGATCACGCCGGAGATGAAATCGGCCTACGTCCGCCTGCATGAACTCGGCTGGGCCCACTCGGTCGAAAGCTACGAAGGCGGTAAACTGGTCGGCGGCCTTTACGGACTGGCCATCGGCCGCATGTTCTACGGCGAGTCGATGTTCTCGCATCGCACCGACGCATCGAAAGTGGCATTCTCCCATCTGATCGCCTATCTTCTGGACAAGCAATTCGGCATGATCGATTGTCAAATGTACACCGACCACCTCGCCTCGCTTGGCGGCCGGGAAATCCCCAGGGGTTGGTTTCTCGACCGCGTATCCGCCCTGACCGCGGAAGTCGGCCAGGGCGCACGCTGGCCGAACGATTCGCCGACAGCGGACGGCTAGCCATGTCGCTTCCCGACGATGCCGCCCTGCCCTACTCGCTGCTCCAGTTCTATGCGACCTCGCCCTATCCGTGCAGCTACCTGCCGGAGCGCGAAGCCCGTTCGCAGGTGGCGACGCCGGCCCATCTGATCGACAGCCAGATTTACAGCGCGCTCGTTCGCAACGGCTTCCGGCGCAGCGGAGTATTTACCTACCGTCCCCATTGCGATCACTGCCGCGCCTGCGTCCCGGTACGCCTGCCAGTCGCCGACCTGCACCCAGACCGCAGCCAGCGCCGTGCCGCCAAGCGGCACGCCGATCTGCGCGCGCGCGAACTGCCGCTGGTGTACGTCGACGAGCATTACGCCCTCTACAACCGCTACCAGCAGGCCCGGCATCCCGGCGGCGGCATGGATGAAGACAGCCACGACCAATATGCCCAGTTTCTGCTGCAAAGCCGAGTCGACACCCGGCTGGTCGAATTTTCCGAAAACGGCATCGTACGCATGGTCAGCCTGATCGATGTACTCGACGACGGCCTTTCCTCGGTTTATACTTTCTATGACCCTGACATACAGAACGCCAGCTACGGTACCTACAACATCCTGTGGCAGGCGGCCCAATGCCAGGCGCTCGACCTGCCCTACCTCTATCTCGGCTACTGGATCGCCGACAGCCGCAAGATGGCCTACAAGGCCGGTTTCCGCCCCATCGAGGGATTGATCGACGGCCGCTGGGTCCCCCTGCCCTTTCCAGGAAAACCATGACACGCTATCTACTCCCCCTCCTCTTCCTCCCCCTCCTCGCCATCGCCGACGACGAACCCATTCCCTATGCCTGCGACGACGGCAGCCATGTAGAAATTGCCTACAACCAGCAGTCCGCCCAGGCCACCCTCTACGATGCCGACAAGACCATCGTCCTGCCCCAGGCACCCGCCGCCTCCGGCGTGCTCTATCACAGCGGCGGTCTTGATGTGCACACCAAGGGCGACGACGCCACCATCGTGGACGGCAAGGGCAAGCCGCGCATCTGCAGGCGCGGCACGCAACCGCCGGCCACGAGCCTGCCGGAACCTGCCGCCAACGGCAGCTTCATCAACATCGCCGGCAGCGTCACCTATCGCGCCCGGATCGCCCTGCCGCCCGATGCCACCCTCATCATCCGCATCCAGGACGCCGCCCACCTCGACCGCCGGACCCGGACCCTGGTCGAGCAACGTTACGATCTGCGGGGCGCCCAGGTGCCGATTCCGTTCAACGCCACTGTCGATCACGATCTCTTCGGCGAGAATACCCGGATCATCGTCAGCGCCCGTATCGAAGCCGGCGGCAGGCGGCGCTTCGTCGGCGCCCAGTCCTACGTACCGCCGAAAGACGGCCGGCCGGTACCGCTGCGCATCCTGCTCAAACCGTCCAGCCGTGGCGGGCCGCGCTGACCGGCCGTCAGGCGGTCGGGGGCTGATTGCCCCTGGCTGGCGGCGATGGGCCACAATCTTTACCGTATCGAAAATACTTGAATGGTATGCTTTGGCGCAAACAATCATTTTCCGGACCCCCTCCCATGCCCATTCGCCTCTATGCTTTACTTGCCCTCGTCGCCGCCCTGCTCTCCGGCTGCGGCTACAACCAGATCCAGATCAACGACGAAGGCGTCAATGCCGCCTGGTCGGAGGTCCTCAACCAGTACAAGCGTCGCGCCGACCTGATTCCCAACCTGGTGTCGACGGTGCAGGGCTATGCCGCGCACGAAAAGGACGTGCTGACCCGCGTCACCGAGGCGCGCGCCAGCGTCGCCGGGATGAAGATGACGCCGGAACTGGTCAATGACGAGGCGGCCTTCGCCAAGTTCCAGAAGGCACAGTCCGAACTTTCCGGCGCCTTGTCCCGCCTGCTGGTGGTTGCCGAAAATTACCCGCAACTGAAGGCCGACGCCAATTTCCGCGACCTGCAGGCGCAACTGGAGGGCACGGAAAACCGCATTACCGTTGCGCGCAACCGCTACATCGACACCGTACGCCAGTACAACATTTCGGTCCGCACCTTCCCCAACAACCTGACGGCGATGGTCATGGGCTACAAGGCCAAGGCCAATTTCACGGTCGAGGATGAAAAGGCGATTGCCGCCCCGCCCGCCGTCAGGTTCGACACCCCGGCCGCCGCCAGGTAGGCCCTGATGCGGCGCCGGCTTGTCGCACTCTGCTTCGCCCTGCTGCCGCTGCTCGGCTGGGCGGCGGGCGAGGTGGCGCTGCCCCCGCTCGGCGAGCGGGTCACCGATCTGACCGGCAGCCTGTCGGCGGCCGACAAGGCCTCCCTGACCGCCAATCTGGCCACCCTGGAGAAAGAGAAGGGGGCCCAGTTGGTCATCCTGCTCCTGCCGACGACCCAGCCGGAAACGATAGAACAGTTCGGCATCCGTCTGGCCGAGGCCTGGAAAATCGGGCGCCAGGGAGTCGACGACGGAGCGATCGTCATCGTCGCCAAGGATGACCGGCGCATGCGAATCGAAGTCGGTTACGGCCTGGAGGGCGCCATTCCCGACGCCATCGCCAAGCGTATCGTGACCGAGCAGATGGCGCCGAAATTCCGCCAGGGAGATTATGCCGGCGGCTTGCAGGCAGCCGTGGTAACACTGGACAAGGTCATTCGCGGCGAGCCGCTGCCCGCCCCCAGGAGATCGGAGACCCCGAGGGGCGACAACTATTCCGATGGGGCCACGCTCCTCCCTATCCTGGTGGTGTTCTTCATGGCCGGCTCCATCCGTTCGACCTTCGGCCTGTTCGGCTCTTGCGCCGTCAGCGGCTTTGCCGGCTGGCTGGCCTGGGTGCTATTTGGCTCGCCGGGCGCGGCCGGCATCGCAGCACTGCTGGCTTTTGCCCTCTCCTTCATTCGCTTGGGTCGCGGCGGCTGGCATTCCGGCGGCGGCGGCGGCTTTGGCGGCGGCGGCGCTTCCGGAAGTTGGTGAAACGATGTTAAAACGCTTGCTCAAACACTTATCGGCACCTGGTTGGTGGGCCCGCCGGGCCTTTCGTCCCGACGACCTGGCGGCCATCGCAGTCGCGGTCAAAACCGCAGAAGCAACACAGCGCGGCGAAATCCGGATCGTGATCGAGGGCTCTCTGCCCCTGCGCTCGCTGCTCGCCGGCCAATCCTGCCGCCAGCGCGCCGCGGCCCTGTTCGCCTCGCTCGGTGTGAATAAAACGAGAGAAGCGAATGGCATTCTCGTCTATGTTCAACTGGTCGACCGCCATGTCGAAATCCTGGCCGACCGGGGCATCGCCTCCTGCGTCGCCGAGACGGAATGGGTGGCGCTGTGCCGCGCCATGGAAACCGCCTTCGCCGCCGGGAATTACCGCGACGGCATGGTCGACGCCATCGAGCGGATCGGCCGCTTGCTGGCGACACATTTTCCGGCCACGGCGGACAACCCGGACGAACTGGACGACGCCCCGCTGCTCCTGTAGGTAACCGGACGCCGCGCCGCCCGTTCAGGCGTTCGGCAACTGCTCGAAGCCGCGAAAATCACCTTCGCCGATGGCAATATTGACCCGCTCGACAACGGCATGATTCGGCCCGCGCTGTGCCCAGGCGATCAGGTTCAGTACGGCCATCTCGGGGCCGACGAGCATCGCCTCGACCCGGCCGTTGGCCAGATTGCGCACCCAGCCGGCAACGCCGAGTTTCTTCGCCTGTTCGGTCATCGACCAGCGGTAGCCGACCCCCTGCACGCGACCTTCGATCATCAGATGACGCCCGATTTTTTCCACGCCACACTCCTTGTCAGTCCACACTGAAGACTTGCATCTATACCAAAGCGCGGGACAAAGCGCCATGCCGACGATCCTGCACCGTTCGCCGGCACGGGAAAGCGAACGATGCGACAATGCCCGCTACCGGCTTGTCGCACCTGCACCGGGCAGCGTATTAGCAAAAACTGAAACTAGCGCAGATCAATGTTGCCGGATCGGCTAGCCGCAACAATCGCTTCTTGTCGAATTACCGGGATACCCTCGATGAAACGCATAATCTCCTGGCTGTTGATTGCCATCCTTTCTCTTCCGGTCCTGCCCGCCATCGCCGAAGTGACGAGCTACGACCAGCCGATTCACGATGCGGCGCGCATGGGCAACGGCGACGATGTGCGCCGCCTGCTCAAGGCCGACCCCAAGCAGCGCGAAGCGCGGACGGCCATGGGTTCGACCCCGCTGCACCTGGCGGCGACCAATCCGGACACCACCGCCCTGCAGGCCCTGATCGCAGCGGGGGCCGATGTCATGGCTCGCGACAACGACGGGGCGACTCCCCTGCATATGGCCGCCTACTCCAGCCATCCGAAAAATGTCCAGATCCTGCTCGAAGCCGGCGCCGACCCGATGGCCAAGACCGACAACGGCCGCGACCCCGGTTCGATGGCGCGCAAGGTGAAATCCGACGAAGCAGCCGGCGTCCTCTCCCTGTGGGTGCTCAAGGGCTGCAAGGCCGGCAAGCCATGCTGAGAAAAACCCTGCCCCTGCTCCTCGCCCTGCTGGCAGGCAACGGCATGGCCGAACAGGCAAAATCCTTGCCCTCGGTCGAAGTGTTCACCCCGCTGGTCTGCCTGAGTTGCATCGAATGGGCCGAGCATCTGCGCCAGAACGGCTTCGCCGTCAAGGTCACGCCGACAGAGGATATGGAAGCCCTCAAGCATCGCCTGAAGGTTCCCAAGGACATGGAATCCGTGCCAACCGCACTGGTCGCCGGGTATTTCGTCGAAGGCCATGTGCCGGCCGAGGACATCAAGCTGATGCTCGCCGAGAAACCTCGTGCCCTTGGTCTTGCCGTTCCCGGCCTGCCCCAGGGCGCGCCGGGCCGGGAATTTTCGAATCCGACCTGCGAAACGGCATGCACCATGCTCGACAAGGAAAGCGTCGAACAACCGGTACGCCGCGAGTTTTTCCAAACCTTTCTCATCGACCGCAAGGGCAACGCCTCCCGCTTCGCCCGCCACTGAGCGGCACGGGCTTTCAGGAGACCGCCCTTGCCCGTCAGGGGCGCAGGAAATCCCGATACATGCTTTCGGCCCAGGCGACATCCTCGCCTTCCGGATGGGGATTGCGCAGTTGCTTGACCTGCTGCATCAGGAAATCGTCGCCGCGTTGCCGGTAGGTGGTTTCGATACGGGTCTGCTCGTCCGGGTCGACATTGCTCAGGACATGGCAAACGCTTTCCGGCAGCAGGTCCGGGTAGGTCCGGCCAGAACTGGCGGCGGCAATCTCCTGGGCAACGATGGCGCCCATCCGGTTGGCGACGTGGCCGGTCTTGGGGTAATAGCCGAAGAGCGGCGAAACCAGGCCGGCAGCGTCGCCGATGATGTATACCCGCTCGTCGGCCCGACTGCGAAAGGTGAGGACATCCTGGTCGGCCCAGGCGCTGTCCCGACCGCTGTCGTCGCGGCGGATCAAGCCGGATTGCCAGAGCAGCCCGGCCGCCTCCTGGGGAGGACAGAGCAGCGCCTCGGTGAAGGGCACGTCGTCGATGTCCGTGGACACGGTCTTGCGCATAGGGTCGATTTGCCGGACATTGGCATGATCGATATAGGTGACCTGCGCCCTGAAGCGGTCGAGCAGGATGGAGCGGAAGGCCGACATCATGGGATTGGGATCGATAATCACCAGCTTCCCGGCTATTTTCCGCGTTTTCAGCCACCAGGCGATGAGCATCGCCCGCTCGTAAGGTGCCGGCGGGCAGCGATAGGGGGCGGGCGGAATGGTCATCAGCAGGTCGCCCCCCTTGAACGCTGCGAGGCGTTGTTTGAGGGAGACGAGATCGGCGGCGTCGACCATGGCGCCGCCATGGCGTTGCCGCAGTTCGGCCGCGGCCGAAGCATCGTCGACCTGCCAGGCGGCGTAGTTCTCGCGGATACCCGGGGCGAGGACCAGCCAGTCGTAGTCGAGCCGACCGGCGCTGGTATTCGCCACCCGCGCCGGCCGCTCGATGCTTTCGACATCGGCCTGCAGGAAACGATAACCCCGGGCAGCGGCAAGCGCGGCATAATCCTGCCGCTCGACGGCGGCGATGCCGTGATCGACCAGCCAGCGACTGCTCAGTGCAAAGGAAGTGAATGCCGGCTGGCGGTCGACGAGCAGGACATCCAGCTCCGGCGCCAGGCGTTTCAGATGGCTGGCGGCCGAAAGGCCGCCCCAGCCGCCGCCGACGATCAGCACGCGCTGGCCGAGCGCGGCGCGCAGGGGACGAACCAGGGGCAGCAAACCGGCTGCGAGAAGAAATTGACGACGTCCTGTTTTCATTGGTAGCGCAAAGCCTCGATGGGGTCTAGCCGGGCCGCCTTGCGGGCGGGATACCAGCCGAAAAAGATACCGACGCCGGCGGCCACGGCGAAGGCAATCAGTGCCGCGCCGCCGGAAATGACGATGACCATGCCGGTCAGCAGATTGATGCCGAGCGCTGCTCCAAGGCCGAGCAGGAGGCCGAGCAGGCAGCCAGCGAAGGAAATCATCATCGCTTCGAGCAGGAACTGGCTGAGAATGTCGCGCTGGCGTGCACCGATGGCCATGCGTATGCCGATTTCGCGGGTCCGCTCGGTGACCGAAACGAGCATGATGTTCATGATGCCGATACCGCCGACCAGTAGCGAGATGGATGCAATGGCACCGAGCAGGATGGACATGGTGCGCGTTGTTTCGGCTTCGGATTCGGCGGCGGCCGACAGGTTGCGTGTGAAGAAATCGTCCGGCACCCCTTCGCGCAGGCGATGACGCTGCCGCAGCAAGGCCGTCGTGCTCTCCATCACCCGCGGCATGTTGTCGGCGCTGTCGGCCTGGACCATGATCATGCGCACCGATCCCAGGAAGGGTGTGCCGAAAACCTTGCGCTGGGCAGTCGACAACGGAATGATGACGGTATCGTCCTGGTCGCGGCCATCGAGACTCTGACCCTTGCTGCCCAGCACGCCGATGACCGTAAACGGGTTTTGCTGGATGCGCATCGTTCTGCCCAGCGGATCGTCGGCGCCGAACAGATTTTCGGCCACCGTCTTGCCGATGAGCGCCACCCGGGTGGACGAGCGCACGTCCGAATCGCCGAAGCTGGCACCGCTGGCGATACTCCAGGCCCGCGCCTCGAAGTAGGCGGGGGTGGTGCCGATGACCTGCGAACTCCAGTTCTGCGCGCCGTAAACCAGTTGCCGGGTTCCCGAATGGGTCGGCGCGACATTGATCACGCCGTCGAGTTCGGCAATCGCGTCGGCATCGGCGACACTGAGCGAGGGCGCGCCGGCCGAGCCGCTGCGCACCCCGGACGCCGTGAACGATCCCGAGAGAATGATGAACAGATTGGAACCCATGGTACTGATCGTCTGCTGGACGGCATACTGCGCGCCCTGCCCGATGGCCATCATGATGACCACGGCGCCGACGCCGATGACCATGCCGAGCATGGTCAGCGCCGTGCGCAGGCGATTGGCGCCCATCGCCAGCCAGGCTTCACCGAACATGGCCTTCAGCATGGCGCGTCCTGCACGGAACGATGCGCGTCCGCCGGCAAGCTCGGCGGACAAAAAAGAGCGGCCGGCGCCGGTAAACTCATTTCGCCACCTCGGCCGTCAATTCATCGCTGACGATCTGCCCGTCGCGAAAACGCACCTGCCGCCCGGCATGGGCCGCGATATCCGGTTCGTGCGTGACCAGCACGATAGTGATCCCTTCGGCATTGAAGGCGCCGAACAGGCGCATGATCTCTTCGCTGGTATGGCTGTCCAGATTGCCGGTCGGCTCGTCGGCCAGGATCAGGCGCGGCGAATTGACCAGGGCCCTGGCGATCGCCACCCGTTGTTGCTGGCCGCCGGAAATGCGATTGGGCGGCGACTCGGCGTATTGGCCCAATCCCACCTTGTCGAGCAGTTCGCGTGCCCTGGCCCGTCGCGCGGCCCGGTCGACGCCGGCATAGACCAGCGGCAGGGCGACGTTGTCCTGCAAACTCATGCGCGGGAGCAGGTTGAACCCCTGAAAAACGAAACCCAGCATGCGATTGCGCAGGGAGGCCAGGGCGTCCTTGTCCATATGCGCCACGTCTTGTCCGGCCAGGAAGAATTCGCCCGTGGTAGGCGTATCGAGACAGCCGAGAAGGTTCATGAAGGTCGACTTGCCGGAGCCGGACGGCCCCATGATGGCAACGAATTCGCCCGCCTTGATGTCGAGGCTGACTCCCCTCAGCGCGGGGAAAGGCCCGGCCGCCGTCACATAGGACTTGCCCAGGCCGACCACCCGGATGACCGATTCCGTCATCAGAACATCCGCATGCCGATGCTGGACGGTGACTTGCCGCCCCCGGCGTTTTCGCCGATGACGACACGGTCGCCCACCTTCAATTCGCCGCCGACGACTTCCGTGTTTCGGTTATCGGTAATACCCAACTGGATGCCGACCGGTCTGATTTCGTCGCCGGCCAGGACATAGACCGTTCCGCTCTGGCCGTCGCGCTTCTTGCCCTTGCCTGGGGCCGGCGCTCCTGCGCCTGTCGGCACCGCAGCTTTCGCGGCATCGTCGGCCGGCTTGAAGCGTAACGCGGCATTCGGCACCAGCAACGCCCCCTCGCGTTGTTGCACGCCGATATTAACGTAGGCCGTCATCCCCGGCAGCAAGGTCAGGTCGGGATTGTCGACCCGGATACGGACGTTGTAGGTCACCACGTTCTGCAGATTGCTCGGATTCAGTCGGATCTGCTGGACTTCGCCGCGGAATCCCCGATTCGGAAAGGCGTCGACCGTGAAGTGGACCGGCAGGCCTTCCTTGATGCTACCGATATCGGCTTCGGCAAAACTGGTGTCGATGGCCATCTTCGACAGATCCTGGGCGATCTGGATGAGAACGGGGGTCTGGAAACTGGCGGCGACCGTCTGGCCGACATCGACCAGGCGCGCCACGACCACGCCCGAGACAGGCGAGGTGATGACCGAGTAGCCGAGATTGACTTCGTCCTTGTCGGCCGCCGCCTTGGCCTGCGCCAGTTGCGCCTGCGCCGATTTCAAGCCCTGCAGGGCGACATCGTAATCCTGCCTGGAAACGTATTCCTTGGCGAGCAGTACCTTCATCCGCGCTTCGTTGGCCCTGGCCAGATCCAGGGAAGCCTGTTGATTCAGCACGTTCGCCTGGCTTTGCCGCAAGATGGTCAACAACAGTGACTGGTCGAGTTCCAGCAACTTCTGCCCGGCAACGACCTTGTCGTTGAAATCCACGTAGAGCTTCTGCACCGTTCCCGAAACCTGCGTACCGACATTGACCAGGACGAGCGGATTAAGGGTCCCGTTGGCCGAAACGGTCTGCGTCACGTCGCCCGTCCGGGCATCGGCCAGCTTGTAGCGGTTTTCCGGATTTTGCGCCGCGCGCTGCTGGAGATACCAGACACCGCCACCGATCAGTCCGCCGGCCACCGCCACGCCGATCAATATCCTGCCGATAAGTTTCATGGTCTCCCTTCCGCCGTCGCTTGCAACAGCGTGTAATCGAGCGCGCCCATCGCCTGGGCCAGCGTGGCGCGATAGACATTCCAGTCGAGCTGCGCCTGAATCCGCTGCAACCGGGCACTGGCCAGCGCGCTCTGCGCCGCCAGCAAATCGAGCACGGTGCCGACCCCTGCCTTGTAGCGACCAAGCGCGACGCGCTCCGACTGCTCGGCACTGGCGACCAGGTCGGCCGTCGTCGCCAGGCTTTGCGTCGCCGTCGTCAGGCTCTGGTAGGCCTTCCAGACATCGAGTGCCACCTGATTGCGAATGCGGTCGCGCTGTGCGGCCTTGACTTCGACCTGGGCAGAGGCCGACCGCACCCTGTAGGTCGTATCGAAACCGGTAAATATCGGCACATTCAGGCTGAGGCCGATGCTACCGCCCTGGGTCAGCAGCCCCGCCGAGTTCTGCCAGCTTGGCCCGACACCGAAGGAAAGGGTCGGCCGGCCCTGGGCCCTGGCGGCTTCGACGCCTGCCTCGGCAGCCTTGATCTGCGCCTCGGCCGCTCGCAGGTCGGGACGCCTGACCTGCGCTTCGCCGATGAGGGTATCGATTTCCCGCTGAAAATCCAGATTGGCAGGCATGGCAGGCATCTCGGCCAGGGCGATGGGCTGCTGCGCTTCGAAACCAAGCGCGTTGGCCAGCGAACCGAAGGCATTTCGGACCTCGCCTTCGCTCCGGATACGGTTCAACCGTGCCTGCGACAGCGCGGTCTGCGCCTGCAGGCGATCGGCCGGTGTCCCGACGCCGACTTCATAGCGGGATTCCGCCGCGAGAAAACTTTCCCGGGCCGAACGCTCGGCCTCGATGGTCGACTGGACCGCCGCCCGCGCCGCCTGGGCCGAGTAATAGGCTTGCAGCGCAGCCAGGAACAGGGCCTGTACCGTCGCATCCTGGGTCGCCGCCGCCGCGTTCAGCAGATGCCGAGCATTGTCGGCATTGGCCGAACGCTGGCCGAAGTCGTAGAGCAGCCAGGACAGTGTCAGGCTAGCCGAATTACTGTTGAACGAACCACTGTCGTAGATAAGACGATTGGCGCTCGCGCTGCCGTCCAGCCGAGGCAGCCAGGCGGCCTCGGCAACGCCGACCAAGGCTGCCTGGGTTCGTGCCGACGCCCAGACTTCGCGGGTCTGCGGATGATTGCACAAGGCCAGATCGACCGCCTCGACAGCGGTCAGCGCGCTGGCCGGCATGGCTTTCTGGCAGGGCGCATCGGCGACGCGAGTCGAGTCGCGCAACGACGGCCTGGGCGGCACCATGTCGTCGGTTCCGAAGGGATCGTCGAACCCCCCCGCCCAGGCCGGTAAAACCGTGCCGGTCAACAAAATTAAAACGGGTAAAAATCGCATGGGCTAAAGTTTAGCCTCAACCCGACACTTCGGTCCTTAAGCTTTATCAGCAAAACCGGCATGTACGGCTCCCGCCCCATACTGGAGGCCGTTCGGCACATGGTTTCGATGACATCCGGCACATCCGGTTCGCATGCCGATATCCTGCCATCGATGCCGATTGCACAGAATCCCGTATTCGCCCGCTCCGGCAACGGTGAATTCATGTGAGAAAACGTAAAATCGAAGGGCGCCAAGCTGCGACTTCCCTGCCGCGCCGACCGGCGCATGCGGTAAAATGCCGCCCACTATGCTCTATCCGCTCATTCGCAAATTTTTCTTCGCCCTCGATGCCGAAACGGCGCACGGCATCGGCATGAAGGGTATCGACCTGATGAAGGCCTCCGGTTTTGCCTGTGCCGTGGCCAAACCTGTCGTCCCCTGCCCGGTCGAGGTCATGGGACTCAGGTTTCCCAACCCGGTCGGCCTGGCCGCCGGCCTGGACAAGAACGGCGAGCACATCGACGGCCTGGCCCAACTCGGCTTCGGCTTCATCGAAATCGGCACGATCACGCCGCGGCCGCAGGACGGCAACCCGAAGCCGCGCCTCTTCCGCATTCCGGAAGCGCAAGGCATCGTCAATCGAATGGGCTTCAACAATGCCGGCGTCGACGCCCTGCTCGCAAACGTCCGTGCCGCCGAATTTCCGAAAAAAGGCGGCATCCTCGGCATCAATATCGGCAAGAATGCGACGACGCCTATCGAGAAGGCCGCCGACGATTACCTGATCTGCCTCGACAAGGTGTACGGCGATGCCGGCTACGTAGCAGTGAATATATCCTCGCCGAATACCAAGAATCTGCGCGAACTGCAAAAGGACGAGGCGCTCGACGACCTGCTCGCCCGCCTGAAGGCCCGCCAGTTGCAACTGGCCGACCGCTTCGGCAGGTATGTGCCGATGGCCCTGAAGATCGCCCCCGACCTCGACGACGAGCAGATCACGGCCATCGCCGACGCCTTGCGCCGACACCGCTTCGATGCCGTCATAGCGACCAATACCACGCTGTCGCGCGAAGGGGTCGAGGGCCTGCCGAATGCCGGCGAGGCGGGCGGCCTGTCCGGCAAGCCGGTCTTCCGGAAATCGACCGAGGTGCAGAAGAAACTGGCCACCGCCCTGGCCGGCGAATTGCCGATCATCGGTGTCGGCGGCATCATGGGCGGCGAGGATGCGGCCGAAAAAATCCGCGCCGGCGCCAGCCTGGTACAGTTCTACAGTGGTTTTATCTACCGCGGTCCTGACCTTGTCGGCGAAGTTGCGGAAACCCTGGCTCACGTCATACGGAAATCCGTATAAACCCATAAATCCTGCGCGGTTGTTCGCATCACGACAAAACCGGATAATACCGCCCTCAATTCCCTGCAAACATGAGCCACTACCTATTTATCCTCGTCGGCGCCATCCTGGTCAACAACGTTGTCCTGGTTCGGATTCTCGGCCTGTGTCCATTCATGGGCGTTTCCAAGAAGCTGGAAACAGCCTACGGCATGGGCGCCGCAACCACCTTCGTCCTGACCCTGGGCACCGGGGCGAGCTGGATCATCGACACCTACCTGTTGATTCCCTACGACCTGATCTACCTGCGCACCATCGCTTTCATCGTCACCATCGCGGCCTTCGTGCAACTGACCGAAATGGTCGTCCAGAAGACCAGCCCGGCGATGCACCAGACGCTCGGCATCTACCTGCCGCTGATCACGACCAACTGCGCGGTGCTCGGCGTGCCGCTGCTGGCCCTCGGGGCCAAATACGATTTCGTCGAATCCCTGCTCTTCGGCGCCGGCAGTTCCATCGGTTTCTCGCTGGCCCTGATCCTCTTCGCCGGCATTCGCGAGCGGGTCGAAGGCGCCGACGTGCCTCACTATTTCAAGGGAACGGCCATCGCCCTCGTCACCGGTGGCCTGATGAGTCTCGCCTTCATGGGCTTCGCCGGCCTCGACAAGTACCAATGATTTCCGCTATCGCAGTCATGGCGCTCGGCGCCATCCTCCTGGGCGCGGCGCTCGGTTACGCCTCGATCAAGTTCAAGGTCGAAGGCGACCCGCTCGTCGACAAGATCGAAAGCATCCTGCCGCAAACCCAGTGCGGCCAGTGCGGCTTTCCCGGATGCAAACCCTACGCCGAGGCCATTGCCAAGGGCGGCGCCGAAATCAACCTGTGCCCGCCCGGCGGCGCCGAGGGCGTACGCCGCCTGGCCGATCTGCTCGGGCGCGAGGTCAAGGCGCTCGACGCCAAGGAAAAACCAAAATCCGTCGCCGTTATCGACGAAAACACCTGTATCGGCTGCACCCTGTGCATCCAGGCCTGCCCTGTCGACGCCATCGTCGGCGCAGCCAAGCAATTGCATGTCATCATCGAGCCGCTGTGCACCGGTTGCGAACTTTGCCTGCCTCCCTGCCCGGTCGAATGCATCAGCATCGAACCCATCGTCGAAACGGTCGATAGCTGGAAATGGAAATACCCCGTGATCGCCATCACGCCGACCGACACCCCCAAGGCTGCCTGATGCTGCAACTCTTCAAATTCAAGGGCGGCGTCAAGCCGGCAACCAACAAGGCCCAGTCGCTCGTCGAGCCGGTCGCCGTCGCGCCGCTCCCCAGTCACGTCGCCATTCCCCTGCACCAGAGCATCGGCGGCACGCCCCGCCCCATCGTCGCGGTCGGCGACAAGGTGCTCAAGGGCCAGAAGATCGGCGAGGCCGACGGCTGGATTTCCGCCGCCGTCCATGCCTCCACCTCTGGCACCGTCATCCACGTCGGCCCCCAGGTCGTGCCGCACCCTTCGGGTCTGACCGCCGACTGCGTGGTCATTGAGCCGGACGGCAGGGACGAGTGGATTGCCCGCAACCCGGTCGACTACCGGTCGCTGGCCCCGGAAGCTGTGCGCGAACTGCTGCGTGAAGCCGGCGTCGTCGGCCTCGGCGGCGCGGTCTTCCCGACCCACGGCAAGCTCACGGCCGCGAAGAGCGTGCCGATGGAAGAAATGGTCATCAACGGCGCCGAATGCGAACCCTACATCACCTGCGACGACATGCTGATGCGCGAGCGGGCCGTGGATGTGGTGCGCGGCGCCGGAGTCTTCCGCGACCTGCTGCAACCCAAGAGGGTGTTGATCGGCATCGAGGACAACAAACCCGAAGCGGTCGCCGCCATGCAGGCCGCCGTCAGGGCGACCGGCGAGAATTTCGAGGTCATCGCCGTACCGACCCGCTACCCGGCCGGTGGCGCCAAGCAGTTGATCCGCGTCCTGACCGGCAAGGAAGTTCCGGCCTCGAAGCGCTCGACCGATCTCGGCGTTCAGTGTTTCAACGTCGCCACCGCCTACACGGCCTGGCGCGCCATCGCTCACGGCGAACCGGTGGTATCCCGGCTGGTGACGCTCACCGGCAACGTGGACAAACCGCGCAACTACGAGGTGCTGATCGGCACCCCGATGGATGAACTGCTCGCTCTCGCCGCGCCCAGGTCCGACACCGACGGTATCCTCATGGGCGGCCCGATGATGGGCTTCCTGGTACCGAATTTCAAGGTTCCCGTGGTCAAGGCGACGAACTGCCTGATCGCCCATTCGGACGCCCTGTTCCCGCCCAAAGCGCCTGAAATGCCCTGCATTCGCTGTGGCGAATGCGCCCGTGCCTGCCCGCACGAATTGCAGCCCTTCGAGATGTACTGGTTCTCGCGCGCCAAGAATTTCGGCAAAACGCAGGAATACAACGTGTTCGACTGCATCGAGTGCGGCTGCTGTTCCTTCGTCTGCCCGAGCCGCATTCCGCTGGTTCAGTATTTCCGTTTCGCCAAGAGCGAAATATGGGCGCGCGAAAAGGAGAAGAACGCTGCCGAGACGGCCAAGACCCGTTTCGAATTCAAGCAGTTCCGCGACGAACGGGAAAAGCGGGAAAAAGCCGAGAAGCTGGCCAAGGCGGCGGCCGCCCAGGCCGCCAAGAAGGCGGCCGAAGCCCAGGCCGCGACAAGCGCCCCCGAACCGGTCGCCCCCTCCCCGCTCGATGCCGACCAGGCAGTAAAAAAGGCAAGCATCCAGGCCGCCATGGAGCGCGCCAAGGCCCAACGCGAAGCCGCCGCCGCACGCAATACCGAGAGCCTGACGGCTGACCAGCAACACGAAATCGAGGCCATCGAAGCGCGCCGCATCGCTGCCTTCGGCACCGACGAAACCACAGAAAAATAACCAGGTTGAGCATGGACTTTTCCACCCCGCCCTATCTTCTGAAAAACGCCAGCGTCACCCGGGTCATGGCCCAGGTTCTGCTCGCGCTCGTCCCGGCCATTGCGGTGTATGCGTGGCTGATTGGCCCGGCCATCCTGATCCAGATCGCGCTTGCCACCATGACCGCGCTGGTCGCCGAAACGCTGATGCTGAAAGTCCGGAACCGACCGCTGGCGCTATTCCTGACCGACGGTTCGGCAGTCGTCACCGGCTGGCTGATAGCTTTGGTCTTTCCGCCGCTCGCCCCCTGGTGGCTGGTCGTCGTCGGCACCCTGTTCGCCATCGTCGTCGCCAAGCATCTATACGGCGGCCTAGGCCAAAACCCTTTCAACCCGGCGATGATCGCCTTTGCCGTCTGTATCGTCTCCTTCCCGGCATTCATGTCCCAATGGCCGAACCAGGCCTTGCATCTCGGTCTGCTCGATCAATTCCAGGTCATTTTCGGCCTGATGCCGCGCCTTGACGCACTGACCGCGGCAACCCCGCTCGATGCGCTGAAGACCGCGCTGAAACTCGACGAAGCCGGCATTGGCGTTCCCGCCCTGCTGGCCAACAGGAATGTCTATGGCAGCTTCGCCGGCCACGGCTGGGAATGGATTGCCCTGTCCTACCTGGTCGGCGGCCTCTGGATGTGGCAGCGGAAAATCATCACCTGGCAGGTCCCGACCGGATTTCTCGGCGCCCTCTTCCTCATTTCCGGCGCCCTCTGGCTCTATCACCCGGACCGATTCGCCAGCCCGCTCTTCCACCTGTTTGCCGGCGGCTCGATGCTGGGCGCCTTCTTCATCGCCACCGACCCGGTCAGCGGCGCGACGACGCCCCGCGGCAAGCTGATCTTCGGCGCCGGCGCCGGCCTGCTCACCTACCTGATCCGCGTCTTCGGCGGCTACCCGGATGGCGTCGCCTTTGCCGTACTCCTGCTCAACATCTGCGTCCCCCTCATCGACCTCTACACCCAGCCGCCGATCTTCGGCATGAAGGACGGGAAATAACATGCCGATGGTCAAGGAACCCACAGCCACCGGCATGGCCGCCCGCACCTCGGTCATTCTCTTCGTTTTCGTCATCGTCTTTACCGCCGTCCTGGCCGGCGTCTTTGCCCTGACCGCCCCGGCCATCAAGGAATCGGCAGCCATCGAAGAAATGCGGATGATCAAGGAGGTCCTGCCCCAGGCGCTCTACGACAACGATCTGCTGCAAGACACGTTGGTGCTGACCGCCACCCCGGAACTCGGCGAGGATGACGAGTCCAAGGTCTACCGGGCGCGTCTGGCCGGCGAACCGTCTGCCCTGGTTCTCGAAGCCGTAGCTCCCGACGGTTATTCCGGCAGGATCCGCATGCTGATCGCCGTCCGGGCCAGCGGCGAAGTGGTCGGCGTACGCATCACCCAGCACAAGGAAACCCCGGGACTCGGCGACTATATCGATCCGAAAAAGGACAAGAACAAGACCCGCCCGTGGATTACCCAGTTCGACACACTCTCGTTCGACAAACTGGCCGAAAAGGAATGGAAGGTCAAGAAGGACGGCGGCCACTTCGATTCCAACGCCGGCGCCACGGTGACACCGCGTGCCGTGATCAAGGCCGTCAAGAAGGCGCTCAAGTACGCGAACGAAAACCGCGACCGGCTTTTCGCGTCCAATGAAGCAAAGTAGACAGAAAGATCGACCATGATTACCTGGGCAGAATTCAAGGAAATTTTCGTCAACGGCACCTGGCGGCAGAACTCCAGCCTGGTGCAGATGCTCGGCATGTGTCCGCTGCTGGCGATGACGACCAGCCTGGTCAATGGCGCCATGCTCTCCCTGGCCACCATTTTCGTCATGGGCTCATCCGGTTTCGTCGTCGCCCTGCTCCGCAATTTCATCCCCTACGAAATCCGCATCCCCGTCTTCATCCTGGTCGCCGCGGCACTGGTCACCGTCGTCGACCTGGGGATGAACGCCTACATGCACAGCATGTACAACATTCTCGGCATCTTCATCCCGCTGATCATCACCAACTGCATCGTGCTCGCCCGCATCGAAGCTTTCGCCGCCAAGAACGGTCCCCTGCAGTCCCTGTTCGACGGCGCCTTCATGGGGGTCGGCATGCTGTGGACCCTGTCGCTGCTTGGCGCCATCCGCGAATTCATCGGCGCCGGCACCTTCCTTTCCGGCATCGAAGCGGTGATTCCCGACCTCCATCACTACCAGGTGCTGCCCGCCGACTACCCGGGATTCCTGGTCTCCATCCTGCCGCCGGGCGCCTTCATCGTGCTTGCCTGCATGGTGGCCGCCAAGAACTGGTACGAAGCCAAGGCAGCCGAGCGCGCCAATCGCAAGCCGCCGGAGCCGCTGGCCACCGCCGGCTGCCACTAGTGTAGTGCTGCACGCTCCGGTACTTAAAACCTTGTCTTTTCGGCCATGGCGGCGTTACAAATCCTCGCGATACCACTGGGTATCGCTGTGGTTTGCGTCTTGCCACGACCAAAAATCCGTCGGTTTTAACTGTGCCGTCAAGAGTGCGACACTACACTAGCCACCTCGGAGCCACGGCATGCGTATCGAAGCCCTCCGCCAGTCCATGCGCGCCACTGGCGCCAAGGACTGTCACATCGACCGTGTGCTGCGCGCCTGGACACAAGCCCGGCCGCTGGATGCCGGGGCGCGTCGTCACCAGCCCGAAAATTATTTGCCGCTCGCCTTGCGCAACGCACTGCCCGCCTTGCAGGACGAACTCTCGGCGCTCGCCCGGGTCCGTTCCGAGCATCCCGGCGAAGACGGTTCATCGCGCCTGCTGATCGAACTGGCCGACGGCCAGACCGTCGAAAGCGTGCTCCTGCCGCGCGACGGCCTGTGCGTTTCGACACAGGTCGGTTGCGCCGTCGGATGCACCTTCTGCATGACCGGCCGCGATGGCCTGCTGCGCCAGGTGAGCAGCGCCGAGATGGTGGCCCAGGTGATTCTCGGCCGCACCCGGCGCAAGGTCGGCCGGGTGGTTTTCATGGGCATGGGCGAACCGTCGCACAACATGGACAACGTTCTCGAAGCCATCGATCTGCTCGGCACCGCCGGTGCCATCGGGCACAAGAACCTGGTTTTCTCGACCGTCGGTGATCGCCGCGTATTCGAGCGCCTACCCGGGGAACGCGTGGTTCCGGCCCTGGCTCTCTCGCTGCACTCGACCCGGGCCGAACTCCGGGCCGAATTGCTGCCCAGGGCGCCACGCATCGATCCGGCCGAACTGGTCGAACTGGCCGAAACCTATGCCCGCGGCACCGGCTACCCGATCCAGTACCAATGGACGCTGATCGACGGCATCAACGACAGTACCGAGGAAATGGACGGCATCGTCCGCCTGCTTTCAGGCAAGTACGCCATCATGAATCTGATACCGTACAACGCCACCGCCAGTCTCGCCTACCGGCGGCCGCCGGTGAGCCGGGTCACCGAGTTGACCCGATATCTGCATGCGCACGGCGTGCGCACAACGGTACGCAATTCTGCCGCCCAGGACGTCGACGGAGGCTGCGGCCAATTGCGCGCACGGCAGAGCGAAGCAACGCCAGGATCGACCATCCCCCTGCACCGGCAGTCTTTCCGGGAAAAACCGTCGGCCAGGGACCGCTGACCCCCGCCCCCCGGCAAGCACCTTTCAATTGCCGAATGCGGCAACCGCCACCTGGTTCTTGCCAAGCGCCTTGGCCCGATAACAGGCGGCATCGGCGCGCCTGACAAGTGCACTTTCGCTTTCGCCGCCCTGCCATTGCGCGACGCCGATACTGACCGTACACCGTATTTCCTCTCCAGCAGCGCTATGCAGCACCTGTTCGGCAAAGGTCGCACACAGGCGCTCGGCCAGGACTTCCGCGGCACCCGATGTCGTTTCCGGCATCAAGACCACGAACTCTTCGCCGCCGTAGCGAAAGCTGCTGTCCGAGCGACGCTGACAATGCAGGATGACGGCGGCCAGCGCCTGCAACACCCGGTCCCCCTCCAAATGCCCGAAACCGTCGTTGATCCGCTTGAAATTATCGCAATCGAGGACGAGCAGGGACAAGGGATGGCCATAGCGCGAACTGCGCGCCACCTCTGCCGAGAGACAGTCGTGCAGGTGGCGTGAGTTGAACAGGCCGGTCAGGGAGTCGGTCAGGCTCAACATGCGATAGCGCTCTTCACTTTCACGTAGCGCCTCTTCCGCCCGCCGCCGCTCGCTGACGTCCTGCAGGGTCTCGATGGCGCCTACCACCTGGCCGGCCGCATTGCGCAGCGGCGCCGCGGTGAAAAACAACCAGCGGCCGTCAACCCCGAAATGGGGGAAGAAGTCCTCGGCTTCGTACCCTCCCTGAATCAGGGCCGACGGTCGAAAACGATCGTGATACAGGTGATCGACCTCGATATCGCCGACCCCGTCGAGTATCAGATCGGCCATTATCGGCCGGCGAGCGGCATAGAAGGCTTGCCATTGCAGGTCTGTGCCGATCAGCGCATCGGCGGGCATACCGGTCAGCACCTCGCAGGCGTGGTTCCAGTGCGTGACGCGATGTTCGGAATTGATGACCAGCGTCGCCACTGAGGAGCCGTCGACAATCTGCGAGAGAAAGGCCGTAGATTCCTGCAAGGCGGCCTCGGCCTGCTTTCTGGCCGTGACGTCCTGCAAGGTTTCGATGGCACCGACGATTTCGCCATCGGCATTGCGAATGGCGGCGGCTGTGAAATAGAGCCATCGTCCCCGCTCGCCGAATGCCGGGAAAAAATCCTCCGCCTCCCAGCCACCGTCAATTAACTCGGAATGTTTGAACTTGCCCTCGTAAAAAGTGGCAATGGCGCTTTCCACCGCCTGGTCGACAATGAGATCGGCCAGGATGGGGCGGGGTTCGAGGTAAAAAGCCCGCCACTGCTCCCGACTGCCAATCATTTGATCGGCGCTGACGCCGGTCAGTATCTCACAGGCTCGATTCCAGTGCGTAACGCGGTGTTCGGCATCGACCACGATGGTCGCCACCGGATTACCTTCAAGCAACTGCGCCAGGGCAATGATATTGCCTTCTGTTGTACGCGGCATGGGTATCCACACTCTCTGTCGGGTAGAATTTGTTTTTTGACAATATCGCGCATCCAGCCGTACCTGACAATCCAATCTCGCCGCCCAACGTGAAAAAAGCCCAGATCGAGCAGTTTTTTATACGCCTTCGCGATGCCAATCCGGCGCCAAGGACCGAACTGCACTATGCGACGCCTTTTCAACTGCTGGTCGCCGTCATCCTGTCGGCCCAGGCGACCGATGTCGGCGTCAACAAGGCAACCGCGAGGCTCTACCCGATAGCGCCGACACCGGCCGCCATGCTGGCGCTGGGCGAGGAAGGGCTGAGCGAATACATCAAGACCATCGGTCTGTTCCGCACCAAGGCCAGGAACGTGATCGCCACCTGCCGCTTCCTGCTAGAACGACACGGCGGTGAAGTGCCGGACGACCGCGCCGCTCTCGAAGCGCTGCCCGGAGTCGGACGCAAGACGGCCAATGTCGTTCTCAACACCGCTTTTGGCCATCCGACCATCGCTGTCGACACGTACGTGTTCCGCCT
>JAJXVG010000222.1 GCA_021782315.1 Pseudomonadota bacterium | reverse complement strand
CGATTACCAAGGAACTCTCGGAAATCGTCAGCGGCGCCGCCGCGGTGTGACGCGTAGATTTTTATTTTTGGGGATTTGAATATGAGTCAAGGTTCAATCGTTCAGTGTATCGGCGCCGTGGTGGACATCCACTTCCCGCGCGACGCGATGCCGAAGGTCTACGACGCCCTCAAGCTGGATGCTTCCGAAGCAAACGGCATGGCGGAAGACGGCCTGACCTTCGAAGTGCAACAGCAACTCGGCGACGGCGTGGTTCGCACCATCGCCATGGGTTCGTCCGACGGTCTGCGTCGCGGCATGAAAGTGAACAATACCGGCGCCGGCATTTCCGTGCCCGTCGGCATGGGCACCCTCGGTCGCATCATGGACGTGCTCGGTCGCCCGATTGACGAAGCCGGTCCGATCGACTCCAACGAGCTGCGTGAAATCCACGCCGCCGCGCCGAAGTTCGACGAACTGTCTTCTTCCGTCGATCTGCTCGAAACCGGCATCAAGGTTATCGACCTCATCTGTCCGTTCGCCAAGGGCGGCAAGGTCGGCCTGTTCGGCGGCGCCGGCGTCGGCAAGACCGTCAACATGATGGAGCTGATCAACAACATCGCCAAGCAGCACTCCGGCTTGTCCGTGTTCGCCGGTGTCGGCGAGCGCACCCGCGAAGGCAACGACTTCTATCACGAAATGAAGGACTCCAACGTTCTCGACAAGGTCGCGATGGTGTTCGGTCAGATGAACGAGCCGCCGGGCAACCGACTGCGCGTCGCCCTGACCGGCCTGACCATGGCCGAGCGTTTCCGTGACGACGGTCGTGACATCCTGTTCTTCGTCGACAACATCTATCGCTACACCCTGGCTGGTACGGAAGTTTCCGCCCTGCTCGGCCGTATGCCTTCCGCCGTCGGCTATCAGCCGACGCTGGCCGAGGAAATGGGTCGTCTGCAAGAGCGCATCACCTCCACCAAGGTCGGTTCGATCACCTCCATCCAGGCCGTGTATGTGCCTGCCGACGACTTGACCGACCCGTCTCCGGCCACCACCTTCCTGCACCTCGACTCGACAGTCGTGTTGTCGCGTGACATCGCCTCCCTGGGTATCTACCCGGCGGTCGATCCGCTCGACTCCACCTCCCGTCAGCTTGACCCGCAGGTCGTTGGCGAAGAGCATTACGCCGTTGCCCGTGCCGTGCAGATGAATCTGCAGCGCTACAAGGAACTGCGCGACATCATCGCCATTCTGGGTATGGACGAACTGTCGCCGGAAGACAAGCTGGCCGTCTCCCGCGCTCGCAAGATCCAGCGCTTCCTGTCCCAGCCGTTCCACGTGGCTGAAGTCTTCACCGGTTCGCCGGGCAAGTTCGTTCCGCTCAAGGAAACGATCAAGGGCTTCAAGGGTATCTGTGCCGGCGAGTTCGATCATCTGCCGGAACAGGCCTTCTACATGGTGGGCGGTATCGAGGAAGTTCTCGAAAAGGCCAAGACGCTGTAACAGCGCTAAGTCGCATAGGAGCTAGTAATGGCTATGACTGTTCATTGTGATGTCGTCAGTGCTGAAGAATCGATCTTCTCCGGCCTGGTGGAAATCGCAGTGTTTCCCGGCGAAGCCGGGGAACTCGGTATTCTGCCGCGTCACACGCCGCTGTTGACTCGCATCAAGCCGGGCACGATTCGTTTGAAAGTGCCGAGCCAGAGTGAGTACGAGTTGGTGTATGTTTCCGGTGGCATGCTGGAAGTCCAGCCCGACATGATTACCTTGTTGGCTGACACGGCGATTCGTGCGCACGACCTGGACGAAGCCAAGGCGCTGGATGCCAAGAAGCGGGCCGAGGAAGCGCTTGCCAACCGCAACGCCGAAATGGATTACGCCGCCGCGGAAGCGGAACTGGCGCAAGCCGTTGCCCAGTTGCAAGCGATTCAACGTCTGCGCAAGCACACGCACTAAGTCCGGCTATCTTCCGGAACAAAAATGGCAGCCTTCGGGCTGCCATTTTTTTGAGTGATCAGCAGGCGTACCCCTGCCGGGGGGGGGCTACTCGGCGAGGGCGGCGAGCAACTTGCCGTGTATGCCGCCGAAGCCGCCATTGCTCATGACCAGGATGTGGTCGCCAGGTTGGGCGGCGATGACGATCCGATCGACCAGCCTGGCAAGGTCTTCCTCGACTATCGCACGATCGCCCATCGGTGCCAGCGCCGCCCGGGCGTCCCAGCCGAGATTGCCGGCGTAGCAGAAGGCGGCATCGACCTCGCGCAGGCTGTCCGGCAGTTGCGATTTCATCGTGCCCAGCTTCATGGTGTTCGAGCGCGGTTCGAGCACGGCCAGGATTCGGGCCGGGCCCACCTTGCGGCGCAGGCCGGCGACCGTCGTGGCGATGGCGGTCGGATGATGGGCGAAATCGTCGTATACCGTTACGCCACGCACTTCGCCGCGGACCTCCATGCGTCGTTTGACATTGACGAAGCGCGACAGCGCATCCAGGCCGTGGGTCAGGGATACCCCGACATGGCGAGCGGCGAGCAGGGCGGCGCAGGCATTGGCGCGATTGTGTTCGCCGGAGAGTCGCCAGGCGCTGCGGCCGATTCGCCCTTCCGGGCCGTGCAGCACCAACTCGCCCCGGGCGTCGTCGCCGCTGACGCGGTAGGTATCGTTGAAGCGCTCGACCGGTGTCCAGCAGCCGCGTTGCAGAACCCGTTCCAGGCTGGCTTCGGCGGCGTTTGAGACGATCAGGCCGGACTGGGGAATGGTCCGCACGAGGTGGTGAAATTGCGTCTCGATTGCAGCAAGATCGCCGAAAATGTCTGCGTGATCGAATTCGAGATTGTTCAAAACCAAGGTTCGCGGCCGGTAATGAACGAATTTCGACCGTTTGTCGCAGAAAGCCGTGTCGTACTCGTCGGCCTCGATGACGAAAAACGGCGTTTCGCCCAGTCGTGCCGAGACGGCGAAGTTCAACGGCACGCCGCCGATCAGAAAGCCAGGCTGCATGCCGGCATCTTCGAGAATCCAGGCCAGCATCGAGGCGGTGGTCGTCTTGCCGTGGGTGCCGGCGACACCCAGGACCCAGCGGCCTTGCAGAATGTTTTCGGCCAGCCATTGCGGCCCCGAAACGTAGGGCAGGCCTTTGTCGAGAATGGCTTCGAGCAGCGGATTGCCCCGGGAAACCGCATTGCCGATGACGTAAATATCCGGCGCCAGCATCAGCTGATCGGTGGCGTAACCCTCGATCAATTCGATGCCGGCGCTGCGCAGTTGGTCACTCATCGGCGGATAGACGTTGGCATCGCAGCCGGTGACCTTGTGACCGGAATCGACCGCCAGTTGTGCGAGGCCGCCCATGAAGGTGCCGCAGATGCCGAGAATGTGAATGTGCATTTCGAGTCTAACCGTTAGAATAGAGGGGATTTTACCTTGATCGAGTCCCGATGACCCGTCATGAAAAACAACGCCTGGCTGCCGGTGTGCGTGCCAGCATAGCCAGTACCGCCGCCCGTTTGATGGCCGAAGATGGCATCACCGATTATCGTCATGCCAAGAAGAAGGCTGTTCGACAGCTCGGGCTGCCGGAACATACGGCCTTTCCGGACAATGCCGAGGTCGAGGCCGAGTTGCGCGTCTATCGCAGCCTGTATCACGGCGAGGAACACGAAGAGTTGATCGGGCTTCTGCGCCATTCGGCGCTGGAATTGCTCGACTTGCTGGCGGATTTCAATCCCTACCTGACCGGTTCGGTGCTGGACGGAACGGCTGGCGAGCATTCGCATATCGATATCCTGCTTTTCGCCGACAGTGCCAAGGAGGTAGAGATTTTTCTGCTCAATCGCGGCATCAAGGTATCGCATGTCGAGGTACGTAACGAGCGGGTCGAGGCTGTGCTGCAAATGGAGACCGATACGGCCGATGCCAATTTGGTGGTTTGTGCACCGCATATGGAGCGAGTCAGCTTGAAACATTATGATGGTCGCCCGCACGAACGTATCCGTGCCGAGGGTTTGCGTGCCTTACTAAAGGAATAGACTGGACAAATTGTTGCGATTTGCGGCAAACTTGCAGCTATGACGAAGCGAAAAACTGCTTCCAGGCCGGTAGAAAAGTCCCGTGTTCTCGTAATGCACGGACCTAATCTGAACCTGCTTGGCACACGCGAACCTGAGCATTACGGTCGTGTCACCCTGTCGGATATCAACATGTCGCTGGCCCGTATGGCGGAAAGCGCCGGTGTTGAGCTTGAAGCCTTCCAGAGCAACCATGAGGGGGCGCTGATCGAGCGCATCCATGCTGCTCGCGATCAGGGGATTCGGGCCATCATCATCAATCCGGCGGCTTATACCCATACCAGCGTGGCGCTGCGCGATGCATTGGCCGCGGTAGCCATTCCATTCGTCGAGGTGCATCTTTCGAATGTGCATGCCCGGGAACCGTTCCGGCAGCACTCCTATTTTTCGGACCTGGCCATCGGGGTTATCTGCGGTCTGGGTCATGAGGGCTACCTGCTGGCTCTCGAATACCTGCTCAACAAGCTTAATATCGAATAGTCCGGTTTGGTCCGGACGCTTGTGCCCAACGGGTACAAATTAGAGGGGAGTCTCCATGGATCTGCGTAAACTCAAAAAACTTATCGACCTCGTTCAGGAGTCGGGAATTTCCGAACTGGAAGTCACCGAGGGAGAAGAAAAGGTTCGTATCGCCAAGCATTACGGTGCGGTTGTCGCCGCTCCGCAGCAATATTACGCGGCCCCCCCGCAGCAGCTGCCGGCCGCACCGGCTGCTGTTGCGGCCAACCTGGACGACGACGAGTTGCCGGAAGGCCATATCGTCAAGTCGCCGATGGTCGGTACCTTCTACCGTTCCCCGTCGCCGGGCGCCGACGCCTTTGTCCAGATCGGCCAGACCGTCAAGCAGGGCGATACCCTGTGCATCATCGAAGCCATGAAATTGCTCAACGAGATCGAATCCGACGCCTCGGGCGTGGTCAAGGCCATCCTGGTCGAAAATGGCGAG
>JAJXVG010000221.1 GCA_021782315.1 Pseudomonadota bacterium | reverse complement strand
GTACCTCCCGTTCCGGGTCCTTGCACAGTTTGGCGAGCTGGCCGTGGGGCAGTCGGCGGGCGATGGTGGCGCGGATCAGGTAGTCGGGGTCGTCGATCAACCGCATCAACTGCGGCTCAGGCAGGCGTGCCGCAACCGAAATTCGTACCTCGCGGTCCGGGTCGTTGACCATCGTGATCAATTGATCGACCGGCAGGCGCGTGGCGACGACGCGGCGGACGACCTCGTCGGGGTCCGATTTCAGGGAAAAAATCCGGTCGACCGCAGCATAACGGGCGGCAATTGCGCGGCGCTCCCAGAAAAGGTCGGCGAGATAATCGGCGGCAAGTTCGGGGTTGGCACGCAGAAAGCGGTCGATCTGTCGTCCGCTGTGCGCACGGATACAGGCGTCACCCGGTATGCACCGGCGGCTGTTCAGGTAGTCCGGAAAACAGCTGCAACCGGAACACAATCCCGGCTGGGCGATGCCGGCCCCGGCCCCGCTCCCGGTCTTTTCACTCGGCATCGACCTTGGCGGCTACAAGAATGCCCGTGGCGTTGGTCGCATCGTTGGTCAGGGCCAGGCAATGACCGCTGGTACCGCTGATCAGGAAAAGATCGTAGCCTTCGACGCTGAGCGCCGGATGATAGCGGGGCGAAACGTCGTCTTCGCTGCATTCCGTGAAATGCAGACCGGGAAAGCGCTGGCGCAGGGAGGCTGCCCGGGCGTCGAGCAGGGTGGCCTCGCCGACCTGAACAAGCTGAAGCGGAGAGATCATGCCGCTTCCTCGCTGGCCATTTCTTCTTCAAAGCGGGCCAGCGAAGCGGCGGGTACGCCCATGATCTGAGCCAGCCAGGGCGGCGGACTGGTCAGGCGGCCCTGCAGTTCGATCAGCACCTCGCGAGTCTGTCCGCCATCAGGCTTCTTGACCGGATGCACCCCGGCGCGCACTACCTTGGCCGCAGCCGGGCCGCCGATGGACTGAACGTAGACGATCTGGCAGTCGTTGATCAGGGCCGAGCGGGCAGCATTCTTGTCGTCGGCCGTGTCGGCCTCGACGGTCGGCCGCACGGCGATCAGCTTGATGGTGTCGGGGGCGACCTGATAGATCAGAAAACGCTCGCATGAGCCAAAGTGACCGTCGAGGGTTTCGCCGCGATTGGCAGCGAAGGCGACTCGCAGCGAGCCGGGCATTTCGCCCTCGGTGTAGGCGTCTGTCGTCGGAAAATCCTTGTTTCCGAGGCCCTGGCCCCAGAGGAGGCGAACTGCTTCCTTCAGGACCTCGCCTTCGACCCCGACGTGACAGCCTTGTTCGGCGAAATCGCCGGCCAGGATGACGCGCAGGTCTTCGACGGTCAGCCTGCCGAGCTTGGCCTCGGTTAGCGGCAACGCCAGTTTCTCAATCAGGGCGCCGACCAGGGCGCGGACGTCAAGGCCATTCAGGGCACGAGCGGCGAGGGCGATGCGCAAGGCAGCTTCGCGGGAGGCTATCGGGGTATCGGACATGGTGATCTCCTGGAAAAGGCTTCAGTGGAACGCCCGGTTCCCCGGGCGTTCGGCGTTTTGCTCAGGCCGGGCTGATGCAACCGGAAGGGCAAACGTCGACACACAACGGTGAATCGTTGTGACCGTCGCATTCGGTACAGCTCGCAGCGTCGATCTTGAAGAAGATCTTGCCGGAACTGATCGATTTGGTCGGGCAGACAGGTTTGCAGTCGCCGCAGGCGGTGCACATGTCGGGATCGATTTTCATTGCCATGATGCTCTCCTTTAAATCCGCTTTTGCCGGCTGTGGCCGGCTTCGCGGGCAGGTTCAACGGGCTTAGTCTTCGGCCGCGCCGAGGCGCTTGGCGCGTAGAGAAACGGGCAGGCGGGGCGGCTTGGCAATCGGGTCGATGTAGTAAGTGCCACCGTTGTCCAGCTTCAATTCGCCACCCCATTTTTCTGCAGTGTCGAATTCGATGGATTCGATGGACGCTTCCAGGTCGCGCTTCGGGAGGTAAAACACCAGCCCGCCCTTGTCGTCTTGCTGGATCATGATGTTGGCCATGTAACGCTCCTCCATGACCGGCGGAGCCAGGGCTCCGCCGGTGGTCCGTTTAGCGAACCAGGTCGAAGTTGAAGTCGGTGGTACCCATGCCGATGGTTTCCTTGTCGAGTTGCTCAAGGACGGCGTTGGTCAGTTGGGTGACCACGGACATCATGCCTTCGTAGCCCATGGTGGTGGCGCGGTGCATGTGGTGGCGGTCGAAGATCGGGAAGCCGAGGCGGATCAGGGGTACTTCGAAGGCTTCACCCAGATGGCGGGTGTCGCGCTGAATGTACTTGCCGTAGGAGTTGCCGATCAGGAAATCCGGCTTGTCCGTGAAGCACAGGCTGCGCATGTGCCACAGGTCGTTGCCGGCGTAGACCTTGCCATTGACACCGAACGGGCTGGAAGCGAGCAGTTTTTCCATGGCCTTGGCCCAACGCTTGTTTCCGTTGTGGGCCTGGATATGGGTCGGCTCGGCACCGACTTCGAGCAGGATCTTGACGACACCCATGACGAAGTCGGGGTCGCCATACACGGCGAATTTCTTGCCGTGCAGCCAGGCATGGCTGTCGGAGACGAGGTCCATGCAGCGGCCGCGTTCCAGTTCCAGCGAAGCCGGGATCGGCTTGCCGGTGACTTCGGAGACCTTCATCAGGAACTCGTCGGTCCATTCGACGCCCATCGGAATGTTGAGCTTGGGAATGTCATGATTCCAGGTGTTCTCGACGAATTTCCTCGTCTTTTCGAGCTGGGTCGGCTGCAGCAGCAGGGTGGTGATGCCGTTCGGCGCATCCTTGACTTCGTCCATGGTCGTACCGCCGGAGTACATGCGGAATTCACCGTCGGCCGGGGTATCGAAGACTTCGGAAGGATCGGACAGGTAGGTGAAGCCGACGTCCATTTCACCCAGCATGCGCTTGATGACACGGTAGTTGCCGAGGTAGGTTTCGAAGCCCGGCACGATGTTGATCCTGCCGTTCGAACCGATCTTCTTGCCTTCCATGAAATTCAGCGTGAAGGAACGGATGATGCCTTCGAGCATGTTGTCCCAGCCCGTGGTGTGCGAACCGACGAAGGACGGGGTGTGGGCGAAGGGGACCGGGTAATCCTGGGGGATGTGGCCGTCCTTCTTGGAGTTGTTGATGAAGGCATTGAGGTCGTCACCGATGACTTCGGCCATGCAGGTGGTCGACACGGCGATCATGTCCGGCTTGTAGATGGCCCTGGCGTTGGCCAGGCCGTCGTGCATGTTCTTCTGCCCGCCGAACACGGCGGCATCTTCGGTCATCGAGTCGGAAACGCAGGAACACGGTTCCTTGAAGTGACGGTTGAAGTAGGTGCGGAAGTAGGCGACGCAGCCTTGCGAACCATGCACGTAGGGCAGGGTCTTGTGGAAGCCGGAGGCGCAGAGGACGGCGCCGAGCGGCTGGCAGGCCTTGGCCGGATCGACGGTCAGGGCTTCGCGCTTGAAGTTGAGGTCCTGATATTCCTTGGTCGTCGTCCAGACGAAGGTTTCCCATACTTTTTCCGGGCCGTGGCCTTCTTCGAAGAGTTCGCGTTTTTCAGCGAGGTTCTTCTTGTAGTCGTCATCGCGGAACAGCGGGTAACAGGGCTTGATGTTGTCTGCGGTTTGCATTGCTATCTCCTTGCCCGCCCCGCTCATTCGCGGCTGCGGGCTCAAGGTTGAGGATTTTCCGAGCCAGGTCAGGCGGCCTTCTTGACTTCTTCGGCGGCAAGCTTCTTCCATGGTGGAACAAGGTTCTTGAAGGTCGGGTTGGAGAGGGCGATATCCATGTCGCGGGCGAAGATCGCGAAACCGTCGTAACCATGGTAGGGGCCCGAGTAATCCCAGGAGTGCATCTGGCGCAGCGGAATGCCCATCTTCTGGAAGATGTACTTTTCCTTGATGCCGGAGCCGACCATGTCGGGCTTCAGTCGTTTGACGAACTCTTCCAGTTCGAAACCGGTGACGTCGTCGTAGAGCAGGGTGGCATCGCCCATTTCCTTGATGGTGCGGTCGTAGTCGTCGTTGTGGCCGAATTCGTAGCCGGTACCGATGACTTCCATGCCGAGGTCTTCGTAGGCGCCGATGACGTGACGCGGACGCAGGCCGCCGACGTAGAGCATGACCTTCTTGCCTTCGAGGCGCGGCTTGTACTTGGCGATGATCTCGTCCATCATCGGCTTGTAGCGAGCAATCACGGCTTCGGTCTTGGCCTTGACTGAGTCGTCGAAAAAGGCGGCGATCTTGCGCAGGGATTCGATGATCTTCGTCGGGCCGAAGAAGTTGTATTCCAGATACGGAATGCCGTACTTCTCTTCCATGTGACGGGAGATGTAGTTCATCGAACGGTAGCAGTGGAGCAGGTTCAACTTGACCTTCGGCGTGTTCATCATTTCGGCCAGGGTGCCGTCGCCGGACCACTGGGCGACGACACGCAGGCCCATCTCTTCGAGAAGAATACGGGTTGCCCAGGCGTCGCCACCGATGTTGTAGTCACCGATGATGGCCACGTCGTAGGGCGTCGATTCGAAAGGCTGGCCGTCGCGCTTGTCGAGCACCCAGTCACGGATGGCGTCATTGGCGATGTGGTGGCCGAGGGACTGGGAAACGCCGCGGAAGCCTTCGCAACGTACCGGGACGACCGGCTTGTCGATGACGGCGGCAGCTTTCTTGGAAACCGACTCGATGTCGTCGCCGATGAGGCCGATCGGGCATTCGGACTGGACCGAGATCCCCTTGTGCAGCGGAAATAGCAGTTCGACTTCGTCGATCAGCTTGGCGAGTTTCTTGTCGCCGCCGAACACGATGTCCTTCTCCTGGAAGTCGGAGGTGAAGTTCATCGTGCCGAAGGTGTCGACACCGGTGGTACCGACGTAATAGTTGCGGCGCCCGGCGCGGGAATACTGGCCGCAGCCGACAGGGCCGTGCGAGATGTGGATCATGTCCTTACTCGGACCCCAGACAACGCCCTTGGAGCCA
>JAJXVG010000220.1 GCA_021782315.1 Pseudomonadota bacterium | reverse complement strand
ATCGAACAGTGGATTTTAACCGGCGGCAGGGCCAGTTCTTCCGCAATTTCGGTATTTTTGATCGACAGGGCCTGGTCCACCGTCTTGCCCTTGACCCATTCGGTCACCAGCGAGGACGAGGCAATGGCCGAACCGCAGCCATAGGTCTTGAACTTGGCGTCCTCGATGACGCCCGACTTGTTCACCTTGATCTGCAACTTCATCACGTCGCCGCAGGCCGGGGCGCCGACCATGCCGGTACCGACGCCGTCGTCTTCCTTGCCGAAGGAACCGACATTGCGCGGGTTCTCATAGTGATCGATGACTTTTACGCTATAGCTCATATTGATTCTCCTAAAATTAGTGGGCAGCCCATTGAACGGTACTCAGATCAATGCCGTCCTTGTACATTTCCCATAGCGGTGAAAGTTCGCGTAGTTTGCCAACTTTCTCATGCAACAACTTGATTGCATAGTCAATTTCGTCTTCCGTCGTAAACCGTCCGATACTGAAGCGGATGGAACTGTGGGCCAGTTCGTCGTCGCGCCCCAGAGCGCGCAGCACGTAGGAAGGCTCCAGACTGGCCGAGGTGCAGGCCGAACCGGATGAAACCGCCAGATCCTTGATCGCCATGATCATCGACTCGCCTTCGACATAGGCAAAGCTGATATTGAGATTGTGCGCCACCCTTTGCGCCAGGTCACCGTTGACGAAGGTCGCCTCGATATCCTGCAGCCCTTTCAGCAACCTGTCGCGCAAGAAGCCGATGCGCTTGTTTTCCTCGGCCATTTCCAGCCGGGCCAGACGGAAGCATTCACCCATGCCAACGATCTGATGGGTGGCCAGCGTGCCGGAGCGGAAACCGCGTTCGTGGCCGCCGCCGTGCATCTGCGCCTCGAGGCGGACACGCGGCTTGCGGCGCACGTAAAGGGCGCCGATGCCCTTCGGGCCGTAGGTCTTGTGGGCCGAGAAACTCATCAGGTCGACCTTGAGCTTGCCCAGGTCGATATCGACCTTGCCGGTAGCCTGGGCGGCATCGACGTGAAAAACGACGCCCTTCTCGCGGCAGATTTCACCCAGTTCGGCGATCGGCTGGACGACGCCGATTTCGTTATTGACGTACATCACCGAGGCGAGCACGGTATCCGGGCGAATGGCGGCCTTGAAGACGTCGAGATCGAGCAGACCGTCTTCCTTGACATCGAGATAGGTTGCCTCGAAGCCCTGGCGCTCCATTTCGCGCACGGTGTCGAGCACGGCCTTGTGCTCGGTCTTGACAGTGATGATGTGCTTGCCCTTGGTGCCGGCGTAGAAATTGGCCGCACCCTTGATGGCCAGGTTGTTGGATTCGGTGGCGCCCGAAGTCCAGACGATTTCCTTGGGGTCGGCCTTGACCAGCGCAGCCACCTGTTCGCGGGCTTCTTCGACGGCGGTGTCGGCGACCCAGCCAAAGCTGTGCGAACGCGAGGCAGGATTGCCGAAGTGCTCGCACAGGTAGGGAATCATCTTGTCCGCAACGCGCGGGTCGACCGGGGTGGTTGCCGAGTAATCCAGGTAGATCGGGAGTTTCATCTTCATTCTCGCTAAGTCGGGTTATTCAGTCAGCTCAGTTGGCGACAACCGCTGTCAGTCCCTGCAGGCGTCCGACCGTCACCTGCAAGGCCTTGATAAATTGTTCGATTTCCGTGTCGGTATTGCTCGCACCGAGGCTGACACGTACCGCGCCGCGGGCGATTTCCGGCGCCACCCCCATGGCTCGCAGGACATGCGAGGGTTCCGGGTTGGCACTTGAACAGGCCGCGCCGCTGGCCACCGCAAAACCTTCGCGATCCAGCTTGCCGACCAGCGTTTCCCCGTCGATGTCCGGAAAGGAGAAATAACAGGTATTCGGCAATTTCTTCGCATCGGCCGCGAAGATGGTTGCGCCCAGCGCCGCCACCCCGCTTTCCAGTTTGCGCAGCAGCAACCTCGAATGCTCCGGCCATTCGGCAACGCGCTGCGCCGCAAGTTCCGCAGCAAGGCCAAATCCGACGATGGCCGGCACATTTTCAGTGCCCGAACGCAGCCCGCGCTCGTGACCGCCGCCGGCAATCAGTGGCTGCAACTCGACGCGCTTGTCGAGGATCAGCGCTGCCGCACCTTTCGGACCGCAGGCCTTGTGCGCCGAGAGCGTCATGGCATGAACGCCGGCCGCATTGAGGACGCGGAAATCGATATCCAGCTTGCCGAACGCCTGCACGGCATCGGTATGAAACCAGCCGCCGGTGAATTTTGCCGCGCTGGCCAGCGCCGAAACATCCTGGATGACGCCGGTTTCGTTATTGGCCGTCATCACCGAAACGAGCCTGGGCCGAGCCGACATGGCCGAGACAAAATCTTCGAAATCGACGCGCCCCGCCCCGTCGACGGCAAGTTGTCGCAGTTGCCAGCCCTGCCTTGCCAGTTGCTCGGCCGGCTTGAGGACGCAGGGATGCTCGACCGCGCTGACGGCGATCAACCCGGGCTTGAGGCTGGCCGCCGCACCTTTCAAGAAAAGATTGTTGGCTTCGCTGCCACCGCTGGTGAACACCACCTCGGTCGGATGCGCCTTGACCGCAGCGGCCACCCTCTGCCGCGCCTCGTCGATGGCCTGCCGCGCCTGCCGCCCGTATTCGTGACGACTCGACCCGTTGCCGAAACGACTCTCCAGCCAGGGCAACATGGCAGACAGCACAGCGGGATCAAGCGGCGTCGTCGCGTTGTGGTCGAGGTAGACTGGCTGGTACATCGGGTGGCTCAGGCAACTGCCGGCAGCTTGTCGCGTCCGCCGCGCGCTCGCGGAGACGGGCCAAGGCGACGATTGTCTTCGAGCACGACGGTCAATGGGCCGCGTTTCAGTTTTTCGCTGGCAACGAGGTCGGCCAGCGTGACCGAAGCCAGGTAGTCGAACATCTTGATATTCAGGGTCGACCACAGATCATGCGTCATGCAACGGTGTTCGTCGTGGCAATTCTCACGTCCGCCGCATTGTGTCGCATCGAGTTGCTCGTCGACGGCACGGATGATATCCGCCACCGCCACCTGATCGAACGGCCTGGCAATGCAATAACCGCCGCCGGGGCCGCGCACGCTGTCGACCAACTTGTGGCGACGCAACTTTCCGAACAACTGCTCCAGATACGAGAGCGATATCTTCTGCCGCTCGCTGATGCTGGCCAGCGCCACCGGCCCGTCCTCGCCGCGCATGGCGAGATCCATCATGGCGGTCACCGCAAAACGTCCTTTGGTCGTCAATCGCATTCTCAACTCCTGCTAATAACCAAGTATTATTGTCAACTATATATAATCCAGAGAAATTTAGTCAACTATTTTGCTCAAGTACTGCGGATCGAATGTATCGGCCTGTTGCACATCCTGGTCGCACTTCACGCCCTGCGCATCGAGTTCCTTGACCAGCGAGGCCAGGCGCCGATCGGTCTCGGCGGCATGGTCGAGCAGCGCATGGATGGCCTTGGCCACCGGGTCGTCCTGATCCCGCGCCACGGCATAGGCGGAAAAACCAAGCTTGGCCGCCTGCGCCTCGCGCTGCCGGGTCTGTTCGGTGTTTTCGACAATCCGCGCCGGATTGCCGACGGCGGTTGCGCCGGCCGGCACCGGTTTGGTGACGACCGCATTGGAGCCGACCTTGGCGCCGGCCGAAATGGTGATCGGACCGAGCACCTTGGCGCCGGCGCCTACGACCACGCCGTTTTCCAGCGTCGGATGGCGCTTGCCCTTGTTCCACGAGGTACCGCCAAGGGTGACGCCGTGGTAAAGCGTGACGTCGTCTCCGATCACCGCGGTTTCGCCGATGACGACCCCCATGCCGTGATCGATGAAAAAGCGCCGACCGACGGAAGCGCCGGGGTGAATTTCTATTCCTGTCAGCATGCGTGACAGATGCGCCGTGAAGCGTCCCAGCCAGCGCAAACGATGCCCCCAAAGCCAATGGGCCAGGCGATGCATGATCAGGGCGTGTATCCCCGGGTAACAGGTCAGCACCTCCCAGGATGAGCGGGCCGCCGGATCGCGGTCGAAAACCGCACGGATGTCCTCACGCAGATACCGGAACATGAAACCTGATCTCCCTATAAACAGAGGGGCGATTTTAGAATACTCGACTGAATTTGTCAGCTATTTTCCCTAAAACCGGGCGGCGCCTGGCGAGTGCAATCCCTTGGCCGCCGCAAGCGTTCCGGAAAAATCCCGATACCGACGAAGTTGTTGTCGTACCCGATCGGCAAACAGCGGGTAAACTAAGGGCAATGAAAAGTCTGCGCCCGATCCTTAGGATGGACGCAACGAACAAAAACGAATTGGAAAAATGAGCGACCTCAATCACGAACTCAAGATATTCATCATCGCCACGATGAATCTCGAAGACCTTGTCCCGAACGACATCGGCGACGATACCCCACTCTTTGCCGATGAGGGATTGGACCTGGATTCGATCGATGCGCTTGAACTTGTGCTGGCCCTGAAAAAAACCTACGGCATCGTCATCGACGCCAACGACGAGCAGGCACGCCAGCATTTGCGTTCAGTTGCAAGCCTGGCCACCCTCATCGACCGCAGCCGGACCGCCGCAGGCTGACCGGGCCGTCAGCCTAGCGAACTTCGATACTGACGGTCTTTCCCGACTTGCCGCCGGCCTTTTGAATCAATTCGGCAATATCGGTATTGTTGAACTGCAGGGCAACGTCAAGCGCCGTCTGACCGCTGTCGAGCCGCCGGCCGAGATCAGCCTTGCTGGCAATCAGCAGTCGCGCCACTTCGAGATGCCCACCACGAGCTGCAGCAATCAATGGCGTCGTCCCGTTCTCCGAGGCCAGATCGACGTCGGCCCCGGCCTTGATCAGCATCCGGGCAATTTCCAGATGACCGCTGAAGGCGGCATAGGCGAGCGGCGTCCAGCCCTGCATATTGACCGCCGCACCGCCTGCCAGCAGGATTTCGACCACCCGCTGGTGGCCGCGAAAAGCAGCCAGACGCAGGGCGGTGTCGCCGGC
>JAJXVG010000219.1 GCA_021782315.1 Pseudomonadota bacterium | reverse complement strand
CAAACCCACGCCGCCACTCGCCGCCGCCGTCTAAACAAGTCATACGGAGAGAAAACCCATGAGCACCTATATCGCCCCGATTCGCGACATGCAGTTCGTCCTCAACGAAGTGGCCGGCCTCGAAGATATCTGCGCCCTGCCCGGCAACGAGGAATGCTCGGTCGATCTCGTCGAGTCCATCCTCGACGAAGCCGCCAAGTTCGCCACCGGCGTTCTCGATCCGATCAACAAGGTCGGCGACCGTGTCGGTCATGTCTGCAAGGACGGCGTCGTGACCACGGCACCGGGCTTCAAGGAAGCCTACAAGCTGTTCGCCGAAACCGGCTGGACCGCCATGCCCTTCGCGCCGGAATTCGGTGGACAGGGCTTGCCGGCCGTCGTCTCGATGGCGGTCAACGAAATGTGGAAGGGGGCCAACATGGCCTTCGGCCTGTGCCCGATGCTGACCGGCGGCGCCATCGAAGCCATCGCTCACCACGGTTCCGACGAGCTGAAGCAGAAATACCTGCCGAAGATGGTCGACGGCACATGGACGGGCACCATGAACCTGACCGAACCGAACGCCGGTTCCGATCTCGCTGCCATCTCGGCGAAGGCGAAGGCGGTAGGCGACGGCAGCTACCTGGTCAGCGGCACCAAGATCTTCATCACCTGGGGCGAGCATGACGTCGCCGAGAACATCATTCATCTCGTGCTGGCCCGCCTGCCCGATGCGCCGCCGGGACTGAAGGGTATTTCCCTGTTCCTGGTGCCCAAATTCCTGGTCAACGACGATGGTTCGCTCGGCCGGCGCAACGACCTGATCTGCGCTTCCATCGAACACAAGCTCGGCATCCATGGTAGCCCGACGGCGGTCATGTCCTACGGCGAGAAGGAAGGCGCCGTCGGCTACCTGATCGGCGATGAAAACAAGGGCGTCGGCTACATGTTCACCATGATGAATCACGCCCGGGTCAATGTCGGCCTGGAAGGGGTCGGTATCGCCGAGCGCGCCTACCAGCATGCCCTGTGGTATGCACGCGAGCGCGTCCAGGGTGCCATCGTCGGCGACCGCTCGGGCGAGAAGAAGACCATCCTGCACCATCCCGACGTCCGCCGCCTGCTGATGGAATGCAAGGCGCGCACCGAAGCCATGCGCACCCTGGCCTACTACGGCGCCGCCCAGATCGACCGGGCCCATGCCGGCGATGCCGCCGCCCAGGCCCGCATCGACCTGCTGACCCCGGTGATCAAGGGCTGGAGCACCGAGCAGGGGGTCGAACTGTCGTCGACCGCGCTCCAGGTCTTCGGTGGCGTCGGCTTCGTCGAGGAAACCGGCGCCGCCCAGTACTACCGCGATTCCCGCATCACCACCATCTATGAAGGGACGACCGCCATCCAGGCCAACGACCTGGTCGGTCGCAAGCTGGCCCGCGAGAAGGTGCCGGGTACGGCGATGCAGGCGCTGATCGCCGAAATGACGGCCACCGTCGGGGAAATCGAAGGCCAGGCCCGCCTGGCCGGTATCGCCGCCAACCTGCAGGGCGGCATCGCCGCCCTGCAGCAGGCCGTCGACTGGATTCTGGCTACCTACGAAAGCAATCCGGCCGCCGTCCATGCCGGTTCGGTGCCCTTCCTCAAACTGACCGGCATCGTCGCCGGGGGCTGGTTGATGGCCAGGTCGGCGGCCATTGCCGTCAAGCACATCGCGGCCGGCAGCGCCGACGAGTTCTACAAGGCCAAGCTGGCCACGGCCAATTACTTCGCCACGCACCAGCTGCCGTTTGCGGCGGCCTACGCGACCGAAATGACCGGCGGCGCCGACTCGGTCTTCGCCCTGCCTGAAAACCTGTTCTGATCATGAACCTGCGTACCGATCGCGATGCGATGGAATACGATGTCGTGATCGTCGGCGGCGGCCCCTCGGGGCTGTCGTCGGCGATCCGCATCAAGCAGCTGGCCGAACGGGCCGGCCGGGAAGTCTCGGTCTGCCTGCTCGAAAAGGGCTCGGAAATCGGCGCCCATATCCTGTCCGGTGCCGTGCTCGAGCCGCACGCCCTGGCCGAACTCTTCCCCGACTGGCAGGAACGCGGCGCGCCGCTGAATACGCCGGCCGGCGAAGACAGGCTGCTGTTCCTGACCGAAGGGGGCGCGCACAAGCTGCCGACACCGCCGCAGATGGGCAATCACGGCAACTACATCATCAGCCTGGGCAATCTCGCCCGCTGGTTGGGCGAGCAGGCCGAGGCGCTCGGCGTCGAGATCTATCCCGGATTCGCCGCCGCCGAAGTGCTCTACCATGAGGACGGTTCGGTCAAGGGCGTCGCCACCGGCGACCTCGGCATCGGCAAGGACGGCCAGCCCGGCCACAATTTCCAGCCGGGCATGGAACTGCATGCCAAACAGACGATTTTTGCCGAAGGCTGCCGCGGTTCGCTGACCAAGGCGCTGTTCGCCCGTTTCAATCTGCGCGACGGCGTCGATCCGCAGACCTACGGCATCGGCATCAAGGAACTGTGGGAGGTCGATCCGGCCAAGCACCAGCCCGGCCTGATCGTGCACACCGTCGGCTGGCCGCTGCAAAGCGACACCTACGGCGGCTCCTTCCTCTATCACCTGGAAAACAACCTGGTCGCCGTCGGCATGGTCGTCGGTCTCGACTACAAGAATCCCTGGCTGTCGCCCTACGAGGAATTCCAGCGCTACAAGACCCATCCGGCCATCCGCGGCACCTTCGAAGGCGGCCGGCGCATCTCCTACGGCGCCCGCGCCCTGTCCGAAGGCGGCTACCAGTCGGTGCCCAAGCTGACCTTCCCGGGCGGCCTGCTCATCGGCGATACCGCCGGCTTCCTCAATGTACCCAAAATCAAGGGCACGCACATGGCGATGAAGTCGGGCATGGTCGCCGCCGAAGCCGTCTTCGACCATCTGGCCAAGGACAACGCCGGGGCGGAAGCGACCGAATACGGCGAGCAGATCAAGAGCTCGTGGCTGTGGGAAGAGTTGTACAAGGTGCGCAACATCCGCCCGGCCTTCAAGTGGGGCCTGTGGGGCGCGCTCGCCTATGGCGCGATCGATACCTACCTGTTCAAGGGCAGGGCGCCGTGGACGCTGCGCCATCACGACGATCACAGCCAGTTAGGCGACAAGGACAGCTATCCGAAAATCGTCTATCCCAAGCCGGACGGCCAACTGAGCTTCGACCGCCTGTCCTCGGTCTTCCTGTCGGCCACCAACCACGAGGAAAACCAGCCGACACACCTGCGCCTGAAGGATGAAAGCGTCGCCATCGACGTCAATTACGCCAGGTACGGTGCGCCGGAAACCCGTTACTGCCCGGCCGGTGTCTATGAAATTGTCGGCGAGGAAGAAGGCCGGCCGCGCCTGCAGATCAACGGGCAGAACTGCCTGCACTGCAAGACCTGCGACATCAAGGACCCGACCCAGAATATCGAGTGGACGGTGCCAGAAGGTGGCGGTGGGCCGAACTATCCGAATATGTGATTTACCCCGGGGGGACGTGGCCTTGCGGTAGCTCGACCGAGCTTGCTGCGGGGTGCGTTCAACCGGAAAAAACAATAAACGAAAAGAACAGCACAGGCACTTTGCAGCAATTCATCGGGGTTTAAAGGAGGAATCATGTCACAACCCAATATTCAGGCAAGAATCCGGAGCAATCCGAAATTCGCCGAACTGGTCGGCAAACGCACGCGCTTCGCCATCATCCTTTCATTGATCGTGCTGGTGCCGTACTACGGCTTCATGATGGTCACCGCCTTCAATCCGGCCCTGTTGGCCAAGCCGCTGGGCGACGGCGCCATCATGACGATCGGCTGGCCGATCGGCGTCGTGCTCATCGTCGGCTCGTGGATTCTGACCGGCATCTATATCCGCCGCGCCAATGGCGAATTCGATGCCCTGACCGAGCAGGTTCTCAGGGAGTCGGCCAAATGAAGCGCACCATCACCGCAGTCATTCTTTTCGCCCTGTCCTTTGCCGCCCTGGCGGCTGGCGGCGCCATCGAGGAGGTCGAGAAACAGCCGATCAACGTCAGCGCCATCGCCATGTTCCTGGTCTTCGTGCTGGCCACCCTCGGCATCACCTACTGGGCTTCGATGCGCACCAAGTCGACAGCCGATTTCTATACGGCAGGTGGCGGCATTACCGGCTTCCAGAACGGCATGGCGATCGCCGGCGACTACATGTCGGCCGCCACCCTGCTCGGCCTGACCTCGCTGGTCTATGCCAAGGGCTACGACGGCTTCATCTACACCATCAGCTTCTTCGTCGGTTGGCCGATCATACTTTTCCTGATTGCCGAACGCCTGCGCAATCTCGGTAAATTCACCTTTGCCGACATTGCTTCCTACCGGCTCGACCAGAGCCGCATCCGTACCTTCGCCGCCTTCGGTTCGCTGACCGTCGTCTGCTTCTACCTGATCGTGCAGATGGTCGGGGCCGGCCAGTTGATCCAGTTGCTCTTCGGGCTGGACTACAACTACGCCGTGGTCTGCGTGGGCGTCCTGATGATGGTCTATGTCACCTTCGGCGGCATGGTGGCCACGACCTGGGTCCAGATCATCAAGGCCGGGCTCCTGCTGGGTGGTGGCACGGTACTCATGCTGCTCGCCTTCAGCCGCTTCGGCTTTTCCTTCGACACGCTGTTCACCCAGGCGGTCGCCGCGCACAAGTCGGGCATCAAGATCATGGCGCCGGGCACGCTGATGGCCGACCCGGTTTCCGCCGTTTCGCTGTCGCTGGCGCTGCTCTTCGGTACGGCCGGCCTGCCGCACATCATGATGCGCTTCTTCACCGTGCCCAATGCCAAGGAAGCCCGCAAGTCCGTCTTTTACGCCACCGGCTTCATCGGTTTCTTCTTTCTCGTCGTCATGGTGCTCGGCGTCTCGGCCATCGTCATCGTCGGCCAGGATCCGCAGTTCTTCGAAGGCGGCGTCGTCGGCGGCAAGCTGATCGGCGGCGGCAACATGCCGGTCATGCATCTCGCCAAGGCGGTCGGCGGCGACGTTTTC
>JAJXVG010000029.1 GCA_021782315.1 Pseudomonadota bacterium | reverse complement strand
CGTCGCCGTCGGCGATGCCCATGCCCTTGGCGAATTCAGCGTCGACTTCCGGCAGTTTCGGAGCCTGAACCTGCTTGACGGTGATGTCGAACTGGACCGTCTGGCCGGCCAGATCGTTGGCGTGATAGTCGGCCGGGAAGGTCAGGTCGAAGGTCTTGGCTTCGCCAGCCTTGGCGCCTTCGACGGCGTTTTCGAAGTCGGGGAGCATCATGCCCTGGCCGAGAACGAACGGATAGTCGTTGGCCTGGCCGCCCTGGAACGGCACGCCGTCCTTCTTGCCGAGGAAATCGATGACGACGCGGTCTTCCTTGGCCGCGGCGCGGTCGGCGTCGGCATAGGAGACGCGTTGCTTGCGCAGGATGTCGAGCGTCTTGTCGATTTCGGCGGCGCCCACTTCAAGGAGCGGGCGTTCGATTTCGGCGGTCGACAGGTCGCCGGGGGTGAATTCCGGGTAAACCTCGAAAATGGCCGAGAACTCGATATGGGTGGTGCTTTCACTGGTCTTCGGCTCGATGCGCGGGTAACCGGCAACGCGCATTTTCTGGGCGGTCACGGTTTCGCCGAAGACGCGGTCCAGTTCTTCGGACAGCACTTCGTGGCGGGCCTGGTCGCCATGCTGCTGCTTGACGATGCTGAACGGCACCTTGCCCGGACGGAAGCCTGGCACCTTCATATTCCTGCCCATGCGCTTCAGGCGCTGTTCCATTTCCTTCTCGACATCGGCAATGGCGATGGAGAGGTCGATGCGGCGTTCAAGTTCGTTAGCTTGTGCAGTGGTTGCTTCCATGAGAGTTCCTTGTGACTACAGAGCCGAAAAATAAAGCTGACAATAATATCACGGGAGCTCCGATGCCGGATGCTTCTACCCGGCGGCAACAGTCCCGGAGGATCAAATCTCCCGCAACTGCAAGGCGGTTGCGAGACAGTCTGAATTGTAGGCAGCAGTTTTGATTTTTCCGGGGGGGGCAACAAAAGCAAAAAACCCTGAAGGCCTTGCGGCATCAGGGTTTTCGGCATTAAAACTTGGGGCGACTGATGGGGCTCGAACCCACGACAACCGGAATCACAATCCGGGACTCTACCAACTGAGCTACAGCCGCCGCTGAAGGAGGCGCGCATTGTACGAAGTTCCGCAGAGGATGTCTACCAATAGGCGTAAGAATCGTCGTAACCTCGGCTGTAGTCGCCACGGGCCAAGAGAACCTCTGTCGATTTGATATCGGTAAAGCGGAGCGTGTCCGTGCCGCCGCCGTATAGCGAATCGATACCGGCGTCGGCGTAAAGGGTATCGTTGCCTATACTGCTGATCAGTTCGTCAGCACCAGCACTACCCTGGACCACCAGGTCAAAGCTACTACCGTTCCAAGTTGAGGCGCTTAAATCCCACACCGTCCCGTTGTCGAACTCCACCCGCTCGATCTGCTAGGCTGAACTGGAGTACCAGTTCTTGAGCGTGATCTGATCGCCGGCAGTGGCGAACTTGAGCAACAGGTCGTTGCCGCTGCGCCCCATCGTCACGTCGGCCGGCGCAATCCCCGCGTCCAGCACTATCCTGTCGACAGCCGTATCCGCCACGTTATAAGCAGTCGTTTCGTAAATGGTGTCTGCGCCGTCACCGAGGTTGTACAGGTAGGTGTCCGATCCGCCGCTGCCATGAAGCGTGTCGTTGCCCTTCCCGCCGTTCAGCGTGTTCGCCACCGTCTCCCGGTTGTAATACTGGGGATTGACGTCGTAGGCATACAGGACGTCGTTGCCGCCTCCGCCCATCAGGGTATCCGATCCACTGCTGCCCACCAGGGTGTCGTCGCCGACACCACTAACTAGAAAATCTTCGCCACCTACCCCGTAAATCGTATCGTTCCCGCTTGACCCAATCACCGTATCGTTGCCTGCGCCAGCGTCAAAGCTTGTACTGGCAAGGCTCATCAGATGAAAATCATTCGCTGCCGTTGCTGCACCGGTGTAGGAGACACCCATATTCGTTCGCAATCCTTCCCACGTACCGTTACTCTCCGCCGCACTAATCCACTGAGTGAGTTTTGCCGCGCACTGCCAGCCCGATTGCGAAAGTTGAGGCGCCACATACTTGGTCAGTTCAATTAGGTCTGTAACTGCATTTTCCGAGTCAGTCGCATATCGCGCATCCATCTCCGCTTCCATTGCGGAGAAATCCATTGCAACCCCGCTCTCGCTGGTTGAGAGGCTAATCTGATCGAGATACGGCTTCAGGCGAGTCTGCATGACCAATGCCCCGTAAACCGACTCCTTCAGTGCCGAATACGAGACATCGAGCAGCGTCTCCCGGGCGGCAAAAAAATCTATACTTAGCGTTCCTCCCGAAGCAGGTATGGGGGAGAAGGTCTGTCCGTTAAACTGTTCGAGAGTACTCAGTTTGTCTATCCACGCCTGCCAGGCCGGAGTGCCGTTAGTTACTCCGGCAAAACTTACGTTAAGGTTGACACCGGCATCAGCGGCGTTGGCGGTTGTCGTCATCGTGCTGGTGTCGGCCCAGGTCTTGAGCAGGGTGTCGAGCATGGCCAGTTGGCCGCTGCGTGTTGATTCTGCGGCAAAGGCGGTAAGTTGGGTCGCCAGCGCGCTGCCTTGAAGGTTGGGCAGGCTGGCCGCTTCTCGCAGGTCGCGCACCATGCCCGCGCCGTGCATGTTGGGTAGGGATTGGGCTTCAGCGGATAACGGGAAGGAGTCGGTGAATTCGCTGTAGAAGGGATTGCTCGCGAGATTGATGTCGGCCAGTTGTTCGACTGCGCCCAAGGTGCCGCTGCTGCCGTCGTCGCGCACGAATCCGCCGAGATCGGCGATCTGGTTGCCGTTGGCGAGAAGCTGGCTGTTGGCTGTTTTGGCAACGTTGAGAGCCTTGATGCCTTGCGAGGCGAGGGTAAACAGTTCGCCGTCCTGGCTGATGCCGTCCTGATTGAGGTCGCGCCACAGGCGCAGATCGGTAAATCTGGCGTCAAGACTGTCGACCTTGCCATCATTATTGGTGTCTTCCTGAGCGAGCGCGGTAAAACCGTCGGTGGCAGTTTAGTCCCACGGTGTGCTGGTGTAATTTATAGGCAACTACGGAGGGATGAGCTATGGGGCAGGTACTACACGGATGCGCCCGCAAAGCTGAATCGCCCCGGTATTCAAACAAAAAATCCTTGAGAAATCAGGGGGTACATTCGGAGTTGGCGCGACATGGCGGATTCAGTGTTTTCGGGTCTTGAGCCGGCGATCGTCTGGCGGCATTTCGCGGTGCTTTGCGCCATGCCGCGAGCCTCGAAGCAGGAGGCGCCTTTGCGGGCGCGGCTGCAGCAGTGGGCTGCGGCGCGCGGTTTGAGTACCCTGATCGATGCGGGCGGCAACCTGATCGTTCGCAAATCGGCCAGCGCCGGATGCGAACATTTTCCCGGCGTCGTGCTCCAGGCTCATCTCGACATGGTCTGTCAGAAAAATGCCGATAGCCCCCACGATTTTTCGCGCGACCCGGTCGTTCCCGTCCTCGACGACGGCTGGCTGGTAGCCGAAAAAACGACCCTGGGGGCCGACAACGGCATCGGTGTCGCCCTGATTCTCGCCGCACTGGAAGACGGCGGTCTGGTTCACGGCCCGCTGGAAGCCTTGTTGACCGTCGATGAGGAGGCCGGCATGGGTGGCGCGCGCGGTCTCGAAGCGGGCATCCTGCAGGGCCGCCTGATGCTGAACCTGGATACCGAGGAATGGGGCGAATTCTATCTCGGCTGCGCTGGCGGTCTCGACGTCAATGTCGCAGGCGACGCTTCGCCCGAGGCGGTTCCGGCCGATCACACCGTGTTTCGTATCGAGTTGAGCGGGCTGCGCGGCGGACATTCCGGCGTCGATATCCATGAAGAGCGGGGCAATGCGATCAAATTGCTGGTTCGCGTCCTGCACGAACTGGCGGCCGACATGCCGCTGCGGTTGGCTGACCTGCAGGGCGGGTCGGCGCGCAACGCCTTGCCGCGCGAAGCCTGGGCGACCGTAGCCGTGCCAGCCGGGATGGCCGGTCGTCTGGACGGGTTGCTGGCCGGAATCGAAGCCGTGTTGCGGAGTGAATTACAGGGTGTCGACGAGGGGTTGCGGCTTGTCTTGTCGGCGTCTGATGCGACGCAGCTCATGGCGCCGGCCGATCAGGCGCGTTGGCTGACCTCGCTGCACGCCGCGCCGCATGGCGTGCACCGGATGAGCCGAAAATTGCCGGGCGTCGTCGAGACCTCCAACAATCTCGGCATGGTCGATGTGCGGCCGACCGGCGCCGCGTGCAATTTCATGGTGCGTTCGCTGCTGGGCAGCGGCGCCCTGGCGCTGGCCGAGGAGATCGTCAGCCTGTGGGCCCTGTCCGGCATCCGGGCGGAAAAGGACGGTTTTTACCCCGGCTGGGCGCCGAATCCGGCATCGCCGCTGCTCAAGCTTTGCCAGTCGGTCTATCGCCGTGATTTTGCGGCTGATTCCAAGGTTCAGGTCATCCATGCCGGGCTGGAGTGCGGCATTATCGGCGACCAATATCCGGGCATGGATATCGTTTCCTTCGGCCCGACCATACGTGGCGCCCATGCCCCCGGCGAGCGGGTCGAGGTGGCATCGGTCGAGCGCTGCTGGCACCTGTTGCGAGGGATATTGCAGGAAATTCGCTGAGCGGTGCCGTCCGCGGCCGGTGGCCGGCCGACAAGGATGGCGGCTACCGGCCGCGGACGGCTTCCCGGCGGGCCAGGCCGAGTTTGCTCGACCGTTCCATCTTTTGCACGAAGGCAGGGAAGTCGAGGCCGAATTTGGCGCGCAATTCCTTGGCGTAGTTGTGCAGCCAGCGCCAGCGCGGTTCGAAATGGCGCTCCTTGAAGGCGTAGAGCACATGGTTGCCGTCGTCCGGCACCGAAATGACGATGACCTGGTCGTCGAAAACATGCATGACTTCGCCGATCAGTCCGGCGTAGCTTTCCTTTTCTCCGGCCAGGTTGATGACCAGGACGCCGTTGCCGGACAGTTTGGCGAAAGCGTTCTCGAAGAACTGGCGATTGGCCAGGGCCGGCGCGAAGCCGGTCCTGTCGAAAGCATCGACGAGCAGGGCATCGATGCCTTTGTCGGTGCTTTCCATGAATGTGGCGCCGTCGGCTTCGAGTATCTGCAGGCGGCCATCGTCGGGCGGCACCATGAAGGTGTCGCGGAAGGCGATGACTTCGGGGTCGAGCTCGACGGCGGTCAATTGCGTGCCCAGCATGCGCCGGTAGCAGAACTTGATCAGCGAGCCGCCGCCGAGGCCGATGAGCACGATGCGTTTCGGGCGTGGCAGGAAAAGCAGAAAGGCCATCATTTTCTGGGTGTAGCGGATGACCAGGTCGTCCGGGGCCTTGAGCGACATTTCGCTCTGCATCAGGCGAACGTTGAAATAGAGGAAGCGCGATTTGCCGTCGTCGATGACGAATGGCTTGCTGTAGCTTTCGTCGAGCAGGCTGGCGCGCAGTTCGCCCTCCCTGGCCCAGGCCGGTTCGTGCAGGAGGACGGTGCCCGTTTCGATTTCGAAGGGGCTGGGCAGGCGGTAGGGCTTGTTCAATCCGGCCGCTTAGTCGGGTAGGTCGGCGGCCTGCAGCAGGAAGACGAATTCGTCGCCGGCCGCCGTGTCGAGCCAGGTGAAGGGCAGGGTCGGGTAGGCCGCTTCCAGTTCGTCGCGGTTGTGGCCGATCTCGACGACCAGGATGCCGTTCTCCGTCAGGTGCTTTTTCGCTTCGCGCAGGATGATGCGGGTGAGGTCGAGGCCGTCGCTGCCCGAGCCGAGCGCCAGTTCCGGCTCGTGCAGGTATTCCGGCGGCAGGGCGGCGACCGATTCGGCGTTGACGTAGGGTGGGTTGGAAATGATCAGGTCGAAGCTGCGGCCTTGCAGTTTGCTGAAGGCATCGCCGTGGATCAGTTCGATGCGGTCGTTCAGATGGTAGTCGGCGACATTGCGCTCGGCGACGGCGAGGGCGTCTTCGGACAGGTCGACGGCAGCCACCTCGGCATTGGGAAAGGCGAGGGCGGCCAGGATGGCCAGGCAGCCGGAACCGGTGCACAGGTCAAGCGCCGATTCGACCGCCCAGGGATCGTCGATCCACGGCGTCAGCCCCTCGTCGAGCAGTTCGGCGATGAAGGAGCGCGGCACGATGACGCGGTCGTCGACATAGAAGCGATGCTCGCCGAGCCAGGCTTCGTGTGTCAGGTAGGCGGCGGGCAGGCGTTCCTGGCAGCGCCGGGTGTAGATGTCGAGAAGCATCTCGCGCTCGTGCATCAGCAGGCGGGCGTCGAGGAAGGGGTCGAGACGGTCGAGCGGCAGGTTGAGCGTATGCAGGGTCAGGTAGACGGCTTCGTCCCAGGCGTTGTCGCTGTCGTGGCCGAAAAAGAGCTTGGCGGCGTTGAAGCGGCTGACCGCGTAGCGGAGGTAGTCGCGAACTGTGATCAGTTCGGTTTTGGCGGCGGTAGTCATGCGCTCAGCAGTTGTTCCAGGATGCGGCGATAAATGGCGGAGAGTTTGGGCAGGGCGTCGACGGCGATGGATTCGTCGATCTTGTGGCTGGTCGCGTTGACCGGGCCGATTTCCAGCATCTGCTGGCATATTTCGGCGATGAAGCGGCCATCGGAAGTGCCGCCGGTGGTCGACAGTTCGGTACTTATGCCGCAGATGTCGCGAATGGCCGTCGTCGCCGCATCAGCCAGCGGGCCGCGGCCGGTCAGGAAGGGGCGGGCGCCCAGCGTCCATGCGATGTCGTAATCGAGCCGGTGCTTGTCGAGGATGGCGAGCAGGCGTTGTTGCAGTCCATCCGGGGTGCTTGCCGTGGAAAAGCGGAAATTGAACCTGATTTCCAACTGGCCGGGAATCACGTTGGTGGCCCCGGTGCCGCCATGGATATTGGAAATCTGCCAGGTCGTCGGCTGGTAGTACTCGTTGCCCCGGTCCCATTCGGTGGCGGCCAGTTCGGCCAGGGCCGGAGCGGCTTCGTGAATCGGGTTGCGGCCCTTTTCCGGGTAGGCGATGTGGCACTGGACGCCCTTGACTGTCAGTTTGCCGGAGAGCGAGCCGCGGCGGCCGTTCTTGATCATGTCGCCGAGGCTGGCGACCGAGGTCGGTTCGCCGATGATGCAGAAATCGAGCCTTTCGCCGCGGGCCTTCAAGGTGTCGACGACCGCCACGGTGCCGTCGGTGGCGTCGCCTTCCTCGTCGGAGGTGAGCAGGAAGGCGAGCGAGCCGGGATGGTCCGGATTGGCGGCGACGAAGGCTTCGACTGCGGTCACCGAGGCGGCGACCGAGGATTTCATGTCGGCCGTGCCGCGTCCGTAGAGCATGCCGTCGCGGATTTCCGGGGCGAAGGGCGGCGAGGTCCATTGTTCCAGCGGGCCGGTCGGCACGACATCGGTATGGCCGGCGAAGACGAAGAGCGGTGCGCCGCTGCCCCGGCGTGCCCAGAGATTGGTGACGCCGTTGCGATTAATGTATTCGATGCTGAAACCGAGCGGCTTCAGGCGTTCGGCGACGATTTCCATGCAGCCGCCGTCTTCCGGCGTGACCGAGTGGCAGGCGATGATCTGCCGGGCTAGTTCGAGTGTGGGGTCGGGTATCAATGGGTTTCTTCGTCGTTGTCGGCAAGGCTGAGGGTGAATTCCTTGAACGATGCACCGCTTTCGCTGGTGCTGTCGAACTCCAGTGCGACATCGGTCTTCCGCTCATCCTTGCCGGCCGCGCTGCCGAATTCGGAGTTGTTGATCAGCCAGGAGAGGTTGGTCGGCGAGTCGGCGTTGGCCAGCGCTTCGTCGATGGTGATGGTGTCGCTGCGGTAGAGATTGAACAGGTCCTGTTCGAAGGTTTGCGATCCGGGAGCCAGGGTTTGCTCCATGGCGTCCTTGATGCTCTGCACCTCGCCGCGTTCGATCAGTTCAGCGATATGTCGGGTGTTGAGCATGACTTCGCTGGTCGGAATTCGCTGACCGTCCGGCTTTTTGACCAGCCGCTGCGAGACGATGGCGCGCAGGGCGACGGACAGGTCGAGGAACAGCGCCGGGCGGTTTTCGGCAGGGAAGAAGCTGATGATGCGGTTGAGGGCGTGGTAGCTGTTGTTGGCATGCAGCGTCGCCAGGCAGAGATGGCCGGTTTGCGAGTAGGCGATGGCGGCCTGCATGGTCTCCTTGTCGCGGATTTCGCCGATCAGGATGCAGTCCGGAGCCTGGCGCATGGCGTTTTTCAAGGCTGTTTGCCAGTCTTGCGTATCCATGCCGATTTCGCGCTGGTTGACAATGGATTTCTTGTGCTTGAACAGGAACTCGATGGGGTCTTCGACCGTCAGGATGTGCCCGGAGCGGTTGGCGTTGCGATGATCGAGCATGGACGCGATGGTGGTCGACTTGCCCGATCCCGTTGCGCCGACGATCAGGATCAGTCCGCGCTTTTCCATGATCATCTCGCCGAGGATATTGGGCAGGCCGAGGTCGCCCAGGGCCGGGATGTTGCCCAGGATGAAGCGGATGACGATACCGGTCGAACCGCGCTGGCGGAAGATGTTGACGCGGAAGTTGCCGACATTCGGCACGCCGAAGGAGAGATTCATCTCCCAGTTGGTTTCGAAGGTCTTGATCTGGTCCGGCGACATCAGCTCGTAGGCGATCTTTTCGACCATGTCTGGCAGCATGATTTGCTGATTGACCGGAATGGTGTTGCCCTGGATCTTGATGTGAATCGGCGCGCCGGCGGAAATGAAGATATCCGAGGCCTGCTTTTCGGCCATCAACTGGAACAGTTTGTCGAGAATCATGACAAGACCTTCGTGGCGTGGTTTGACTTACGGCCGCAGCAACTCGTTGATGCTGGTTTTCGAGCGGGTCTGCGCATCAACCTTCTTGACGATGATGGCGGCATACAGGCTGTAGGCGCCATTGGCCTTGGGCAGGGTGCCGCTGATTACGACGGAGCCCGGCGGCACGCGGCCATAGGTTACTTCGCCGGTTTCGCGATCGTAAATGGGCGTGCTCTGGCCGATGTAGACACCCATCGACAGTACGGAATTCTCGCCGATGATGACTCCCTCGACGACTTCGGAACGGGCGCCGATGAAACAGTTGTCCTCGATGATGGTCGGATTGGCCTGCAGCGGCTCAAGCACGCCGCCGATGCCGACGCCGCCGGAAAGGTGCACGTTCTTGCCGATCTGGGCGCAGGAACCGACGGTCACCCAGGTGTCGACCATGGTGGCTTCGTCGACGTAGGCGCCGATGTTCACGAAGGACGGCATGAGCACGGCGTTCTTGGCAATAAAAGAACCCTTGCGGGCGATGGTGCCCGGCACAACGCGGAAACCGCCCTGGCGGAACTGTTCTTCGCTCCAGCCTTCGAACTTGGTATCGACCTTGTCGAAGAAGCGGATGTCGTCTGCTTCCTGAACGCGGTTGTCGCGGACGCGGAAGGAGAGCAGTACGGCCTTCTTGATCCACTGGTGGGTGACCCAGTCGCCCTCGATCTTTTCGGCGACGCGCAGGGCGCCGGAATCCAGCATGGCGACGACTTCATTGATGGCGGCGACGGTATCGGCCGGGGATTGCGGGGACAGTTCGGTGCGACCTTCCCAAAGTTCTTCGATGATGGCTTGCAGCGGATGGCTCATGGGGGATTCTCTCTGTTTAAAGTTGTTGGGTAAATTGACGAATTCTTTGCGTTGCATCCAGGCATTCGGCGAGCGAGGCAACCAGGGCGATGCGTACGAAATTCGCACCCGGATTGACGCCGCGCACTTCGCGGGCGAGGAAACTGCCCGGCAGGGCAACGACATTATAGTGTTCGAGCAGACCGCGGGCGAACTCGGTGTCGGCAATCGGCGTTTTCGCCCACAGGTAAAAACTGGCATCCGGCATGCGGGTGCCGAGCACTTCAGTGATCAGCGGTGTGCAGGCGGTGAACTTCTCGCGATACTGCTTGCGGTTGTCCAGCACGTGTGCTTCGTCCTTCCAGGCGGCGATGGACGCAGTCTGTACCGGTGGTGCCATGGCGCAGCCATGGTAGGTCCGGTAAAGCAGGAATTTCTTGAGAATCTTCTCGTCGCCGGCGACGAATCCGGAACGCATGCCCGGTACGTTGGAGCGCTTCGAGAGGCTGGAGAACATGACCAGGCGCTCGTTCGAACGTCCCAGCAGCTTTGCCGCCTGGAGACCGCCGATGGGGGGGCTGGCTTCGTCGAAGTAGATTTCCGAGTAGCACTCGTCGGAAGCGATGACGAAACCGTACCTGTCGGATAGCGCGAACAGCGTTTTCCAGTCTTCCAGTGACAGTACCTTGCCGGTCGGATTGCCCGGCGAGCAGACGTAGAAAAGCTGGACACGGGCCCATTCCTCGGCGGAAAGACTGTCGTAGTCGAAGGCGAAATCGTCGTCCGGCAGGTTGTTCAGGAAGCACGGCTCGGCGCCGGCCAGGTAGGCGGCGCCTTCGTAGATCTGGTAGAAGGGGTTCGGGCTGACGACCAGGGGCAGGTAACCGCGAGCCGGGTCGATGACCGTCTGGGCGAAGGAAAACAGTGCTTCGCGCGAGCCGTTGACCGGCAGTATCTCGGTTTCCGGATTAAGGGACAGATCGTAGCGGTGTTGGCACCAGCGGGCGATGGCCTGGCGCAGGGCCGGCATGCCTTGTGTCGTCGGGTAGTTGGCCAGGCCTCTCAGGCCGTCGGCCAGCGCTTCCATGATGAAGGCCGGCGTCGCATGTTGCGGTTCGCCGATGGATAGCTTGATTTCCTTGAATTGCGGGTTCGGAGTGATGCCGGCGAACAGCGTGCGCAGCTTTTCGAAGGGGTAGGGCTGGAGTTGGGCGAGATGCGGATTCACGTCGGGCGTCGAAATGGGGGTAAAGATGCGGATTATCCCTGAAAAAAGATTCGCTGCCTTGTGAACCAGAGTGCATTTATCGCCGTCCGGCCGACGATGAGGCGCGGGCCGTCTTGGCCGGCGACGGTCGATGTTATGATATGACCCCCTCCATGGCGGGGTTGTTCGTATCCGCCGCAATCAGGCATGCGTCTCACCAAGCTCAAACTCTCCGGCTTCAAGTCCTTCGTCGATCCCACCGCCGTCGCCGTGCCCGGCCAGTTGGTCGGCGTCGTCGGCCCCAATGGCTGCGGCAAATCCAATATCATGGATGCCGTGCGCTGGGTGCTGGGCGAGTCGAAAGCCTCGGAACTGCGCGGCGAGTCGATGATGGACGTCATTTTCAACGGCTCGTCCAATCGCAAGCCGGTGTCGCGCGCTTCCGTCGAACTGATCTTCGAGAACTCGCTGGGCCGGGCGCTCGGCCAGTGGTCGCAATACGCCGAACTGTCGGTCAAGCGCACGCTGACCCGGCAGGGCCAGTCGGACTACTTCATCAACAACCTGAAGGTCCGCCGCAAGGACATCACCGATCTCTTCCTCGGCACCGGCCTCGGTCCGCGCGCCTACGCCATCATCGGCCAGGGCATGATCTCGCGCATTATCGAGGCGCGCCCGGACGATCTCCGGGTATTTCTCGAGGAGGCGGCCGGCGTCACCCGCTACAAGGAGCGGCGCAAGGAAACCAACGGCCGTCTGGAAGACACCCGCGAAAACCTGCTGCGGGTCGAGGATATCCGCCTCGAACTGGGCAATCAGATGGAGCGTCTGGAGGCCCAGGCCGAGGTGGCGCGCCGCTACCAGGGGCTGAACGAACAGCTGGTGCTGCGCCAGCAGGTCTTGTGGCTGCTCAAGCGGCGCGAAGCCGAGGGCGAACGGCAGCGCCTGGCGCTGGAAGTCGAGCGCGCCGCGACCGAACTGGAAGCGCAGAGCGCCGCCCTGCGCGAGACCGAAGCGCGAGCCGAGGAAACCCGCGAAGCCCACTTTGCGGCCGGCGACGCCCTGCACAACGCGCAGAGCGACATGTACACCGCCAATGCCGAGGTTGCCCGGCTGGAGGCGGAAATTCGCCATCGCCGCGATTCGCGCAGCCAGCTCGAAGCCCGCTTGTCGCAACTGGAAGACGAGTTGAAACAATGGACCGGGACCGCGGAGAAACTGGTGGTCGACCGGCTGAAGTGGGAAGAGTCCCAGGAAATCACCCGGCTGCGCGTCGAAGAGGCCGAGGCGCGCCTGCACGAGCAGATGAATATCGCGCCGCAGGTCGAAGAGGACCATGCCCAGGCCCTGGAGGAACTGCAACGCCTGAAGACGCGGACGACCAACGGCGAGCAGAAGCTGGAAGTCGAGCTGACCAACAAGTCGCACGCCCAGCGTGCCCTGCAAGCCATTACCCTGCGTCGCGAGCGGCTGCGCGAGGAATCCGGCGGCGGCGACGGGCCGGATGAATTGGATCTTGCCGAAAAAGAAGAGGAACTTGGCCTGCTGCGCGAGGAACTGGCCGGCGACCAGGATCAGTTGCAGCAATTGCAGCAGGAATTGCCCCAACTCGAGGCGCGGCGCAAGGAAGCGCAGGGTGAACTGCAGCGCATCGAGCGGGAACTGGCCGCCGGCCAGGCTCGCCGTGCCGCACTGGAACAGATGCAGGCGCGTACCCAGCAGACCGGCAAGCTGCCGGAATGGCTGCGCCGCCATGAACTCGAAAGCGCACCGCCGCTGTGGCAGAAGATTCATGTCGAAGCCGGCTGGGAAGAAGCGGTTGAAGCCGTGTTGCGCGAGCGTCTGAGCGCCATTGCCTGCAACGATCCGGCCAAACTCGACGCATGGCTGAACGACCGACCGGAAGCAAGGCTCAGCGTCATGCTGCCACTTGATCCGGCACAACCGGCCGGGGCGAATCGGGCGCCGCTTGTCGACGCCATGGCCGAAGCAGTGCTGTCGACCAAGGTACGCAGCGATGAACCGGCCGTACGGATGGCGCTGGACGACTGGCTGGGCCAGGTGCGGACGGCGGAAACGCTGGCCGAGGCGCTTGCCATGCGCGCCGCCCTGCCTGCCGGGGCGGCCGTCGTCACCCGTGGCGGCGATCTGGTCAGCGCCGCCAGCGTCACCTTCTTCGCGCCGGATCAGGGCGAGCACGGCCTGCTCGAACGACAGCGCGAAATCGAGGCCTTGGGCGAGGGCATCGCCCTGGCCGAGGAAAAGGCCGGGGAGATTCGCGAGCAATTGCAGATATTCGATGAGCAGGTCGAGGACAAGCAGGCCGAGATGGGCGATATCCGGCAATACGTCGCCGACCGCCAGCAGCGCGTGCATGCCGTGCAGCTGGAGGCGGTCAAGCTGGCGCAGACCATCGAGCGTTACAAGGAGCAAAGGGAACGCCTGCAGGAACAACTGGCCGAACTGGCCGAAGAAGAGGAAAGCGAGCGCGAACGGGAAATGGCGGCAGACGAGCGTATCGAGGAAATCCGCGACGGACTGTCGCGTATCCGTGTCCTGGTCCACGGCGCCCAGTCCCGTCTCGATGAGTGCGAACGTGCCGTGCGCGCCGAACGCGAGCGCAATGCCGATCTCGACCGCGCCTTGCGCGAGGCGCAGTTCTCGCTGCGCGAAAGCGACGGCAAGTTGCAGGATGTGTTTGCCCAGCAGGCCGTGGCCCAGCGCGAACTGAACCGCATTGAAAAGGATCGCGCCCAATGCGCCGAGCAGGTCGAGGCGGCGCCGCCCGATATCATGGAAGGGGCCTTGCAATTGGCCCTTGAAGCGCGCCAGGAGGCCGAAAGAAAACTGGCCGAAAGGCGCGATGCCCTGGAATCGGCGACCCAGGCGCTGCGCAGCTTCGAAGAGCAGCGCATGCGCATCGAGCAGGGGCTGGAGCCGTTGCGCGTGCGGATCGGCGATCTCAAGCTGAAGGAACAGGCGGCGGCGCTCAATACCGAGCAGTTCGCGCAGCAGTTGCAGGAGGCCGGGGCGGACGAGGCGACCCTGCTGCCCGAACTCGATAGATTGGGAAATGCGGCTCGGCCGGCCAGCCTGCAAGGCGAAATCACCCGCTTGAGCAATGCCGTCGCCGACCTCGGCGCGGTCAATATGGCCGCCTTGCAGGAACTGGAAACGGCGACCGAGCGCAAGGGCTATCTCGACATGCAGGCGGCCGACCTGAACGAGGCGATGGACACGCTGGAGAACGCCATCCGCCGTATCGACCGCGAAACCCGCGAACTGCTGCAAAGCACCTTCGATACGGTAAACGGCCATTTCGGGCAGCTTTTTCCGGAACTGTTCGGTGGCGGTCGGGCCGAACTGGTGATGACCGGCGACGAAATTCTCGATGCCGGCGTCCAGGTCATCGCCCAGCCGCCGGGTAAGAAAAACTCGACCATCCACCTGCTGTCCGGTGGCGAAAAGGCATTGACGGCGATTGCGCTGGTTTTCTCCATGTTCCAGCTCAATCCGGCGCCGTTCTGCCTGCTCGACGAGGTGGACGCACCGCTCGACGACAGCAATACCGAGCGTTTCTGTGCCATGGTGAAGAAAATGTCAGGTGCAACGCAGTTCCTGTTCATTTCCCATAATAAAATCGCGATGGAAATGGCCGAACAGTTGGTCGGCGTCACCATGCAGGAATCGGGCGTGTCGCGCGTGGTCGAAGTGGATATCCAGGAAGCTTTGCAAATGAGGGACGCTGCCTAGGGCGCGCCCGGGAAGAGATTGAGATGACCGAACTCCAGATGGGATTGATCGGGCTGGGCGCAGCGGCTGTAGCCGGTGTGTTCGGCTATAACAAATGGCAGGAATACAGGCAGCGCAAGCTGGCCGAAGGCCTGCTCAAGCCGCATCACGACGATGTGCTGCTCGGTGGCGGAGCGAGGATTTCTGCTTCGCCACCCGTTGCCGAGCGAAGCGAGCCGGAAATTCGTATCGAGGAAGCTGTACGGGCCAAGGAGCGCAAGGAGCCTGTTTTCATCGACCCGCAACCGATGCGGCCGGCCGAGGAAGAAATCGTCCCGCCGCCCCCGCCGGCGCCGGAGAGGGTGTCGGCGGGCAAGACTGCAGCGCCGGTTGACGCGGCGCCGTCGGCCCCCGCCCAAACGGTCGCCCCTGAAGGAATCGCCGTGCCGGACGAAGATGTGCCGGCGGAACTGCTTGATCCGCGCCTCGAATTCATCGTCGCCATGGAACTGGTCGAACCGGTTTCCGTCGTCCAGATCATCCATTCGCAGCGTTCGGCCCTGCACCGCCTGAACAAACCCGTGCATTGGGTCGGCTATAACGAGTCGGCCCGCGAATGGGAGCGTCTGTCGTCGGAAAGCGATATAAAGCTACGTCACCTGCGTGTCGGTCTGCAACTGGTGAATCGCATGGGGCCGATTTCCGAAGCAGACATCGTGGTTTTCACCAATGCCATGCAGGCCTTGGCCGACGAACTGACGGTGGTGGCCGACATGCCGTCGTCGCGCCCGATCGACCAGGCGGCTGAAATAGATCGTTTCTGTGCCGCCGTCGATCTGGAAATCGGACTCAATCTGGTCAGCCGGGGCGGCGCGTTTTCCGGTACCAAGATCCGCGCCCTGGCCGAGGCGGCCGGTATGGTTCTCAGTCCGGGCGGCCTGTTTACCCGTTACGACGATGGCGGTCGCGTCCTGTTCAGCATGCAGAATTACGAGGGTTCGCCCTTCATGCCGGATTCGCTGAGAACGCTGACGACGCACGGGCTGACTTTCCTGCTTGACGTGCCGCGTGTCGATCACGGTGAACGCGTCTTCACCCAGATGACCGAAATTGCCCGGCGTTTCGGTGACACCCTGCAGGGGGCACTGGTCGATGACAATCGCCAGCCGCTGAGCGAGTCGCAACTCGAGCACATTCGCCGCGAGTTCATCGGAAAGCCGCAAGCGACGATGACCGGCTTCGCTCTGCCGGCAGGTTCGCCTCAGGCCCTGCGGTTGTTTTCCTGATGGTGGAACCCGCAGTGACGGAGGCGCGGGCAGCCTGGTTGCGCGCCGAACTGGAACGCCACAATCGCGCCTATTACCTCCTTGATTCACCAACAATTCCGGATGCCGAATACGACCGGCTTTTTCGCGAATTACAGGATCTGGAGGCCGGTTTTCCCGAACTGCTGACGCCGGATTCGCCCACGCAACGCGTTGGCGCCGCGCCGCTCAAGGTCTTCCCGGCCCATCGGCATGTCGTGCCGATGCTGTCGCTGAACAATGCCTTCGTCCCGGAAGAGGTCGAAGCCTTCGACAAACGCGTACGCGACGGGCTGGAAACGATCGCCGCCATTGATTACGCCGTCGAACCCAAATTCGACGGCCTGGCCATCAGCCTGACCTACCGGGACGGTATCTTCGTTTTCGGTGCGACGCGCGGCGACGGCATCAGCGGCGAAGAGGTGACGCCCAATCTGCGCACCCTGCGCAGCATTCCCCTGCGTCTGCAGGGTGAAGGCTGGCCGGCCCTGATCGAAATACGCGGCGAGGTCCTGATGTTCAAGGCCGATTTTGCCGAACTCAATGCCCGCCAGCGCGAACGCGGCGACAAGGAATTCGTCAATCCGCGCAATGCCGCGGCCGGCAGCCTGCGCCAGCTGGATTCCAAAATCACCGCCGGCCGGCCCCTCTCCTTCTTCGCCTACGGCGTCGGGGCGGGGAGGGAAGCGCTGGCGGTCGGGACCCATGGTGAACTGATGGAGAGGCTGGTGACCTGGGGCTTCCCGGTCGCGGCCGAGCGCGACGTGGTGAGCGGCAGCCGCGGTCTGCTCGCCTTCTTCGCCAAAATCGGAAATCTGCGCGCCGCGCTGCCCTACGACATCGACGGTGTGGTTTACAAGGTCAATCGCCTGGACTGGCAGGCGCAACTGGGTTTCGTCTCGCGGGCGCCACGTTTTGCCATCGCGCACAAGTTCCCGGCCGAAGAGGCCATGACCGAGGTGCTAGGGATCGACGTGCAGGTCGGGCGGACCGGTGCGATTACCCCGGTGGCGCGACTGAAGCCGGTCTTCGTCGGCGGCGTTACGGTGACCAATGCGACATTGCACAATGAAGACGAGGTCCGCCGCAAGGACGTACGGGTCGGCGATACGGTCATCGTCCGCCGGGCCGGCGACGTCATTCCCGAGGTGCTCGCCATCGTTCCGGACAAACGGCCGAGCCGTGAACTATTCGGCGGCCAACCCCTGTATCCGGCCTTCGAGCTGCCGAAAATCTGCCCGGAATGCAGTTCGGCGGTGGCCAGAGGCCTCGACGAAGCGATAGCCCGTTGTACCGGCGGTCTCTATTGTCCGGCCCAGCGCAAGCAGGCACTGTGGCATTTCGCGGCACGGCGGGCGATGGATATCGAAGGGCTCGGTGACAAGCTGGTCGATCAACTGGTCGATGCCGGCCTGGTTCACTCGCCGGCCGATCTCTACGGCCTGAGCCTCGCAACCCTGGCCGGACTGGAGCGCATGGGAGAGAAATCGGCCCAGAACCTGCTCGGCGCCATCGATCGTAGCCGCCAGACGACGCTGGCCCGCTTCATTTTCGCGCTCGGTATCCGCAATGTCGGTGAGGCGACGGCCCGCGACCTGGCCCGCCATTTCGGTACCCTTGACGGCATCGTCAATGCCGATGCGGCGGCCTTGCAGGAGGTTCCCGATGTCGGCCCGGTGGTCGCCGCCAGTTTGATCGCTTTCTTCGGCGAACCGCATAACCGCGAAATCATCACCCGCCTGCTGGCGGCAGGCCTGCACTGGAGCGAAAGCGAGCCGGCGGCGGCCGGGCCAAAGCCGATGAACGGCAAGACGCTGGTATTGACCGGTACCTTGCCGACGCTGAAACGCGACGAAGCCAAGGCGATGATCGAATCTGCAGGTGGCAAAGTCGCCGGCTCGGTGTCGAAAAAAACCGACTACGTGGTGGCCGGTGAGGAAGCCGGTTCCAAGCTGGAAAAAGCCTTGGCCCTGGGCGTGGCGGTGATCGATGAGGCAGAATTGTTGAAGTTGCTTGAAAAAGGAGTCGAATGATGAAAAAAGTCCGCAAAGCGGTATTTCCCGTAGCCGGCATGGGCACCCGTTTTCTGCCGGCAACCAAGGCCAGCCCGAAGGAAATGCTGCCCATCGTCGATAAACCCCTGATCCAGTATGCGGTGGAAGAGGCCGTGGCGGCGGGGATTACCGATATGGTTTTCGTCACCGGCCGCTCCAAGCGGGCCATCGAGGATCATTTCGACAAGGCCTACGAACTGGAGAGCGAACTGGAAGCACGCGGCAAGTCGGAATTGCTCGAATTCGTGCGGAGCATGATTCCGAAAAACATCAATTGCATCTATATCCGCCAGGCCGAAGCGCTTGGCCTCGGCCATGCCGTGCTGTGCGCCAAGCCGGTTATCGGCGACGAACCGTTCGCGGTGATTCTCGCCGACGACCTGCTCGACGGCAATCCGCCGGTGATGAAGCAGATGACCGACGTCTTCGACTACTATCGCTGCTCCGTGCTCGGCGTCCAGGACGTGCCGCGTGCCGAGACCAAGAGTTACGGTATCGTCGATGCCCGTCGTGTCGCCGACCGCCTGGAACAGATCAACGCCATCGTCGAAAAGCCGAAACCCGAGGACGCGCCGTCCACGTTGGCCGTCGTCGGCCGTTACATCCTGACGCCGCGTATCTTCCATCATCTGGAAAACATCCGGCCGGGTGCAGGTGGAGAAATCCAGCTGACCGACGGCATCGCCTCGCTGCTCGACGAAGAGCAGGTGCTGGCCCACCGCTATGACGGTGTCCGCTATGACTGCGGTTCCAAGCTTGGCTATCTGCAGGCAACGGTCGTGTTCGGCCAGCGCCACCCTGAAGTCGGGCCGGCTTTCGATGAATACCTGAAGAGTCTGGTCGTCTGATGGATCTGCAAAAAGCCCGGGCCATGCTGGCCCATGCCGACCTGATCCATGACGAAACGGTGGTTCAGGCAGCGGTAAGCAAGGTGTCGGCGGAGATCGGCGAGCGACTGGCCGACAAGTATCCGCTGGTTCTATGCGTGATGACTGGCGGCGCGGTGTTCTGCGGCCAATTGCTGACCCGGCTCGAATTTCCGCTCGATTTCGATTACCTGCACGCCACGCGCTATGGTCCGGAAACGCAGGGGGGTAAGATTTCCTGGCGCTCGGCGCCATGGACCTCGGTCAAGGGGCGTTCGGTGCTGGTTGTCGACGACATCCTCGACGAAGGCCTGACCCTGGCCGCGGTCAAGGAAAGCCTGCAGCGCATGGGGGCCGAACAGGTGTTGACCGCCGTTTTCGCCGACAAGCTGAACGGCAAGAAAAAGCCGATTGCCGCCGATTTCGTCGGATTGACCGTGCCCGACCGTTTTGTCTTCGGATTCGGCATGGATGCCGGCGGTGTCTGGCGCAACCTGCCCGCCGTCTACGCCATGAAGGGTGATGCATGAGCGGTGCGACGGTCGCCGAATTCATCGCTTACTGGGAAAACGAGGGACAGGCCTACGTTCGCCGGGGCGACTACGACTGGATGGCGAGCCTGGTTCCCGGCCGGCGTATCCTGGAAATCGGCTGCGGTGTAGGATTCGCCACGCAGGCGCTGGCCAGGCGCGGATTGACGGTGCTTTCCATCGATTCACTGGCCGAATGCATCGGGGCAACTCGCCAGCGCCTGGAAGGCGCCGATGTGCGGCTGATGCAGGCCGAACTGACGGCCCTCGCCGCCGAGCAAACAGCGTCGATCCGGGAGTTTGCGCCGGATACGGTGGTTTGCTGGCTGATGGGTGCACCGGCCGAAGTCACCGGCGCAGTGCCGGCCGATGCCGGGCAGGCGGTCGTCGTCTACCGCGAAAAGATTCATCGCCTGGTCGCCGAACTGGCGGCCGACCTACCCACCGTGCAAGCGCTGCATTTCATCGATCGGACGGCCATACCGTGGCAGGCGAAGGATATCGGCCGCGACACCCTGGTCAATTATCACAGTGGCAAAACCCTGCTCGGTCTGCCCTTCGTCGCCGGGCGCAGCCATGCCCTTTATCGCAAACTGGGCGATGACACGGCGCGCAAGGTTCCTATCCCCCATCCATCGCTCAAGGGCGTGGTACCGACGCTGGCTTCTCTGCTGGCCGAAAGGAAAGAATAATATGTTGGCAATCATCGGCGGGAGCGGCCTGACGACGCTCTCCAATCTCGACGTTTCGCATCGCGAAGTGGTTCGCACCCCCTACGGCGAGGCCTCCGGTCCGCTGGTCTTCGGCCAGATATGCGGTCAGCCGGCGGTCTTCCTGCCGCGCCACGGCTACGGCCATACCATTCCGCCGCATCTGGTCAATTATCGCGCCAACATGTGGGCCCTGGCGCACCACAAGGTCAGCGGCGTCATTTCCGTGGCCTCGGTCGGCAGCATCCGCGCCGATCTGGAGCCGGGCGACATCGTCCTGCCGCACCAGATCATCGACTATACCTGGGGGCGAAAATCGACGATGTTCGACGGTAACGGCACACCGGTCACCCATGTCGATTTCACCGAACCTTACGATGTCGATTTGCGCCGCCGCATTCTAGCCGCCGGCCGGCAACTGAGCATCGATATCAAGATGGACGCGGTGTATGCGGCGACTCAAGGCCCCCGTCTTGAAACGGCCGCAGAAATCAATCGCCTGGAGCGCGACGGTGCCGACGTGGTCGGCATGACCGGCATGCCGGAAGCGATTCTGGCCCGGGAGCTGGATTTGTCCTATGCCGCGATCAACGTCGTCGCCAACCATGCGGCAGGGCGGGGAAGCAGTGCCGGCGGCATCCGTTTCGAAAGCCTCGGGCACGTCCTCAACGAGGCCATGGGACAGGTCAGGGCCATTGTCGAAAAGCTGGTCGGCAGCCCGGACAACTGCCAGCCGCTCGGCATGTCGGTCTGATCGAATCGCGGGCGGGACAGGCCGCGGCCGGACTGTCCCTTGCCCATGTCAGACCTTGAGCCGTTCCATCAATTCCGTTTCCAGGCGGATGCGGTGATGGCTGTCGCGGAGGTCGCCGCCACTGATCAGGAAGACGTCTTCGGCCCGTTCGCCGAGCGTCGTGATCTTGGCGGTATGCAGATTGGCGCCATGTTCGGCCAGCGTGTTGGCGACGCTGTAGAGCAGGCCGGGACGGTCGGCAGCGATCAGAGACAGGATGAAATGGGTTCCCTTTTCGTCGCCCCGGATGCTGACCTCCGGTTTGATCGGAAAGTGCTTGACCTGGCGCGACAGGCGGCCGGCCGAGGGAATGTCAGGTGGCATCTGGCGCAATAGGCGCTGTTCCAACTCGTGTTCGATATAGGCGACCATTTCGCGGTTGTTGTCGCGATCCTCTACATCCAGCACGACGAAGCTGTCCAGCGCGTAGCCGTGAGCCGTGGTGTGGATCTTGGCATCGACGATGCTGTAGCCGGCGCGGGCGAAGAAACCGACGATACGGGCGAAGAGATCCGGCTGGTCCTGGGTGTAGACCATGATCTGCAGACCTTCCCCTTCCTGGTAAAGGCGGGCGCGGACGACAGGCTGGTTGTTGAATATCCGGTAATGCAGCGAACGCGTGTGCCAGGCGATTTCCTCGGCCGAGTGGCGCAGGAAGTAGACCGTGTCCAGCTGTTTCCACAGGCGCTCGTGCACGGTGTCGGAGAGCGCGAAGAAACGTAGCAGGCGCATGGCTTCGGCCTGGCGTTCGGCGATGACGCCGTGCGCGGCTGGTACTTCGCCCTGACTCAGTTGATGCAGGGTCAGGTAATAGAGATCGGCCAGCAGCTTGCCCTTCCAGTGATTCCATACCTTCGGGCTGGTGCCGCGAATATCGGCGTGGGTCAGCAGGTAAAGCGCCTGGAGATGGCGCGTATCGCCGACCAGTTTGACGAAGTTGCCGATGATCTCGGGGTCCGACAGATCTTCCTTTTGGGCCACCTGCGACATGATCAGGTGATTCCTGACCAGCCAGACGACCAACTCGGTATCTTCAGGAGTCAGGCCGTGCTTGCGGCAAAATTCCTCGGCATCCACCGTGCCCAGGGCCGAGTGGTCGCCGCCGCGGCCTTTGGCGATGTCGTGGAAGAGAGCGGCGACGTAAAGCAGCCAGGGACGGTCCAGTTCGCTGACGATGCGTGAACACAGCGGGTATTCGTGGGCGAATTCGCTCATGGTGAAGCGGCGGATGTTACGCAGGACCTGCAGGATATGTTGGTCCACGGTGTAGACGTGGAACAGGTCGTGCTGCATCTGGCCGACGATCCGGCCGAAGTTCGGCAGGTAGGCGCCGAGTACCCCGAGCTGGTTCATCCGCCGGAATTCATGGATGATTCCACGGTCGCTCTGCAGCAGCCTGAGAAAGCTTTCCCGATTGACCGGGTCGGCTCGGAAGGCCGGGTCTATCCGGTCGCTGGCCCGCCAGAGCGCGCGCAGCGTACGCGCGGTCATGCCGGACAGCTCGTGGCTTTTCTGCATGATCAGAAAGCTCTCGAGGATGAGTTCCGGTTGATCTTCGAACAGGTTGTCGCCGCGGATATCGAGCAGGTTGCCGACGATTTGGAAATGATCGTCGAAGGGTTGCGGCGCCTGTTCGCTTTCCGGGGTGAGGGCAGTCCCCATGTTCTGCAGCAGGATGGTGTTGAGCAGGTCCACCGTTTTCGCATTGCGGTAGTAGACCTGCATCAGTTTTTCTGAAGCCCGCTTCGCTTCGTCCGAGGTAAAACCGTAGTTGGCGGCCAGGTTGCTCTGATAATCGAAGAGCAGGCGATCTTCGCGCCTTCCGAGCATGAAGTGCAGGCGAATCCGCAAGTGCCGCAGATAGGCCTCGCACCCTTCGGCCTGCATCATTCCTTCGTGGGAGATGATGCCGTTCCGCTGAAGTTCGGCCCAGCTTGCCCCGAAGCCGGCGGCCTTGGCGATCCAGAAAATAACCTGCAGATCGCGCAGACCGCCCGGCGAATCCTTGCAATTGGGTTCCAGGCTGAAGGGGGTTTCGTTGTAGCGCAGGTGCCGTTCCTGTTGTTCGAGCCGCTTGGCCTCGAAAAAGACCAGTGGGTCGAGGTTGCCGTGCAGGCGTTTCTGAAAGGTGGCGAACAGTTTGGCGTTGCCGGTCAGCAGGCGGGCTTCGAGCAGCGAGGTCTGAACGGTGATGTCGCCGGCAGCTTCGTTCAGGCAATCCTGGATGGTGCGGACGCTATGGCCGATTTCGAGGCCGATGTCCCAGAAGGAACCGATCAGGCGCTCCAGTTTCTCCTGGATTTCGCTGTTCGCTTCCTGGGAGAGCAGGATCAGCAGATCGATGTCGGAGGCCGGGTACAACTCGCCGCGTCCATAACCACCCACCGCGGCCAGGGCGAGCGAGGCCGGGAAGTCGAAGGAGAGCCACAGTTTTTCGAGAATGGCATCGACCTGCCGGCAACGGTCGACGAGAAGGGCGCGGGCGTCGCGGGACTGTTCGTAATTTTGCCGGAGCCGGAGTTGGCCGGCTTTCACTTCTGCCCTCAGGGCGGCGACATCGCAGGACATCAGGCGATCCAGTCTGGTTTGGCGCGGGCGCCGGCGGACAGGGTCATGATTTCATATCCCGTTTCGGTGACCAGGACGGTGTGTTCCCACTGTGCCGAAAGGCTGCGGTCCTTGGTGACGATGGTCCAGCCGTCAGCCATTTCGCGGATCGCCGCCTTGCCGGCGTTGATCATCGGTTCGATGGTGAAGATCATGCCCGGCTCCAGGCGCGGGCCGGTACCGCTCTTGCCGTAATGGAGCACCTGCGGGTCTTCGTGGAACTTGGCGCCGATACCGTGGCCGCAAAATTCGCGAACGACCGAGCAGCCGTTTCTTTCGGCATATTTCTGGATGACGGCGCCGATGTCGCCGAGGAAGGCGCCCGGCTTGACGACGGAAATACCCAGCCACATGCATTCGAAGGTGATTTCGCACAGACGCCTGGCCTGGATCGACCCTTCGCCGATGATGAACATCCGGCTGGTGTCGCCGTGGTAACCGTCCTTGATCGTCGTGATGTCGAGATTGACGATGTCGCCGTTCTTCAGGATGCGTTCGCCCGGAACGCCGTGGCAGACCTGTTGATTGACCGAGGTGCAGATCGATTTCGGGTAGGGA
>JAJXVG010000218.1 GCA_021782315.1 Pseudomonadota bacterium | reverse complement strand
GTCGATTTGCAGCCCGAAGAAATCCTTGATCTGGGCGAGGAAGATGACGACGGCGATGCCGTTGGTGAAGCCGATGACGACGGTGACCGGGATGAAGCGGATCAACTGTCCCATGCGCGCCAACCCCATGGCGAGCAGGAAAATTCCGGCCAGCATGGTTGCCCCGAGCAGGTTGCTGAAGCCGTTGATGGCGACGATGCCGTAGATGATCGGAATGAAGGCGCCGGTCGGGCCGCCGACCTGGACGCGCGAGCCGCCGACCAGCGAGATGATCAGACCGGCCACGATGGCCGTCCAGATGCCGGCCGTCGGCGAGCAACCGGAGGCGATGGCAAAGGCCATGGCCAGGGGCAGAGCGAGAACGCCGACGGTTATTCCGGCCGCCACGTCCTTGCTGAATTGCACGCGGTTGTAGGTCGGCAGGCAATCCAGCAGCTTGGGGTGGAAGGCGATTTTCATGGAGCGGGCTCGATCAGTAAGCGTTGCATTATATGAGCGCCCAGTTAATCGTCAATGTTAATTACATGTTAATATGATGTGATTGAGTCAAGCCAAAGTAAATCATGGAGAACCGTACCGCGCGTTTAACCATCCTGATCGATCCGCAGAAGAAGAAAATCTTCGAGGAAATTTGCGCCGCCAAGGATTTGACCTCTTCGCAAGTGGTTCGCCGCCTGGTACGCCAATACATCATCGATAATGCGGGCAACCGCGAATTGCCCGAATGGCTCAAGCCACAGGGCAGGGGTGACGACTAGATCGATTTGTCCTCGGCGGCCCGGCCGGCTTGCTCCGGGTGGTGAGCGGCGATATAGGCGTCGTAACGGGCCTGCATCGCCGGTGCCTGCTTGGCCAGTTCGCGTAAAATCCGGGCGACGGCCCAGAGCATGACCGCGAGACCGCCCGCCGTGCACGCGACCGCCTCGACGGCCGATGCCGGAAAATTGACCAGGATGGCCCCCTTGCCGGCGACAAACCAGCTGGCACCGATGCCGACGCAGGCCAGGCCGAACAGGTCGCACAGGGCGTAGAGGAAGATCGGGCCGGTCAGGTTCGGGCGCGGGGGACGATTTGAAGCGTTGGGCATGACTCTGTCCGCATGGTTTTGTAAAAAAAATCTCGAAAAGCTTGACAAGGCGAATGTCAGGTCTTGACTTATTCACAGTAAAAATATGCGCCGAAATGGTGCTCGGTTTTTACCGGCTTGAATTTATTGCATTGCTGCCGTGTTTTGTGTACGTGTTTTAAATCAATGGTTTAGCGTCTAGCCCAAGTTTCGGGCAGGGCAAGAAAAATCCTTGTGGAACGGTTACTTAGCAGCTTCCCTCTCGATTCATTCACAGACTTATCCACAGATTTTGTGGATAGATCGAAAAGGCCAAACCCCGTAGCTAGATTGGATCGTTAAGTTAAAGTGATACTTGAGCTTTGATCGCCGTATTGCTGCGGCGCAGCAGGCGATCCATGTGTTTCCGGCCTTTGCCGGTGGCGCCGATTCATTTGACACGCATACCGGGTTGCGCTCCCGAGTCCGGCGACAACAGGAAGAGTCCAGGAACGCTGCCGGTGGTGTCGGAGGCGGCCAGGACCATGCCTTCGGACAGGCCGAACTTCATTTTACGCGGTGCAAGGTTGGCGACCATGACGGTCAGCCGTCCGATCAACTGGGCCGGATCGTAGGCCGCCTTGATGCCGGCGAAGACATTGCGCGTCTCGTCGTTGCCGAGGTCGAGCGTCAGGCGGACGAGCTTGTCGGCGCCTTCGACCTGTTCGGCGTTGGCGATCCGGGCGATTCGCAGGTCCAGCTTCATGAAGTCGTCGATATTGCAGAACGGCTCCCAGGGGCTTTCTGCTTTCGCCTCGTTTTGCTGGTGTTCGGCGTGGCGCTGCGGCGATTGTTGCTCCTGAGCCGGCGCCAAAGATTCCTTGTTGGCTTCGAGCAGCTTTTCAATCAGCTTGGCATCGATGCGGGTCATCAGGTGTTCGTAGGCATTGATGCCATGGCCGGCGGCGAGTAGGCTTTGCGTGTCTTGCCAGGCCAGGGGGGCAATGTTGAGGAATTTTTCGACCTTGCCGGCGAGAACCGGCAGGATGGGCTTGAGCAGTACGGTGAGCAGGCGGAACAGGTTGAGCGCATTGCTGCAGGCGGCGTGCAGTTCGATCTCCCGGCCTTCCTGCTTGGCCAATTCCCAGGGTTTGACGCTATCGACGTACTGGTTGGCTGCATCGGTCAGGGCCATCACCTCGCGCATGGCCTTGCCGAATTCGCGGGCCTCGTAGAGTTCGGCGACACGACCGGCCGCTTCCTGTATGGCCTTGATTGCCGGCAGGTCGGTTGCCGCGGGGGCCAGTTGCCCGGCAAAGCGCTTGCTGATGAAGCCGGCCGAGCGGCTGGCGATATTCACGTACTTGCCGACCAGGTCCGAATTGACCCGGGCGCAGAAATCCTCGAGATTGAGGTCGATATCCTCCATCGTCGCCGACAGCTTGGCGGCATAGTAATAGCGCAGCCATTCCGGGTTGAGACCGGTCTTCAGGTAGCTTTCGGCGGTGATGAAGGTACCGCGGGATTTCGACATCTTGGCGCCGTCGACAGTCAGGAATCCGTGCGCGAAGATCCTCGTCGGCGTGCGGAAACCGGCGTGGGCCAGTTCGGCCGGCCAGAACAGGGCGTGGAAATAGAGGATGTCCTTGCCGATGAAATGGTAGAGCTCGGTCGTCGAGTCCGGTCTGAAGTATTCGTTGAAATCGAGGCCGTTTTTCGAGCAGAGATTCTTGAACGAGCCCATGTAGCCGATCGGCGCATCGAGCCAGACATAGAAATATTTGCCCGGCGCATCGGGAATTTCGAAACCGAAATAGGGCGCGTCGCGCGAAATGTCCCAGTCGGTCAGCTTGTTCTCGCCGGGAGCACCCAGCCACTCCTGCATCTTGTTGGCGGCTTCGCTTTGCAGGACACCGTTGTCGCGGCTGGTGTAGCGGCGCAGGAAGGTTTCGCAGCGGGGATCGGAGAGTTTGAAGAAATAGTGTTCCGAGTTGCGCAGTTCCGGTTTTGCGCCGGAGACGGCGGAATACGGATCCTTGAGGTCGGTTGGGGCATAGGCGGCGCCGCAGGATTCGCAGTTGTCGCCGTACTGGTCCTTGGCGCCGCATTTCGGACACTCGCCCTTGATGAAGCGGTCGGGCAGGAAGAGCTGTTTGACCGGGTCGTAATACTGCTCGATGGTCCGCGTCTCGATCAGGCCGGCGGCGCGCAGCTTCAGGTAGATGTCGTTGGCGCACTGGCGCGTTTCGTCGGAATGGGTGGTGTAGTAATTATCGAAGCCGACGTGGAAACCGGAAAAGTCGCGGGCGTGCTCGTCATGAACGCGGGCGATCAGTTGTTCCGGCGTGATTCCTTCCTTTTCGGCGCGCAGCATGATCGGCGTGCCGTGGGTGTCGTCGGCGCAGACGTACCAGCATTCGTTGCCGGCCATTTTCTGGAAGCGGACCCAGATGTCTGTCTGGATGTATTCGACCAGGTGCCCCAGGTGAATGGCGCCATTGGCATAGGGCAGGGCGGAGGTGACGAGTATTTTGCGCGACATGGGGAGGGGCGGGCTTGAAAGTAAAAGGCGATTTTACCGCGAGGAAGCCGGGCGGGGTTTTAGAAATCCGGTTCGCTTCACCTTGTTTTCTATTGTTGCTGAACGTAAGCCTCTGTGACGGTTGGTAAAAAAATATGCATAAGTCATTGCGGAATCTTTGTTAATGAGCGCAAAATTTGTGGCAAATACAGGGAGACACTATGATTTTTGCAGTGGTTGACGATAGCCGAAGCCAGGCTGAGATAATCAAGGCGCTTCTCCGGAGCGAGGGGTATCACGTCGAAATTTTTTCGGAAGGGAAGGCTTGCATCGAAGCCCTGGGCATGCGCAGTTTCGATTTTTTCATCATCGATTGGGATCTGCCAGATATCGGCGGCGACGAGGTGCTGAGATACATTCGCGAACACTGTGGCTGGGATGTGCCGGTGGTCTTTTGTACCGGGCGCACCGAGGAGGATTCGGCCGCCGATATTCTGCACCAGGGAGCTGACGACTATATGCCGAAGCCGATTCGGTACATGGAGTTTATGGCGCGGATCCATGCACTCCTGCGCCGTCTCCGGCCGAGCACGGAGATATTGCGCTACGGCAGCGTCGAGATCGACCTCGAAGGGCGGCGAATCAGCATGGCCGGTACCGATGTCGATTTGACCCAGCGCGAATACGACTTGGCGCTCATCCTGTTGCGCAATGTCGGGCGCGTATTGTCGCGGGACGAGTTGTTGACCAGCGTCTGGGTACGCGAAGTCGGCGTCGATACGCGCACTGTCGATACCCATGCCAGTCGCTTGCGTAAAAAACTGGGGCTGAGCGGCGAGAGCGGCCTGATGCTGTCTTCGGTCTACGGACAGGGTTATCGGCTGGATACCGTTCAGCAGGGCTGATTCCAACTCCGGCTTTGAGGTATACTGTACAAAATCTGTCGGGTATTGTCCGGCGGCCACCTCAGAACTGGAGTTTTCATGAGTCTCTCGGAACAGCAAATCAAGGCTGCGCTTTCGGCGGCGGTCGACCCCAATACCGGTAAGGATTTTGTCGCCGGCAAGTCAGTGAAGAACATTAAACTCGATGGTGACGATGTTTCTTTCGACATCGAACTTGCTTATCCGGCCAAGAGCCAGATCGACCAGATCCGCAAGCAGGTGATTGCCGCCGTGCGCACCGTGCCCGGGGTCGGCAACGTTTCGGCCAATGTCTTCAGCAAGATCGTCGCGCACTCGGTGCAGTTGGGGGTCAAGCTGCTGCCGGGCGTCAAGAACATCATCGCCGTCGCTTCGGGCAAGGGCGGCGTCGGCAAGAGCACGACGGCGGTTAACCTGGCCCTCGCCCTGGCCCAGGAAGGCGCCCGCGTCGGTATCCTCGATGCCGATATCTACGGCCCGTCACAGCCGCAGATGCTTGGTCTGGCCGGCCAGCAGCCCGAATCGAAGGATGGCCAGAGCATGGAGCCGCTGGA